>NZ_JALOCP010000004.1:0-399492 GCF_030511745.1 Paraburkholderia sp. SECH4
CCACTAACAATTCAAGGAAAGGCCAACACCCTAAGAACACTGACAACAAGCGCCGAGCAGGCAAAAAAACCCCAAATCCCTCCCATAAACCCAAATTTCAGCGCACACTATCCAACTGCTCCCTCGCGGAGCGATAAAAGCCTACTGGGGAGCCCATCATGGCAAAAGGTCAAATGCGCAGTAACCGCGAAGTAAAGAAACCGAAGCAGGCCAAAAAACCCACACCGGCCACGACGCCCTCGGGCGCGCCGCCGATCCGCGTGGCGCCGACCGTTTCGGCAACGCCAAAGAAACACTAAGGCAGCACCAACCAAGCAGCAAGCCCGCCCCGCCAGGCGGGCCTCACCTCAACCACCCGCACTACCTCGAAATATCCTCCAACGCGACATCCCGCGTCTTCGGCCCAAGCGTCCCGATGGCCAGCATGACGATCATCATCGCCCCCGAAATAAACACAAACACCCCGTTCACGCCAAAGCGGTTCAGGCATCCCGCAATCACAAACGCGGAAAACATCGCCGAAATCCGGCTCCACGAATAAACAAACCCCACTGCCCTCGCTCGAATACTGGTCGGAAACAGCTCGGCCTGATATGCGTGATAGCTATAAGAAATAATGTTGCCCGCCAGCACAAGGCACACGCCCAAGCTCACTAGCAATACCGTCTCCCGTGCCTGGCTGAACAGCAACCCGCACACGACGTTCACCGCCGCCATGCAGATAATCACCGTCTTACGCTCGAAGCGGTCGGCAATCAGCATCCCCAGCAACGGTCCAAGGGGCGCCGCAATCGCAATGATGCTCGCGTACATCAAACTCGTCGTGACGGTAATGCCCTGCTTGATCAGCAACGTCGGAATCCAGTTCGCGAAGCCGTAATAACCCATCGTCTGGAACACGTGGAAAATGATCAGCATCAGCGTGCGCTTGCGATACGGCGGCACCAGCAGATCGCGAAACGCCGCACGCGCGCGCACCGGTTCAGGCAACGCCGGCTCCGGCAAGGGCCGTCCATATTCTCGTTCCACGCGTGCTTCGAGTCGCTTCATCACGGCGTCGGCTTCCTCGATGCGGCCCTTCTGTGCGAGCCAGCGTGGGCTTTCCGGCAAACGCAAGCGGATCCACCACACCACGATCGCACCCACCACACCGGTCAGCACGACTAGGCGCCAGCCGTCGAGGCCGAAGTAACGGTGCGGCACCAGCAAATACGATAGAAACGCGACGATCGGCACCGCGCAAAAACCAACTGCCTGTGAAAAGGCCGACGCACGTCCTCGCACATGTTTCGGCACGAGCTCGGAGATGTACGTACCGATCGTCACAATCTCCACGCCGATGCCGATCCCCGCGATGAAGCGCCAAAGGTTGAGCCCAAGCGCCGTGTCCTGGAACGCCATGATGATGTTGGCCGCCGTGTACCACAGCAGCGACCATGTGAAGATCGCACGCCGCCCGAAACGGTCGGCGAGAAAACCGCATGCCGCCGTGCCGATAAACAGGCCTGCGAATAAGGCCGCGATGAAACTCGCCACGCCGCTGGTGCCGAACAGACCGTGCGTCGTCGCTGTGAGAATGCCGCTGCGCACGAGGCCCGGCGCGATGTAGCCGGAGAACATCAGGTCGTACAGTTCGAAGAAGAGCCCGAGGCTCAGCAGCATCACCAGTTGCCAGATCGAGCGCGTGGCGGGCAAGCGATCGAGCCGCGCGGAAATGCGCGCGCCATTCAGCGCGATCTCTTCTGCGCGGCCGCTTGCCGATGCACCGGCGCCTGAGGGCAAACCACCCAGCGTGCCGGCATCGCCGACCGCTGTCGCATACACCACATGATTCGACGATTTCATCGTCCGTCTCCATGATTTCCGGTCTGACGCCGGATGAGATTGATTGACTACGTTTGACGCATCGAGCGCACCGCTACCCTCACGCAGCTTCTCGCGGCGTCTGCGCTACGCCGCCGCCCAACGCCGTGATCTGCGCTTCGTCGTAGCCCAAACCGCGCAGCACGTCGGCGGTGTGCTCACCGATCTTTGCGATCGGCGAGCGCGGTTGCAGACGAGCGCCATCCATCGAAATCGGCAGCAAGGGCATCGCGGTTTCGCTTCCGTCATCGAGCGTCAATCGCGCGAGGCCGCCGCTCTCGTTCAGATGCGGATCGTCGAACAGGTCCTCGGGTTTCGTGATCGACGCGAAAGGAATGTGGTCACGTTCGAACTGCGGCACGAGCGCCGCGCCTTCGAAACGACTCAAGGTTTCACCGAGCGTCTGCAACAACCACTCGCGGGCCAGCACGCGGTCGTTGTTAGTCGTGAGGCGCGGATCAGCCAATAGGTCGGCGCGATCGAGAATCGCGCACAGCGCGCGCCACTGACCGTCGCCGGTCGCGGCGATAAACATCTGCTCGTCGTTGGCAAGCCTGAACACGTCGTAGACGGCCCACGCGCTGATGCGCTCGGGCATCGGCGCAGCGGGCACACCGGTCGCGGCGAACTGCTGCATGTGTTGCGCGGAAAGCAGCACACAGTTTTCGAACAGCGCGCTCTGTACTTCCTTGCCGCGTCCGCTCGTATGCCGTTCGTGCAGCGCGGCAAGCACGCCGATCGCACCGAACATGCCACCCATGATGTCGTTGACCGAACTGCCCGCGCGCAACGGCCGGCCCACCGGTCCCGTCATGTAGGCGAGGCCGGCCATCATCTGCACGACTTCGTCCAGAGCGAGACGGTGCTCGTATGGACCGTTAAGAAAGCCTTTGTGCGAGACATAGATCAACCTAGGATTGCGCTCACGAAGCGACGCGTAATCGAGGCCCAGCTTCGCCATGCGGCCCGGCTTGAAGTTCTCGACGAATACATCCGCGGTATCGACGAGCTTGTGCAGCGCGGCCAGTCCGGCTTCGCTATCGAGATCGAGCGCGACACTCTTCTTGTTGCGATTGAAGGTACGAAAAAAACCCGCACCGGTGCCGAGCAAACGACGCGTACCATCGCCGCGCGGCGGCTCGACCTTGATGACTTCAGCACCGAGGTCGCCAAGAATCATCCCGCAGGTTGGCCCCATGACCATATGCGACAGCTCGATCACGCGAATGCCTGCAAGCGGCAACGCGCCCTGTTGCTCTGCTGAAGACGCAGATGTAGCAGAAGCAGATGCAGAAGAAGCGGAAGCAGCAGACGTGGAAGAAAGCGGATTCATTGCAACACCCGTGATTCGGAAGGTTCAAAACGTTGAGCAGCGGCACTGAACTGCTTCGGCAAACCGGCCCGCGCCAGATAGCCGTACAGCGGTTCGCCGGGGAGCGCGTCGGCGAGGACGTCGCGCGACGCGATAAGTCGGGTGAGGTCGATGCCGGTGTCGTAACCCATGCTGTCGAGCATGAACACGAGGTCTTCGGTGTTCACGTTGCCGGTCGCACCCGGCGCATGCGGACAGCCGCCAAGGCCAGCCAGCGACGCGTCGAATTCACGGATGCCGTGCTGCAGCGCGACCAACGTGTTTGCGAGACCGAGACCGCGCGTGTCGTGGAAATGCAGCGAGCGCAGCTTGTTTCCCGCAACCTCTCGCACCAGTTCGATGATTTCGCCGACCTGGCGCGGCGTCGCTTCACCGGTGGTGTCGCCAAGCGCGATGACATCGGCGCCCGCCTGCAAGGCTGCGCGTGCAATCGCGGCGATATCGGCGTAAGGCACCGCGCCTTGCAGCGTGCAGCCGAACACGGTCGATAATCCTGCGATCAGTTCCACGCGCCGCGCGTTCGCGCTAGCCGCGCTATCGATCAGCTCGCGCATCGCGGCAAATGCCTCGATCATCTCGACCGGCGTCTTGCGGACATTGGCGAGGCTATGCGCCGTGCTCACCGAAATCGGCGCGACAATCCGATGCACGCCGGATTCGAGCGCACGTTGCGCGCCCTTCAGGTTCGGCACCAATGCCGTCACGATCAGATCGTCGTAGGTGAGCGCGTGGGCGATCACTTCGTCGGCGTCGGCCATTTGCGGCAACAGCTTCGCCGGCACGAACGACGCGACTTCCATATGCCGCACGCCGGCCGCGTATGCAGCGTCGATCCAGCGCCGCTTGAACTCGGTGGGCATCGTGCGTGCGATGCTTTGCAGGCCGTCGCGCATGCCGACTTCGGTCACGACGACGCGCTCCTGGGTGTCATTCATGGTCTTGAATCCCGGTCTTGAGTCTTGCGTGGAATGCAGGGAAAGAAGCAACTGAGTGACAGCGTGCCCGCGCGCGACCGTACGGCAAAGTCTGCGTTGACGACGCACTCCATCGCCGCTCGCGATGGCCGCGGTGGCATGCGGGACGGGCGTGCGCCGTCGCAAAGGGGAAACCCTTAAGGGCTTTTCAGAGGGAGCTCCGAGGCAGCCAGGAGCCGGCGCTCAACCTAGGCGCAGCAGATGGTCGAGTAAATGCGCCGCCGTCAGCGTCAGCGCCTTGCGGTCGCGCATACAGATCACGAAGCGCCGCTCCGCCCATGCTTCGCGCAAGGGCACGGCGACGATGCCGTATTCGTCAGCGGCATGTTTGGGCAGCGCCTCGCTCGGCAGGATCGCGACGGCAAGGCCTGCCTGGATAAAACGATAGGCGGCGTCGAAGGTCGATACATAGGTTCGATAGTTGAGCTCGCTGCCTTTTTCAACAGCAATGCGTTGCATCAGCGCATTCACCGATGCATTCGATGCGAGCCCGAGATGATCGAACGCCAGGGTCTGCTCAAAGCCAACCGCAGTTTCACCGGCGAGCGGATGATCGCGCGGCACGATCAGCGCGAGATGATCGGAGCGATACGGCAGCACATCGAGACTGCCCATCGGCACCACATCGCGGCAGATGCCCAGATCGGCCACGCCCTCTTCCAGACCGCGCACGATCTCGGCGCTGACACGCTCTTCGACATCGACACGAACCTGCGGATTGGCCTTCAGAAACACCGATAGCGCCTCGGGCAGAAACTCGACCATCGACGACACATTCGCCAGCACCCGTACATGACCGCGCGCGCCGGCCGCGTATTCGCTGAGCTCCGCCTGCAAGCGTTCATGGCCGCGCATGATGAGCCGCGCGTGCCTGAGCAGCGCTTCGCCGGCGGCAGTCGCGCGCACGCCGCGCTGGCTGCGCGAGAGCAGCGCGACGTCGACCAGCGCTTCGAGATCGGCGAGCCGCTTACTGACCGCAGACGGCGCGATGAACTCACGTTCGGCCGCCCGCGCGATCGTGCCTTCCTCGCAGACGGCGATGAACAAGCGCAACGTCACCTGATCGATTTGCCACATGAACGGGCGCGCCCTGGGTGTTTGAAGTGAGAAAATTATGCCCGAGGAAGGCGGCCGCCAAGTCCATCCCAGGGTATCCACGGCCGGCATGCCGGTTTGCGTCGTCGATCGCGCGCCAGGTTGTGACCGCGAATCGTGTGTCAAACTGCGCAATCAGAACAACCGACCAAGGCTTTCCCATGTCCACCGCCAGTCTCTTCGTCACCTCTGCGGGCGTCGGCCTCGCGATTGCCGCACCGGTCGGCCCGATGGGCATGCTATGCATCCGCCGCACGCTGACGGGCGGTCCGCGCGCTGGGCTCGCAATCGGCTTCGGCATTGCGACCGGCGATGCGGTTTATGGCTTGATCGCGGCACTCGGCCTTGTCGGCATTTCGCAGTTCATGCTCGCCTACGACCGGCCCCTGCATCTGCTCGCCGGTCTGTTCCTGCTTTATCTCGGCGTGCGTACCTTGCTGCAAAAAGCGCCCGCCGATGCGGCCAACGGCAATGGCAACGGCAACAGCGACGGCAACGGCAACGGCAACGGCAACGGCAAGCTCGCACAGGTGGGCCGCGCCGGCGCACTGCGCGCGTATGCGAGTTCATTGCTGCTCACGCTGACCAATCCGCAAACCGTCATCATGTTTGCCGCGCTGTTTACGACGCTCGCACCGCGTGGCGCGTTTTCATCGAGCATCGCGTTGACCACTGTAGGCGGCGTGTTTTGCGGTTCGATCGCGTGGTGGTGTTTTCTCGTGACCGTGGTGTCGCTCGCGCGCCATGCGATCGGCAGCAAGCTGCGCGTGGCGATCGACCGGATCGTCGGATTCACGCTGGCGACGTTCGGTATCGTCGAGATTCGCCGCGCGCTTTGAAGAGGGTTAGCAGGACCGCACAAGGGCCCTCAACGATGCGCCTTGTGACTCACGAGCGCCCCCGCAACGCCACGAGTACCACACCCGCAATCGCCATCAATCCACCGCATAGCGTCGCGAGACCTGGACGCTCGCCGGTCAGCACGGCGGACAACGCCGTCGCCACCGCAGGCGTCAGATACAGAAAATTGGCCGCGCGCGCCGCGCCGAAGTAGCCGAGCGCGAACGTCCACGTTGCATAACCAAGCGCCGCCGGAAATACGCCGAGCACCAGCACCGCCTGTAACGTACCGTGCGGCGCACTGCCAAGCGAACTCAACGCGCCCGGCAGCCACGGCGCCAGCAACACCGCCCCTGCCAGCAACGTGTAGGCGGTGCACGTCAGTGCCCCGTAGACCGGAATCAGGCGCCGCTGCAGCACGAAATAGCTCGCCGAACACAGCGCCGCGCCGAGAATCAGCGTACTGCCCGCGCCGAGCGTCAGGCCGCCGGGCTGACCCCGCGCAATGACCGCGATGCCGGCGAGACTGACTAACGAACCGAGCCATCCCCAACGATTGAATCGCTCGCCGAGGAACACGGCCGCCAGCAGCGCCGTGAAAATCGGCAGCGTATTGACGATGAAACTCGCCGCGCCTGCCGCCACCGTTTTCTCGCCGGTGTTGAGCAGCGCGTTGTAAAGCGCGATGCCGAGAAAACCGCACAGCACGAAACGCAGACCGTCGCGCCATGCCGGCAACGGCGGGCGTCGATAGGCAAGCCATGCGATCACCAGCAGCGCCGCGGTGGCGAAACGCGCCGCCGCCAAAGGCAAAGGCGCCAAACCCTGCAAGCCGATGCGAATGAATGGAAAGGCGGACGCCCAGGACACGATGGTGAAGGCGACCGCGCCTGCCGCCAGCAGCGGCTGCCGCTCGGAACGGGGCGATGGAGACGAAGTGAGTGTGTTCATGCTCAGATGGTGCCGCGCCGCGAGCTGCTAAGCTAGCGCACAAATGAACATCGTGATGTGAAAATGGCTCACACCTCCTCACAGACCTCGTTGGCGCGGCCGCCGCTCGCAAGCCTCGAAACCGTCTGCGCCGTCGCCCGCGAAGGCTCGTTTCTCGCCGCTGCCGAGGTCGCCGGATTGACGCACGGCGCGATCAGCCGGCGAGTGGCCGCGGTCGAAAACTGGCTCGGCATGACCTTGTTCGAACGCCATGCGCGCGGCGTGCGGCTGACGCCGGACGGGCAGCGTTTCGTCGGGCGTATCGAGCAGGCGTTCGGCATCATCGACAGCGCCGCGGTTCAATGGCGCTTGCCGCGCAGCCCGCAACTGGTCAAGCTGAGCGTGGTGCCGGCGTTCGCCAAACTGTGGTTCTTCGAGCGCCAGGCGGCATTCGAGAGCGCCGCCCCGGCGCTGCGCATACAGCTCGATATCGATCATCGCAACGTGGACATCGCCGGCGGCGAAGCAGATCTGGCGATTCGCTACGGGCGCGGCAGTTGGCGTCAGCTCGAGGTCAAACCTTTCCTGCCGGAGACGCTTTATCCGGTCGCGCATCCCGCGCTCGCCGCACGCCTCGCGAAGCAGCGGCATAAACATGGCGACGCCGCGCTGCTCGATGTGCCGCTGCTGCACGACTCGGATGTGACCGGCTGGCGCGCCTGGTTCGGCGCGCTGGCTATTCCGCTGAAGCCGCGCACGCAGGACCGGCGCTTCGAAGACTACACACTGGTGCTGGCCGCCGCCGAAGCGGGACTCGGCGTGGCGCTGGCACGCGTGCCGGTCGCCGATGCGTATCTGCGCAAAAGCGGCCTCGTGCGGGTGAGCCGCCACGAAGTCGCCTCGCCACTGACTTATTACTTCGTGCATGCAAAGGGCGAGAGCCGGCCCGAAGTGCTGGCGCTGATCGACCGGATGCAGGCGGCCCAGCAGGGCGTGTCGTAGCAACTTCGTACGCAAGCGCGGCAGTTTTGCGACAATAGCGGCTTTCGCCGCGCCGTCGTGCGCCTGTCGCCGAGATGCGCCGGCGCTCGAAGGCGAGTGTGCGCCGGCCTTGCCGTCTAACCTGTTCAACCCACCCGACCGTCAGCGGTCTGCTCAATGGCTCTTCCCCACATCGATCTGCTGTACTCCGTCTCCGGCCTGTTCGTCGGCTTTCTGGTCGGACTGACGGGTGTCGGCGGCGGCTCGCTGATGACGCCGATCCTGGTCCTGCTGTTCAACGTACATCCGGCCACCGCGGTCGGCACCGATCTGCTGTACGCGGCCGCCACCAAGGCGACCGGCACGCTGGTGCACGGCCTGAAAGGCTCCGTCGACTGGCAGATCACCCTGCGTCTCGCGGCCGGCAGCGTACCGGCGGCAACCATCACCTTGATCCTGCTGCATCGGTACGGGATGGACACGCCGGGCGCGAGCCGCCTGATCCAGATCGTGCTCGGCGCCGCTTTGCTGGTCACGGCCGTGGCGCTGGTATTCCGGCCGCAACTCGCGGCGCTCGGCGCGCGCCGTCAGCGTGCGCCGAGGCAAGGGCGTACGCTCGCGCTCACCATGCTGACCGGCGCGATCCTGGGCGTGCTGGTGTCGCTGACGTCGGTGGGTGCGGGCGCCATTGGCGTGACGGTGTTGTTGCTGCTGTATCCGTTGCTGCCGACCACGCGCATCGTCGGCTCCGATATCGCGCACGCAGTGCCGCTCACGCTGCTGGCGGGCGCCGGTCACTGGCTGCTGGGCTCGGTCGACTGGTCGATGCTGCTGTCACTGCTGGTGGGATCATTGCCGGGCATCGCGATCGGCAGTTACCTGTCGTCGCGCGCACCGGACGCGCTACTGCGCAACGTGCTCGCGGCCACGCTCACGCTGGTCGGCGTGCGCCTCGTGCTGTCATAAAGTAGCCGCGCTACTTGAAAAACCGGCAGGTGAGATCGGTCTCGAACTGCCTGACCCATTGACCCTGATGGTCGTGATATGACTGCGCCCAGCCGCCGCGCCGAACCGTGACAAGGCGCTCGTGTGCGGCATCGCCCGGGTCCGGGCAGGCGCTGATGTCGAAATGCGCCGGCGCAAAACCGTGCCGCGCACATACCAGTTCGAAAGCCGCCCGATCGCTGATCGGCAGATCGGTATACCGCAAATGCGTGGTTTCCATGGCGTTGACTCCGGTTCCGCTTGCATCACAGTACGCTTCGCTCCGCGTCGATAGTGTGTCACAGCACACAGACGGGCTGTTGCGGCACCGGCGTTCAGCCCGGCACTGGCCAACTCATCATCACCGTTTCAAAAATCACCGCTACGAAAAATAAAGCGAAAAAAAGCTCCGGTTATTCGCCGGAGCCCCCGCACTGGCATGCATCACGATGGCGCATGGCGCGATAGCGAATCGCATGCACCTCCTGTTGCCGCCTTTCGCGCCTGCCGGCGCTTCGTGCTCATGTTGCAAGCCGCTTATGCCAGGCCGCTTATCGCGGCCTGCTCATTGCAACCGTCTTACTGCTGCACAACGGTCAGCTTGTTCGTCACCGACGTCACGCCGGCGACGCCCTTGGCCGCTTCACCGGCAGCGTCGATCTGGCCTTGGTCAGGCACCGAACCCGTCAGAGTCACTGCACCGCCACGAGCACGCACGGCGATGTTCGAGACGTCGATGCCTTGCGCCTTGGCAAGCGCGCCGCGCACCTTGCGACCCAGTTGGCTATTAGCCTTCTTGCCGGCCTTGGCGCTTGCAGCCGGCGCTGCGGTCGTGCCCGTAGCCGTTGCATCGCTTGCCTGAGCGTACACATTGCACGCCACCACCATTGCCACAACCGAGCCCAGCGTTTTCAGAAAACCGACCGATTTCATAGTTTCTATTCTCCTTAGCTACACATTGGACCGCATGTACAAGCGGCTTCGTTACGACTACCGGCGGCCATTCGGGACGCGACAACGCGCGGCTCAGCGACGGCCGACTATGGCTGCGACACGGTGTGCGAGAGGCGAGAGAGGCCGGCCGCCGTTAGTCGCATGCGATGCCACGCATGCAATGCGGTACGGGAGCCGGCAAGCCGCGAGGTCCGCCAGCGCGCCCGGTTCTTGTCTGTCGTGCCGGGTCACGCTGTGCAAACATCTGTTCGCGGCAGCGAACGACAATTTAATCTAGCCGCGCCAGAAGCGCAAAGGGTTTAGTCGTACGTTGCGGTGCATTCCGGTTGTCATAGGGGGCATCGGGCGTGTTTTGTTCATGCGCCGTTCATATTCTGGCTCGGGCGTGCTTCGCCGACTGGTCATGTGCCGTTCACGGGACGTTCATGGGACGTTCATCGGCCGTTCATGTACCGTTCACGCGCCGTTCACGATTTGTTACGGGTTTGACGGCGCCCGCGCCGGCCGGACGCTGCGCCGCCGCGCGAATCTCAGGTACCATCGGCGCGACGCGCTGCCGCGCGGTTTGTGCGGCTTGTGTGCCTTGCACGGCAGCCAGCCCGGCATGGCGCGAACGCTTTGCCGCAGTTCGCGCGCCGCAGAACGCCGTCATCCTGTTCACTTTCGACCGTAGCCGTCACGTCATCCGATGAAGCCAGCCACCGGCCGCAAACGCCCTCCCCGTCTCGTCGCCCGTTTCGTCGCGATCTCCTGGCGCGATCTGGCGGTCTCGTTCGGACCGCTCCTGCTGATCGCCGTCGCGGCGATCTGGGTCGCCGTGCGCCTGATCCAGCCCGCCCCGCCCAGCACGCTGACGATCAGCGCCGGCCCCGAAGGCAGCACCTTCTGGAATGCGGCCCAGAAGTACAAGGAAATTCTGGCGCGCAACCGTATCACCCTGAACGTCTTGCCCTCGGAAGGCTCGCTGCAGAATCTCAAACGGCTCTCAGACCCGAAGTCGAACGTCGACGTCGGCTTCGTGCAGGACGGGGTCGCGCCCGGCCCGGCGAGCGAGGGCCTGATGTCGCTCGGCAGCGTGGCCTATGTCCCGCTGGCGATCTTCTATCACGGGCCGACAATCGCGCGGCTCTCCGAATTCAAGGGCTTGCGCCTCGCGGTCGGCGCCGAGGGCAGCGGTACGCGCGAACTGGCGCTCGCACTGCTCAAGGCAAACGGCATCGTGCCGGGCGGCCCGACCAAACTGCTGCCGCTCTCGGGCGACGACGCCGCCCAGGCACTCGTCACCGGCAAAGTCGACGCGGCGTTTCTGGCCGGCGATTCGGCGCAACCGGCGGTGATGGGCAAGCTCTATCGCACGCCGAATGTGCAGTTCTACGATTTCACCCAGGCCGATGCCTACACCCGTCGTTTTCCGTATCTGACGCAGCTCCAGATGCCGATGGGCGCGTTCGACCTCGGCAAGAATCTGCCGTCCACGCCGATTCATATGGTGGCGCCGACCGCCGAACTGGTGGCGCGCGACTCGTTGCACCCCGCGCTGTCCGATCTGCTGATCGAAGCGGCACGCGAGGTCCACGGCAAGGCAAACATCATGCAGCGCGCCGGCGAATTCCCCGCACCGCTCGCCCACGATTTCCCGATCAGCGACGACGCCGCCCGCTACTACAAGTCAGGCAAGGGCTTCCTCTACCGGATCCTGCCGTTCTGGCTGGCGAGTCTCGCGGACCGGCTGCTGGTGGTCGTGGTGCCGCTGATCGTGCTGCTGATTCCGGCGCTGCGCGTCGTGCCGTCGCTGTACACGTGGCGGGTGAAATCGCGCATCTACCGCTGGTATGGCGCGCTGATCGCGATCGAGCGCAGCGCGCTCAGCGAATACTCGGCCGAAGAACGCGCCACGCTGATCGAGCGGCTCGATGCGATCGAAGAATCGGTGAACGGGCTAAAAATGCCGCTCGCCTATGCGGATCAGTTCTACGTGCTGCGCGAGCATATCGGCTTCGTGCGCGAGCGGCTCACGCATAGCCGCGAGGCTCAGCGCGACGTAGCGGGAGACTCGGACGACGGGCCGCCGCCATCTGCTTCGGCGCGCGCAGCAGAAGCAGATGACGCAACGGAATCACCTGAAGCGCGGGGAGCCGACGAGCCTTCGGCCGGCCGCCACGCCTAGGGACCCGTCTCGACCCACGTGGTCGAGTTTGCCGTCCCCCGTATCGGCCATCCCGATCCAAAACCACATTGACCGGTGCAAGCGGCGGCTGCACCGCGTAAGATCATTACAATTCCGACGGTCCAGCAGACGACACCGTTCGGAAAGGGCAATCCGGGAGACACTTATGACCGTAGGCACCGACGCCAGGCAACCGCTGTGGTTTTACGATTTTGTCTCGCCGTTCACCTACCTGTTGCTCGAGCAACACGACAAGTGGCCGGGCTTCGACTTCGCGTTCACGCCGGTCGTGCTGAACGATCTGTATCGCCACTGGGGCCAGCGGCCCGCTTATAGCGTGCCCGCCAAACGCACCTTCATGTACCGTCACGCGCTGTTTCGCGCGGAGCAACTCGGCATTCCGTTCAAGATGCCGCCGGCCCATCCGTTCGACTCGATGAAACCGCTCCTGCTCGCCACCGCGGCGAACGGCGACATCAGTTTCGTCCGCGAGATTTTCCGTTTTATCTGGCGTGAAGGCCGCGATCCGTCGAGCGATGCAGCATTCGCCGAACTGTGCGAGCGCGTCGGCAAGCCGGACGGCCCGGCACTGATCAAGAATGAAGAAGTGAAGGCGCAATTGCAGCGCAACACCACGGACGCAATCGGTCTGGGCGTCTACGGCGTGCCGACCTTCTTTCTGAACGACCAATTGTTCTGGGGCGAAGACGCGTTGCCTATGGTGCTGTATTGCGCACGCACGCCGAACTGGCTCGACTCGCAGGAAGTGAAGCGGGTCAGTTCGCTGCCTTCAGGCTTCGCGGACGACTAAGCGAAAGCAAGACGTAATATTCGTGCAGACAGGCGTGCCGTGCTCATATCTATGCATGGCTTTTTTGACTTGATGGCGTCAAAAAGGCCGTCCTGATGCTGGCCATACCGTGCCTGCTATGCCGCCACAGCGCAAACGGGCCTAAGGTTATAACCTTTGCGCCCCGCTCTCGCGATCTGGCTCGCGGGCGGCTCCGTACGACGCTTCATCCGGGCCCGACCTGCTTGCACCGCCTCGCCTAAACCATGGACGATTCCGCCGCTTCCCTCGATATCTGGCTCGTGCGCGTGCTGCGCACGCTGATCGTCGAGCGCAGCGTCACACAAACCGCGCTGCGTCTGAATCAGACCCAGCCCGCGATCAGCACCGCGCTGCGCAAACTGCGCGAGACGCTGAACGATCCGATCCTCGTGCGCGGCAAGTCGGGCATGGTGCCGACCGAATACGGCGAGTCGTTGCTGGCCTCGGCGCAACGCGTGCTGCGCGAAGTCGATTTCGTTGCGACGCCGCATGGCGACTTCGACGCCGGCCGCTCGCGCCGGACCTTCCGCGTGGCGGCACCGGATTATCTGAACGACTTCTTCATGCCCACCGTGATCGCGCAGTTTCGCGAAGCGGCGCCGCATGCGCGTCTGGAGATCGATTCGCTAAGCCCGATGCTCGACCATTCGGCCGCGCTCGACGCCGGTGAACTCGATCTGGTGATCGGCAACTGGCCGAAGCCTGATCCGCGTTTCGAGCGCAGTGACCTGTTCTCCGATACGGTGGTGTGCCTGATGCGCGCCGATCATCCGCTCGCACGCACGCCGATGACGCGCGAAGCGTATCTCGCCGCGCCGCATCTCGCGCCGACGCCTTATAGCGGCGCAAGCGGCGGCGCCGTCGACATCGGATTCGCCAGGGCCCGCGCCGAGCGGCGCATCGTCGCCACGCTGCCCTACTTCGGCCTCGTGCCGCAAACGCTGTTGCAATCGGATCTGATCTTCACGACCACGCGCCGTTTCGCGACGCACTATGCGAGCATCCTGCCGCTCGCCGTGGTCGAAGTGCCGATTCCGTTTCCACGCATCAAGTGCTATCAACTGTGGCATCCTCAGCCGGATCGGCCGAGCGATGTCGGCTGGCTGCGTACGTTGATGTCGCAAGTGTCGGATGAATTGATCGCGCAGAAGGTGCGGCGCGCGAAACGGCCGGCGAAAAAGGAAACGTCAGCCGCGGAGGGCTGACGCTGTGGTTTGAAGTCTGGGGAGTTCAGGTTACGAGCCTGGCGTTGAACGCCTTACGCCAGGCGCCTCGCTCTATCTACTCAAACGCTCGCGCAAAGCTTCTGCATTGCCGCCTGAGCCGCGGCTTGACGTGAACGGATCTGCAGCAACTCGGCACACACCGCGACCGCGATCGCCGCAGGCGCTTTATCCACAATGCCGGTCACGCCGATCGGGCAGGTCATCTCCACCAGCCGATCCAGATCCACGCCTCGATCCAGCAAACGACGCTCGAATTTCACGCGCTTTGTCTTCGACCCGATCATGCCGAAGTAGGTGAAATCGCGCCGCCGCATGATGCGCGCGGCGAGCGAAAAGTCGAGCGCATGGTTATGCGTCATCACGAGGAAATACGCGCCGGGCGGCGCCGTGTCGACGATCGCATCGGGCGTGTCGGTCGCTTCGATCTGCACATTGGCCGGCGTTTCGTCGGGGAACAGTTCATCGCGCTCATCGACCCACTGGACGACGCACGGCAAGCTGCCGAGCAGCGTGACGAGCGCATGGCCGACATGCCCCGCGCCGAACAGCACGATGTGCATCGGCGCCGGACGCGGCGCTTGCACGGCGCTGCGCCGGCCGATCTGAACGGAAGAAAAGTCGTTCATGGCGATCATTCCAGTTGGTTTCAATATTTGCACGATTTGCCTTAGCTGGCCACTTTCAGGCGGTTCATGGCGCGACCCGGAGGTCACGCCAGGGTTCGACCAGGGCTCACGCGCTTACTGCCGCGCCGCCGCAGTCGCCACCCGCACTGCGCCGACTGCCTTCAAGATTTCCTCGCTGGTTGCGGGCGCATTCAGCGGCGGGTTGACCTTGTGGTCACCCACGGCCGACACCGCATCGCGCACGGCAAAGAACACCGAGAACGGCAGCAGCAGCGGCGGCTCGCCGGTCGCCTTCGAACGGTGGATGCTGTCCTCCGCATTGCGGTTCTTGAACAGACGCACACGGAAATCGGGCGGCGTATCGTTGACGGTCGGAATCTTGTAGGTCGACGGCGCGTGCGTCATCAGCTTGCCGCCCGTGTTCCACCACAGTTCTTCGGTCGTGAGCCAGCCCATGCCCTGAATGAACGCGCCTTCCACCTGGCCGACGTCGAGCGCCGGGTTCAGCGAGGCGCCCACGTCATGCAAAGCGTCCGCGCGCAGCACGCGCATTTCGCCGGTCAGCGTGTCGATCACCACTTCCGACACGGCCGCGCCGTACGAGTAGTAGTAGAACGGCCGGCCTTGCAGCTTCGATTGATCCCAGTAGAGCTTCGGCGTTGCGTAGAAGCCGTCCGACCAGAGCTGGACACGCGCGACATAGGCCTTCGCGATCACTTCTTCGAACGGCACGATCATCTCGCCGACCACCACGCGGTCGTGTACGAAACGCACTTCCGACGCGGCCACCTGCCCTGCGCCGAAACGCTCGGCGGCGAAAGCCGACAGCCGTTCGCGCAACTGGCGCGCGGCGCCTTGCGCAGCCTTGCCGTTCAGGTCCGAACCCGTCGACGCAGCGGTCGCCGAGGTATTGGCGATCTTGCTCGTATCGGTCGCCGTGACGCGGATGCGGTTAAAGCCGATGCCCAGTTCATGCGCCACGACCTGCGCGACCTTGGTGTTCAAACCCTGGCCCATTTCGGTGCCGCCGTGGTTCACCAGCACCGAACCGTCGGTGTAGATGTGCACCAGCGCGCCGGCCTGGTTGAAGTGGGTCACGTTGAACGCGATGCCGAACTTGACCGGCGTGAGCGCCAGACCCTTCTTCAGCACTTCGTTGTTCGCGTTGAACTCGTTGATCGCCGCACGGCGCGCACGATATTCGCTGGTCGCTTCGAGTTCGTCGATCAGTTCGTGAATGACGTTGTCTTCGACCACCTGACCATACGGCGTCTGGTTGCGCTCGGTCTTGCCGTACAGATTGCGACGGCGCACGTCGAGCGAATCCTCGCCGACCGAACGCGCGACGTTGTCCATGATGTACTCGATCGCGAACGCGCCTTGCGGACCGCCGAAGCCGCGGAACGCGGTATTCGACTGCGTGTTGGTCTTGCCGCAGAAGCCATCGATCGTTACGTCGGACAACCAGTACGCGTTGTCGAAGTGGCACAGCGCGCGCGTCATCACCGGACCAGACAGGTCGGCGGAGAAGCCGCAACGCGAGGTCATGTCGACCGTCACGCCGTCGATCACACCCTTGTCGTCGTAGCCCACTTCATACGTATAGTGGAAATCGTGGCGCTTGCCGGTGACCATCATGTCGTCGTCGCGGTCCGGACGCAGCTTGACCGGGCACAGCAGCTTCCATGCTGCAAGCGCCGCGCAGCAGGCGAACAGACCCGATTGCGATTCCTTGCCGCCGAAACCGCCGCCCATCCGGCGGCATTCGATCAGCACGTTGTGCGACGCCACGCCCAACGCGTGCGCGACCATGTGCTGCATTTCGGTCGGGTGCTGCGTCGAACAGTAGACGTGCATGCCGTCGTCGTCTTTCGGCACCGCGTACGAAATCTGGCCTTCCAGATAGAACTGCTCCTGGCCGCCGAGCAGCATCTCGCCGGCTTCGCGACGAGCGGCGCGGGCGATCTTCGTATCGGCTTCGCCGCGCGCGAGTTTCATCGGCGGCAAGACGTGCTGGTTCGCGGCCCGGGCCTGTTGCGCGGTGAGAATGGCCGGCAGTTCTTCGTAGACGACTTCGGCGCGGCGCGCAGCGAGGCGCGCGATCTCATGCGAGGTCGCGACCACGATGAACATCGGCTGGCCGACGTATTGCACGACACCGTCCGCGAGAATCGGATCGTCGCCATGGATGATCGGACCCACGTCGTTGACACCGGGGATATCGCCCGCGGTGAAGATCGCCACTACGCCGGGCGTGGCGCGCACTTTGTCGAGCGCCATCGAGACGATCTTCGCGTGCGCTTTCGGCGACAGGCCGAGCGCGGCGTGCAGCGTGCCGGCAAGCGTCGGGATGTCGTCGGTGTAGGTGGCGCGGCCGCTTACGTGCAAATGCGCGGACTCGTGCGGGCGCGAGATGTGGACCTGGGTAAAGTCGTCGAGATCCTGAAGGTCTTTCAGGAACGGTTCGGCATGCTGATTCATTCTTGTGTTCTCCGTATCCTTGTGGCGTCAGGCGCTCGCGCCGGCCGGGGCGCAAGCAGCGGCAACTGCTCGAACATCCAGCGAACTCTTGGGCAGCGGATTGTTCGGACGCGTTTCGAGCCAGAAGCGATACAAGGTGTTCTTCGCCGCTTCGAGGCGGTAGTTGCTGGTCGCGCGCATGTCGCTAAGCGGCGCGTAGTCGTTGCCGAGCGCGAGCATCGCGGCTTGCGCGGTGGCTTCGTGCCATTCGGCGTCGCGCAGCACCGCTTCAGCGTGCGTCGCGCGCTTCGAGGTAGCGGCCATGCCGCCGAACGCAATGCGCGGCTCCCGGATCACGTTGCCGTCGGCGATAAAGGAGAACGCGGCGCACACGGCCGAGATGTCCGAGTCGAAACGCTTCGACAGTTTGTAGGTGCGGAACTGCAGATTCTTGCGCGCGCCGGTGCGGGTCGGCACCTTGAGTCCGACGACGAACTCGTGCTCCGCCATGTCCTTCTTCTGATACGCGAGGTACAGATCCTCGAGCGGCATTTCGCGTTCGATCTCGCCGCCGCGCACGATCACATGCGCGCCGAGCGCGATCAGGCCAGGCATCGAATCACCGATCGGCGAGCCGTTCGCGATATTGCCGCCGAGCGTGCCGGCATTGCGGATCGGCAGAGACGCGAAGCGTTGCCACATTTCGGTGAGTTCCGGATATTGCTTGGCGATTTCCGCGTAGGCCTTTTCGACGCTCACGCCTGCGCCGATCTCGATCCAGTCGTCGTTGGTTTCGAGCTTCTGCAATTCGGCGATCTGCCCGACATACACGATGTTGCCGAGATCGCGCATCATCTTGGTGACCCACAGACCGATGTCCGTGCTGCCGGCGAGAATACGCGTGGCGGGTTCGGCTTGCTTGATTTTCGCGAGCGCCTCGACCGTACGCGGCGCGTCGAACTGCTGGCCGGCGTGCTGGTAATGGAACGTGTCCTTGCGCTCGAGCGCGGCGAGCGCGTTCGACAGCGCTTCGACATTGACCGGCGCTTTCGGCGCGGGCGCTTCGAACATGCGCACGGCCGCGTCGACGATCGGACGATAGCCGGTGCAGCGGCACAGATTGCCGGTCAGCGCGTTGCTGATCGCGTCGCGCGACGGCACGGTCTTGTTCGCGCAGCTATGTTCGTGACCGTGCTTTTCATACAGCGACCACATCGACATCACGAAACCCGGCGTGCAGAAACCGCATTGCGAACCGTGACACTCGACCATCGCTTCCTGCACCGGATGCAGCGAGCCGTCCGGCTGACGCAGGTCCTCGACGGTGAAAAGCGCTTTGCCGTCCAACGTCGGCACGAACTGGATGCAGGCGTTGACCGCCTTGAAGTCGACGCCGCCCGCCTCGTTGCGCTCGCCGATCACGACCGTGCACGCGCCGCAGTCGCCTTCGGCGCAGCCTTCCTTGGTGCCGGTGCAATGCACGTCTTCGCGCAAATACTGCAGGACGGTGCGGGTGACGGGCGCATCCTTGATCTCACGGATCGCGTTGCGGTGGTAGAAGCGAATCGGCTCAGTCATGTCTCGTTACTCTCAATGTTCTGTGTCCGTTGGGACGTGCTGCGATGATGGTTCGAAAACTATCACCATCAATAAATACAACCCATAGCGGGGATCGCATGCGGGACATATTCGTGAAACGATATAGAGATGGGTTTGGGGTTCGGTTGGCTTATGTTGATTTGGCTGTTTTGCCGCATTTCTAGATAAATTGTAGCTTTACAGCCACGGACGACCAGGGCGCATTCATCCGGTTGGCATCGGAAGACCGCTCGTGCAGAGTGAAAATGGACCACTATATCGATCCGGCACCGTTATTTAGGCACCGAAATTATTAAGCAACCCCTGCAAGGGAATCGGTTCCATGGGAAAATCACGCCTTCCCGCCGTTTTCAAGTCTCGTTTTCCCCATGTCCACCGACTCAGCGACACCGCGCAGCGAATTTGCGACGACCATGCAGATCATTCCGGTCGTCTTTTTCACATTTCTTTGCTACCTGACGATCGGAATTCCGCTCGCGGTGCTGCCTGGCTACGTCCACGACGATCTGGGTTACAGCGCGATTCTGGCCGGCGCGGCGATCAGCGTTCAGTACCTGGCGACGCTGGCATCGCGGCCGCTCGCCGGCCGCTCGGCCGACACGTTAGGGCCGAAGCGGACGGTCACAATCGGCCTGCTGGGTTGCGGCGCGAGCGGGATCTTGTTGCTGCTGGCGGTGTTGTGCGGGCGCTGGCCCGTGGTGAGCTTGGGGCTGCTGGTGTGCAGCCGTCTCGTACTCGGGTTCGGCGAAAGCCTGTGCGGTACTGGCGCGATTTTGTGGGGCATCGGCCGGGTGGGCACGAGCAACAATGCGCGGGTGATTTCTTGGAACGGCATCGCGACTTATGGCGCACTTGCGATTGGCGCGCCGCTTGGCGTAGCGATTGCGCACACGATCGGGTTTGCCGCGTTGGGCGTTCTGGTGATTTTGCTGGCGGCGCTCGGGTTTTATCTGGCGCGGCCTATCGCGCCGGTGCCGATCGTGCATGGTGAGCGGATGTCGTATCGGAGTGTGTTCACGCGGGTGCTGCCACATGGGATTGGGTTGGCGTTGGGCTCGGCCGGCTTTGGGTCGATTGCGACGTTCATTACGCTGTTTTATGCCGCGCGGCATTGGCCTAATGCGGCTTTGTCGTTGACTGTTTTCGGCACGTTGTTTATCGGTGCGCGCTTGTTGTTCGCTAATACGATCAAGGCTTACGGTGGGTTCCGGGTCGCGATTGCTTCGTTTTCGTTTGAATGTGCTGGGTTGTTGATGTTGTGGTTGGCGCCGGAGCCGCATATTGCCCTCGCGGGGGCGGCGTTGACCGGGTTTGGGTTTGCTTTGGTGTTTCCTGCTCTTGGCGTTGAGGCGGTTGGGCTTGTGCCGCCTGCTAGCCGTGGGGCGGCTTTGTCGGCTTATTCTGTGTTTCTTGATCTTTCTCTGGGGATTACGGGGCCGTTGGCCGGGTATATCGCTGGCGAATTTGGCTACGCGCAGGTGTTTCTGTTTGCAGCGGTCGCTTCCGCGATGGCAGTCGTGCTGTCGACGATGATGTATTTGCGGAATTCACGGGCGCCTAATGCGCCTGCGGCGACCTGATTTTTTTTGCCTGCGCGGCGCTTGTTGTTCGTGCCTCTGGCTTTGGTGCCTTTCCTTGAATTGTTAGTGGCATGCGTGACGGTTGTTGTCTGTTTGCCTGGGGCGTTGGCCTTTCCTTGAATTGCTAGTGGTCTATTAGCGTTGCCCCTGTGCGGGGCGGCACCTACTTCTCTTTGCCGGCTGCAAAGAGAAGTAGGCAAGAGAAAGCAGCTCAAACCGCTAATGCTAAGTGGGCATCGTGGCCTGCTACGAGTAGTGGTGCATCTGGAATCTGTGTTCGTGCACCTGCATACGTCAGTGACAAGGGAGTCATACTTCCGGCGGCGCTGCGCGCGCCGAAGAGTACTTCATACCCCCGCTACGTTTTGACGCTCGCGTCTCGCTACCGAACCGTGGCTCGTCATTGCACCACCACCGCCGCGATTGTGATTGGAACAGCAACTGCAACCACCCACCGCCGCTGCCGCAGCGACTGTGAACGTGATCGGGACCAGGACGGTAGTCAGCACACCGACATATCATGTGAAGCGGGTGTTCCCGCGTGGGTGCAGAAGCGTGTCGCCGAGGCAAAGCCGACGGCCCCACAGACCCGAACCGAAGCCCGTGGTTTCACATGCAGACCCGTCCGCGACGCACGCAGTGCGGAGTGGGAACTGATGAGCCCCTTGTCACTAACGCTGAACGCGCGAGAACACGGATTCCAAATGCACCACTACCCACCGCAAACCATGGTGCCCACTTAGCAGTAGCGGTTTGAGCTGCTTTCTTTTGCCTACTTTTCTTTGCAGCCGGCAAAGAAAAGTAGGTGCCGCCCCGCACAGGGGCAACGCTAATAGACCACTACCAATTCAAGGAAAGGCCAACGCCATAAGAACACTGACAATAAGCGCCGCGAAGGCAAAAAACCTCACTTCCCTTCCGATAACCCCCGCTCAAGCGCCGCCACCCCAGCCGGCAACTCAACCTTAACTCCAAGATCCACCATCGTCCGCCCAAGCGCATGCAAGGTCCTGAACAGGTTATGTTCCCGGCACTGCTCGCCCATCTGCCCAATACGCACAATCGGCAAACCAAACGAACCGGAGATTTCCACCTGATGATGCCGCGAGATATGACCGCAAATATCAGCAGGACTCAATCGCTCCGGCACAACGATGCCAACAACCGAATTCAAACGACAAGGCGCCGGCGCATACAACTGCAAACCCAACGCAGTAATCCCCGCCTGCAGCGCAACCGAGCACTTCAAATGCCGCGCAAACCGCTTCTCAAGCGTCTCCGCGCACACGAGCCGCAACGCCTCGTGCAACGCCAGCACCCCCGACACGGGCGCCGTATAGTGATACCCCGCGTTGTGCCAAAAATTCTCCGCAAGCGAAGCATCAAGGCACCAATGCGCATTCGGCGCCGTGCGCCCCTTCACCCGCGCCCATGCCTCATCCGAAAACGCGATCAGCGAAACACCCGGGATCGACGACAAGCCCTTCTGCCCACCTGTAATGACCGCATCGATACCCCACGCGTCCATCTCCAAGGGCATCGTGCTCAGCGTACACACCGCGTCGACGATGACCAGCGCACCGGCTGCTTTCGCAAGCGCCGCAATCTCCTTCAATTGATGGTTCCACACGGTGTTGGATGTCTCACCCTGCACGATCGTCACAATCTCGGGACGCTCGCGGCGAATCGCCTCAGCCACGCTTTCGAGACTCGCCACAGTACCGTCCTCGACGTCGAGAATCGCAACTTCCGCGCCGACGCGCCGGCCCATCTCCGCCATCCGTTCGCTGAAAAAGCCGTTCTTGATGCTCAGCACTTTCGTGCCTTCCCATGCGAGGTTGGAGATCGCCATTTCCATCGCAGCAGAACCCGGCCCGGCTACGCCCAGCACCCACTTCGAATTCGTCTGGAACACGTAGCGCGCCATGGTCTTCACCTGACCAATCACCTTCACCATCGTGCTGCCCAGGTGATTGATCACCACCGTATTGGCCTTGGCCACCGCCGCGGGAATCGGCACGGGGCCGGCGCCCATCATCAGCAACGGCTCTTCGGGAAGAATGGCGTCGAGCGATTCGACAACCGGACAAGGCACAGCGTAGGAAACCGGTGCGGCAGAGGTGGATGAAGTCGGCATGATCGGTACGTGAATGTCAGAGTGCAAAGGGACAAGCGGCCCCGCCAGCAATGACACTGGCGGGGCCGCTTCACCGATCATTCACTGATCCGCACAATTGCGCAAGTTTTTTGTCCATGCCTGACCGCGCTCGAAGCCGAGTTCCAGCGCGGATCCCGCACAAATCAAGCGTGAATTAAAGCCTCACTTCACCTTGGACTTATCGAGCTTCTTGCCGGTTGCCGCGTTGTAGCGCTCGACGTATTCCTCGATCAGCTTGCGCATCGCGCGGCCGATCTGCCGATAGTCCGACTCGTTCAGATTAGCCAGCGACACCCGTCCCGACGGATGCTGCGTACCGAAGCCGCGTCCCGGCAACAGCACCACGCGTGCTTCGCGCGCGAGGCGGAACAGCAATTCCGACGGCTCGGTGTTCTTCAGCAGCCAGTCGACGAACTCGCGCCCGAACATGCGCTCGCCGAGGAACTCGATGTCAAGAATCGTGTAGTAGTCGACCTGGTTCGGATCGTCGTCTTCGAACGAAATGCCCACCTCTTCGTACAACGCCTGCTTGCGCTTGCGGATCAGGCGCTTCAACGCGTTCTTGTACGCGTCAGGCGTGTCCATCAGCGAAAACAGCGAGAACAGCACCATCTGCACCTGCTGCGGCGTCGACAAACCCGCCGTGTGATTCAGCGCGACAGTGCGGCTATCGGCGACCAGCCGATCGATGAACTTGAGCTTGTCCGGTTCGGTCGTGATCGATTCATAACGCTCGTGCAACTCCTTCTTCGCGTCCTTCGGCAACTCGGCGATCAGCTTGTCGAGCACGTTGTCGCGATGCGTCGCGATCACGCCGAGACGCCAACCCGTCGCGCCGAAATATTTCGAGTACGAGTACACGAGGATGGTGTTCTTCGGCGCGAGCGCGAACAGCGAGACGAAGTCGTCGGCGAAGGTGCCGTACACGTCGTCGGTCAACAGAATCAGATCGGGGCGTTCCTTGACGATGTCCGCGATGTATTGAAGGCTCTCGTCGTCGATCTTTACCGAAGGCGGGTTGCTCGGGTTCACGAGGAAGAACGCCTTGACCTTCGGATCGCGCAGCTTGTCGAGTTCCTTCTTCGAATACTGCCAGCCGCTTTCAACCGTGGCTTCGAGATTGACGACGTTCAACTGATAGTCGTTCAGGCGCGGAATTTCGATGTACGGCGTGAAAATCGGCAGGCCCAGCGCAATCGTGTCACCCGGCTTGATCAGGTGATTCTCGCGCATCGTGTTGAAGATGTACGTCATTGCCGCCGTGCCGCCTTCCACCGCGAACACGTCGAACTCGCCGACGAACGGATGGTTGCCGATCATCTCCTTGCGCAAATACTGCCCGACAATCTGTTCGGATAGCTTGAGCATCCGGTCCGGCACCGGATAGTTCGATGCGAGAATGCCCTCGCACATTTCATAGAGGAAGTCGCCCGCGGAGAGTCCGAGCTGATCGCGCACATACGACACCGCGCCGCGCAGAAAGTCGATGCCGGGCACGCCCTTGTTTTCGCGCAGGAACAGATCGAAGCGCTCCGTCAGCCCTTCGCGTCGCGGGAAACCGCCGACACCCTCTGGCATGTACGCAAACGAACGCTCCGACTCGCGCATCGCAAACAGTCCGAGCTGCCAGAAGCCGTGGCGCGGAATCGTCGCGAGGAAGTTCGGATTGCCGCGACCGGCGTTGAGCATCGATGCGTTGGCGGCACGCTCTACCGCGCCACCGCCCGCGGCCTTGATCAGCTCGTCCTTAAGTTCGAACGGGCTGAGCGCCGCAAAGCCGGCTTGAGCCATGTCGCCTTGTTTCTTGCCGCTTTTCTCTTTTGCCATGATGCGTTCTCCAATGTGCAAGTGAATGACGCCGGCGCCACGAGGGACACGTTCAGTTGCCGCCGGCGTAAGAGAGATCGATAGATGCGTGTACTAAACCCGGCTAAACCAGCCCGACCACTAGCGGTCCGAGCAACGTCAACGCGACGTTCGCAATCGCATAGGTGATCGCGAACGGCACGGTCGGCACGGCGCTTTCCGCCTTGTCGAGCACGCCGCCGAACGCCGGGTTGGCGCTGCGCGAGCCCGACAGCGCGCCGGCTAGAATCGCCGCGTTCTTGTAGCCCAGCACGTAGCGGCCGAACAACATGGTCAGGAGCAGGGGGAACAAGGTGACGAACACGCCGAGCAGAAAGATCGTCATGCCGCTCTGCTTGACCGTCACGACCGCCTGCAAGCCGGAGTTCAAGCCGACCACCGCCACGAATGCCGCGAGACCAAAGTCCTTCAGCAACTGCGAAGCCGCCGCCGGCATCGCGCCGTACATCGGATGCTTGCCGCGCATCCAGCCGAACAGCAAACCGGCCAGCAGACAGCCACCACCCGAACCGAGTGTGAGCGGAATGCCGCCCACGTTGAGGACGATTAGGCCGATCAGCAGACCGAGCACGAGGCCGACGCCCATATAGATGAAGTCGGTCTTGTTGCTGTACGGCAGCTCGTAGCCGGCTGCATCGACGGCGCGCTTGGTGTCTTTAGGCGAACCGTAGAATGTGATGACATCGCCGTGCTCGAGCTTGGTTTCGGGTAGAACCGGCAGCGGCTGGCCGGCACGCGAAACGCTCTGGAGATAGACGCCGTGGCGCATGTCGCGATCCACGACTTCGCGCGCAGCGGCGATCGTGGTGTGGTTCATGCCTTTGCGCGTGAACACGCCTTCCCGCGATTGCATGACGACGCCGACGTCCTCGGCGGTAGCCACCTCGCCTCCACTCGCGCCAAATTCGACCACAGCCTCGCGGCGGCCGACCACCAGCACCACGTCATCGGGTTTCAACACAAGATCGGGCGCCGGATCGAGTGGCTGGCCATCACGCCGGATCCGCTCGATCGTCAACATGTCCTGATGCAGGGTCTCGACTGCCTTGACCGTTTTCCCGGCGCTGACATCGATCTTGTACGCACGCCCCACCAGTTCGGGCAACGCACGAATTTGCCCCGCTCCGAGTGAAGACGAACCTGCAGACAGTTCACGCTCCGCTTCGATCGAGGCGTCGCGCAGACTCTGCCCCATGAACTTCGGCAAGATGTTCACGCAGACAATGATGGCGCCGAGCGAGCCGAACACGTAGGTCACCGCGTAGGCAATCGCCACGTCGGATTGCAGCGACTTGACCTGATCGGCGGGCAAACCGAGACGCGCGATGGCGTCGCCGGCCGTGCCGATGATCGCCGACTGCGTCAGCGCGCCGCCCGCGAGTCCGGCGGCGAGTCCCTTGTTCAGATGGAACAGCTTCGCGCAGATCACCACGGTGATCAGTGCGGTGACGGCGAGAAAGATCGCCATCGCGATCTCACGCAGCGTCTTGCGGTTCAGCGAGTTGAAGAAGCCCGGCCCGGAGTCGTAGCCGACCGCGTAAATGAACACGGCGAACATCACCGATTTCACGCCGTTGTCGATCGTCACGCCCGCCTGACTGATCAGGACCGCGGCCAGCAATGAACCGCCTACGCCGCCTAACTGGAATTTGCCGAAGTTGATCTGCCCGATGAAATAGCCGGCTGCAAGTGACAGAAACAGCGCAATCTCGGGTGATTTCTGAAAAATGTGATGTAGCCAGTCCATCATGCCCTCGCTGGATAGTTTGCGATACTGAGTACTGGGTGCTGCATGCGCATACGAACCTCACGGCATCCATATGCGGTCGACTGCGCGCCACGCCGCGCGCAGCCCATCTGCTCCGCCTAGCCGAACTTCCCGGCGAGGCCGACGACGACCGGCCCCATCAACGGCAGCAGAATGTTCGAGAGTGCATAGGTGATCGTGTAGCCGATCACGGGCGTCGAATTGCCGGTTACGCCGACCAGCGCGCTGATCGCCGGCGTGCTGCATTGCTGACCGGCAATGGCGCCGAGCAGCATGGGCGCTTCGAGCTTGAGAAACGCGCGGCCGATCCAGAGCGACAACAGGCCGGGCACGAGCACCATCAGGATGCCGGCGACGGGCAGCGCCAGACCGTATTCGCGCACCAGCTTGATGGCATCGGGCCCCGCCGACAGGCCGACGGCGGCAATGAAGGTGGCAAGGCCGAAGTCCTTGAGAATTTGCGCGGCGGCCGAAGGCAGCGAGCCGACCAACGGATGACGCGAACGGATCCAGCCGAACAGCAACCCTGAGAGCAGACAGCCGCCGCCCGTGCCGAGCGCGATCGACACACCGCCGATGCGCCCGCCGAGATGGCCGATCGCCATGCCGAGCAGCACGCCCAGGCCGAGATAGACGAAGTCGGTTTTCTGGGTCGCGGTGAGCACGTAGCCAAGATTCCGCGCACCACGCTCGACGTCGGCTTTCGCGCCCACCAGCGTCAGCACGTCGCCACGATTGAGCTCGGTGCCGGGCAGCGCTGGCACCGTGGTTTCAAGCCGCGTGACGGCCGCGATGTAGATGCCGCGCCCTTCCTCCGGCTTCGCCCGTTCGCGCAACTGCGCGACCGTCAGACCGTGCGCGTCGCTGCGCGTCAGCACGACGTCGAGCTTCTCCGCAATGATCTGACCGAAGCCGGCGTCAGCCACTTCTTCACCGAGGCTGGTAGCCGCGGCGACCATTGCTTCGCGCCGCCCACCCACGAGAATCAGGTCGCCAACGGCCAACGTCAGTTGCGGCTCGACCGGCACGTCGGCTCCGTTGCGCCGAACCTGCTCGATGGTCAGGTTGAAGCCGTGCTTCTGTTCGAGCGCCTGGATCGTCGCGCCGGCCGCCGTGCCGACCCGGAACGCGCGGCCCACGAGCGCCGGGGCCGCAGCCCGCTGGCCCTCGCCGAAGGCACCGTCGCCGCCGAGCTTGTGCCACACGCGCTCGGCTTCTTCGCGCAGATTGATGCGCAGCAGCAGCGGCGCAAACTGACTGGTGAACAGGACGATGGTGATCAGGCCGAACAGGTAGCTCACGCTGTACGCGGTCACGATGTTGGCCTGCAGGCGCAGCGTCTCAGCGTCGCTGAAGCCGAGCTTGGCAATCGCCTCCGAAGCCGTACCGATCACGGCCGACTCCGTCGCCGCACCGGCCAGCAAACCGGCCGCCGTACCGGCGTCGACCCGCATCACGAAGACCGCGATCATGATCAGCACCAGCACCGAGACGATCTCGACCACCGACAGCAAGCCATAGCGCCAGCCCCGGCCAATGTTGGCAAAGAACTGCGGTCCACCGGTGAAACCCAGCGCAAAGATGAACAGCGCGAAGGCGATGTTCTTCAGATCGGGGGCAAGCCGCGCGCCCGTCTGCCCCAACAGCAAGGCCACGATCAACGTGCCGCAGACGCCGCCCAACTGAATTGGCCCCACGCGAAACGAACCAATGAAATATCCGATTGCAAGGCTTGCGAACAGCGCGATCTCCGGTTGAGACCTCAGCAATTCACCGATCATGTTGGCTCGCCGATTTACGGTTTATTAGCAGAAAGATGAAAAAATCTTTCTGGAATTTGAAATGAATTCGATCCGAGTCAACCCGACTCAGGAATTACTCATCCGGCATCACCGAATTCCATTGAATGGAAAGTTTATGGCAATGGCATGACGCTCTCGGCGCCAAAGAAGATATGCCGCAATGCAGCGACGATAGCGATAGTGAAATACTTTTCAGCAAGTTCGACAATCGCGCTTTCCTCGCGAAGTTTGTCCGACGCCTGAAAAGGGCACGTTCTGCTGGCGGCCGGTTCTCTCTTGGCATGATTGAACATGTTTTATTGGGACTGCTTTTTTAATAAATATTGTAGTTCGGCATCGCTGTCAATATGATTTTCAATTGCGACCGTTTTCGCTTCGCAAAAGATGATCTTTAGTAAAGGGCGGAATGGTTTTCGGACCGTGCATCGCAAGCAGCGGTCATTACCATAAAGGGCCGATATACTGACGTGCCCGCCTGCCGCCTCGTAAGTCGGCATTCACCACGCCGGCACGCATCCTTCGGAGCCATTCATGCGCATGATCCTGTTCAGCAGCCGCCAATACGACAGCGACACGTTCGGCGAGGCCAACGGCACGCATCGCTATGAACTGCACTTCCAGGAATCGCACCTCGATGTCGAAACCGCGATCCTCGCCGAGGGCTACGAAGTGGTCTGCCCGTTCGTCAACGACAACGTCGACGCCGCCGTCCTGGAACGTCTTCATGCCGGCGGCACACGCATGATCGCGTTGCGCTCGGCGGGCTTCAATCACGTCGACCTGGCCGCAGCCGAGCGTCTCGGCATGACGGTTGCACGTGTGCCGGCCTACTCGCCGCACGCGGTCGCCGAACATGCGGTCGGTCTGATTCTGGCGCTGAACCGGCGCTTGCCGCGCGCGGTCGCGCGCACCCGTGAAGGCGATTTCTCGCTGCATGGGCTGCTCGGCTTCGATCTGCACGGCAAGACTGTGGGCGTGATCGGCACCGGCATGATCGGCCGCGTGTTCGGCCGCATCATGGCGGGCTTCGGCATGCAGGTGCTCGCTCATGACCCAGGTACGCCGGCCGAGGATCTGCTTGCCCTCGGCGCGCGTTACGTGCCGCTCGACACCCTGCTCGCCGAAAGCGACGTTGTCAGCCTGCATTGTCCGCTGGTGCCCGGCACGTACCATCTGATCGACGGGCCCGCGCTCGCGAAGATGAAGCGTGGCGCGATGCTGATCAACACGGGGCGCGGCGGACTTGTCGAAAGCAATGCGCTGATTGGCGCGTTGAAAGATGGCCAGCTCGGCCATCTCGGGCTCGACGTGTACGAGGAAGAAGGCGGCCTCTTTTTCGAGGACCACTCGAACCTGCCGTTGCAGGACGACGTGCTGGCGCGTCTATTGATGTTCCCGAACGTGATCGTCACCGCGCACCAGGCATTCTTCACGCGCGAGGCGATGAACGAGATCGCGCAGACCACGCTCGAGAACGTCGCGGCATGGCAGGCCGGCACGCCGCGCAACGTCGTACAGGCGCGAAGTTAGGGAGTGCCGCTGCCATCCACGGTAGTCGGGCGGATTACCGTGCGGGCGTCGTCCGCTGCGCCGCATATCTCGCGCAGCAAGGCCGCCTCGCGTTCGTGCACTTCCACCGGAAACCAGCGCGCGCCCGCATCGGCCAGATAGCGCGCGCGATGCTGCCCGTTGCGAAACGCCACCACGCCCTCGCGCTCGAGACCGAACCAGCCCAGCAGACCCGGCGCGCGACGCGTCGAGATCGTCACGTACGGCATCTGAGGAATGCGCGGATTCTCCGGATCGAGAAACTCGCGAATGCCACGCACCTTGCCCGAATGCCATTCGGCAACCGGCTTCAACACGTAATCGGTGTTGTCGCGATCCGCGCATTCCAGCAACTTGCGCGCATCGACCATGACTACCTGATGGCGCGTGCCGTCAGTCACGAATACGCGTTTCAGGCGCACATGGTCGTACCATGGATGTTCATGTTCATGCAGAGGCACGGTCCAAACCGTCTCGGCAGAGGCCGGCGCGGCTGAGGGCGATGAATTGGACAAGGGCAAAGGCGGGCTCGATAAGCTAGCAAAAAAACGCCAGCGCGTTAAAAGAGCGCTAACGCTACGAGCCGATTGTGAAAGATGCATGACAACCAACGGTATTAGTCGCACTGCATGAGCGCAGCGCATGAACATCCGGCATGAGCGGCCGGACGCGAACCTTTACGGACACAACGATGATAACCACGCAAAATCTAAATGAACATGTGTGCATCGAAGCCAATGAGGACACCGGCGTCGCCACTATCGTCCTCTCACGGCCCGCGCGGCGTAATGCCGTTGACCGTCCTACTGCGGAAGCGCTCAGCGCCGCCTTCCGCCACTTCGAAGCGGAGCCGGCATGGCGCGCGGCCGTGCTGTTCGGCGCGGGCGGCACCTTCTGCGCCGGTGCGGATCTCACCGCGCTCGCCGACGAGGCCCGTCGCAATGAACTGCATGCCGACGGCAGCGGTCCCGGTCCAATGGGACCGACGCGTATGAGCTTCAGCAAACCGGTGATTGCCGCGATTGCCGGCTACGCGGTCGCGGGCGGTCTCGAACTGGCCGCGATGTGCGATCTGCGCATCGTCGAAGAAGATGCCGTGCTCGGCGTGTTCTGCCGGCGTGTCGGAATTCCGCTAATCGATGGCGGCACGATCCGCTTGCCACGTCTGATCGGACTGTCGCGAGCACTCGACCTGATTCTGACCGGCCGCGCGGTGGATGCCCAGGAAGCGCTCAGCTTCGGCCTCGCCAACCGCGTCGTGCGCAAGGGCGAGGCACGCGCGGCGGCAGAACAGTTGGCCGCTGAACTCGCGGCCTTTCCGCAAGCGGCGCTGCTGGCGGACCGCCGCTCCGTATTGGAAAACAGCACGCTCGAGGATCTTGCTCTCGCGCTGCAGCGCGAAGGCGCCGGCGGCTATCAGGCAGTATTCGACGAAGGTGTCGCGGGTGCCGCGCGTTTTGCCGAAGGCGCCGGTCGTCACGGCAACACTTTCAAGTCAGACGAAAGCACGCCATAAAACGGCCCCATTCCACGAGGCAATGTGCTGTCGAGTGCATTCCCAATGCACCCTCCCAGGCGGGCTTTCAGCAAAAAACAACAGCCTGCTTGACGCTCAGCAAGGGTGTTTTGACTTAGGTAGAATCCCCTACTGTTTTCCCCTCGCATGGCGTATGCGTTCTCGTCCCGAAAAATGCGCGCCTGCCGCACGACGCTTCCCGTCGCGCCGATTCACGCTCCGTCATCATGCCTTTGCCCCTGCTCGCCCTCGCCGTTGCCGCTTTTGGAATCGGTACCACTGAATTCGTGATCATGGGGCTGCTGCCCGATGTCGCGCGCGATCTGTCCGTGTCGATCCCGGCGGCCGGCATGCTGGTGTCGGCTTATGCACTCGGCGTCACCATCGGCGCGCCAATCGTCGCGATAGCCGTGGCCAACATGCCGCGCAAGAAGGCGTTGATGAGTCTGATCGGCGTCTTCATCGTCGGTAATCTGCTGTGCGCGATCGCGCCGGGCTACGCGGTGCTGATGGCCGCGCGCATCGTCACGGCGTTTTGCCATGGCGCGTTCTTCGGCATCGGTTCAGTGGTCGCGGCCGGTCTGGTCGCGCCGAACCGTCGCGCGCAGGCCATCGCCCTGATGTTCACCGGCTTGACGCTCGCCAACGTGCTTGGCGTACCGCTCGGCACGGCGCTCGGCCAGGCGGTGGGCTGGCGTGCGACCTTCTGGGCCGTGACCGGCATCGGCATTCTCGCCGCGGGCGCGCTCGCCGTGTGCCTGCCGGCGAAGATCGAGATGCAGAAGGCGAGCCTCGTGCGCGAATTCAGCGTGTTGAAGAATCCGCAAGTACTGATGGTGCTCGGCATCAGCGTGCTCGCGTCGGCCAGCCTGTTTTCCACCTTCACGTACATCACGCCGATTCTCGAAGACGTGACCGGTTTCACGCCACATGCGGTCACCTTCGTGCTGTTGCTGTTCGGCCTCGGCTTGACGGTGGGCAGCACGCTCGGCGGCAAGCTCGCGGACTGGCGGCTGCTGCCCTCGCTGGTCGCGTTTCTGCTGGCGATCGTCGTCATCCTGACGATCTTCGCCGGCACGATGCACGCCGAGATTCCGGCCATGATCACGATCTTCGTGTGGGGCATTCTGGCCTTCGCGATCGTGCCGCCGCTGCAAATGCTGATCGTCGACCGCGCGAGCCATGCGCCGAATCTGGCGTCGACTCTGAATCAAGGCGCGTTCAACCTCGGCAATGCAACGGGCGCGTGGCTCGGCGGCATGGCAATCGGCGCGGGCGCGCCGCTCACCACGCTGCCGTGGGTCGGCGTGGCGACCTCGATCGGCGCGCTGGCGCTGACGCTGTGGTCGGTGTCGATCGACCGGCGCGCGCAACGGATGGCCGTGGCCGGATAACCGAGGCAGGTGCGAATGACTCGCGGCCGTAGTAGCATCTCCGCCGATGAAAGTCATCTTCACTCGCGATTTCCTCGCTCTGATTCTTAGTGTTGCCGTGGTCGGACTCGGCAGCGGCGCCACACTTCCCCTCACTGCCCTCGCGCTGACGCAAGCCGGCTATGGCACCGATGTGGTCGGTCTCCTGACCGCCGCGCAAGCGGGCGGCGGCCTGCTCGTCGTGCCGGTGGCAGCCTGGATCGCGGCGCGCTGCGGCGGCCGGCAGGTGATCGTTGGCGCAGTGCTGACGGTTGGGGTCGCCACCGCGCTGATGCAACTCAGCTCGAACCTGTGGCTATGGGCCGCGTTGCGCGTACTCTGCGGCGCGGCACTGATGCTGCTCTTCACGATCAGCGAAGCATGGGTCAACCAGCTCGCTGACGACGCCACCCGCGGCCGGGTCATCGCGATCTATGCAACCAACTTCACGCTATTCCAGATGTCGGGTCCGGTGCTGGTGAGCCAGATCGCCGACCTCACGCACTGGCGCTTCCTGATTTGCGGCACGATCTTCCTGCTGGCCTTGCCCGCGCTCGCCAGCATCCGCAAGACGCCGCAAGCGTTGAAGGATGAACACGCCGCGCACGGCAGTTGGCGCCATGTGCTGCCGCAGATGCCGGCGCTCGTGATCGGGACGGGTTTTTTCGCGTTGTTCGATACGATCGCACTGTCGCTGCTGCCGCTCTTCGCGATGTCGCACGGCATCACGAGCGAGGTGGCCGTGCTGTTCGCGTCGGCCCTGCTGCTCGGCGATACGACGATGCAGTTTCCGATCGGCTGGCTCGCCGACCGGCTCGGCCGCGAACGCGTGCATATCGGCTGCGGCGTGATCGTCGTGGTATTGCTGCCGTTGCTGCCCTGGGCGATCAATTCGCCGTGGCTGTGCTGGCCGTTGCTCTATGTACTCGGCGCGACGGCTGGGGCGATCTATACGCTGTCGCTGGTCGCCTGTGGCGAGCGGTTTCGCGGTGTCGCGCTGGTGTCGGCAAGTTCGGTGGTGGGGGCGTCGTGGAGCGCGGCCAGTTTCGGTGGGCCGCTGGTGGCCGGCGCGTTGATGAAGGGGGTTGGCAACGACGCGATGGTCGGTGTGCTTCTGGTTGCTGCGCTCGCGTTTCTTGGTGCGGCTTGGTGGGAAAAGCGGCGTGCGCCGATGCGGGCAATCGGCTGAGGGTGCGGCTGCGGCTGCGGTGTTGTTGCGTTGTTGCCTTGCTGCGTTGAGGTGTTGAGCCGTTGAGCCGTCGAACCACGCTCGCCTCGGGATACGAAAACGGGGAAGCCGCGATGGCTTCCCCGTTTTGCATAGCGCTTCCTTCCGCGTGATTTCCGCGCTAGGTCTGCTGTACCTCTCCTCTACTTCCGCGCCGGCAGAATCTCCCCGACACACGTGCCGAAGCCCACACGATACCCATCGCCCTGGCACCATCCGGCGAGCGTCAGTTCGTCGCCGTCTTCGATAAACCCGCGTGTGCCGCCCTCTTTCAACTCCAACGGATTCTTGCCGTTCCATGTGGACTCGAGCAGGCTGCCGCATGAGTCGGCGGTCGGGCCACTGATCGTGCCCGAACCCATCAGATCGCCGACCCGCGTATTGCAGCCCGATACCGTGTGATGCGCGAGCTGTTGCGCCATCGTCCAGTACATGTGTTTGAAGTTGGTCCGCGAGATCGTGGTGGCCTGCTTGGCCGCTTGCGGCCGCAGCATCACTTCAAGCGAGATGTCGAACGCGTGCTTGCCGTCGTGGCGCAAGTACGCCAGCGGCTGCGGCTCCTGAGCGGGCTGCTCGACACGGAACGGTTCGAGCGCGTCGAGCGTCACGATCCACGGCGAGATCGTGGTCGCGAATGTCTTCGCATTGAACGGGCCGAGCGGCACGTATTCCCATTGCTGGATATCGCGCGCGCTCCAGTCGTTCAGCAGCACCATGCCGAAGATGTGCGCTTCGGCATCGGCACAGGCAATCGGCTCACCCAGTGTATTGCCGCTACCGATCACGAAACCCGTCTCCAGCTCGATATCCAGCTTGCGGCATGCGCCGAACACCGGACGCTCCTGATCCGGCAGTTTCAACTGGCCGTTCGGACGCCGCACCGGCGTACCGCTCACCACCACCGACGATGCGCGTCCGTTGTAGCCGATCGGCATCTCCGACCAGTTCGGCAACAGCGCATTCTTCGGGTCGCGGAACATCGAGCCGACATTCGTCGCATGCTCCTTCGACGAATAGAAATCCGTGTAACCCGGGATCTGCACCGGCAGATGCAGTTGCGCATCGGACTGACGCACCAGTGCTTTCGCACGCAAGGCGGTGTCGTCGCGCAAGGTCGCGGTATCGCGTGCCAGCAGATGGCTCAACTGGATGCGCACGCTGCGCCACGTATCGCGGCCAAGCGAGATGAAATCGTTGAGGGTGCGTTGCTCGAACGCCCAGTCCTTCGTCGCAATCGGTTGACCGGCCGAGGCGGTCGAGAGCTTGAGCAAGCCGGCAGCCTTGAGAACACGCAGATCGACGATCTCATCGCCAATCGCCACGCCCACGCGGCGCGCGCCGTTGGTCCTGTCGCTGAAAATACCGAACGGCAGATTCTGGATCGAAAAATCGTTGGTCGAATCGTTAGCCGACTCGACCCAGCTCTTGCGCGACGGATCGAGCGTCGCCTGAAGATCGCTCAATGCGCTCATCGTTGCTCCGGGTTGAAGTGTTTCTTGAGACCTTGCCAGCACTCGTAGTAATTCGCCTGCAATTGCGCGGTTTCGAGCGCGAAGCGGGTCGGCTTGATCAGCGTGCGCGTTTCGAACATGAAGGCCATCGTGTCGCCGACTTTCTTCGGCGTGGACGTATCGCCATGCGACGCTTTTTCGAAGGTGTCCGCGTCCGGCCCATGACCCGACATGCAGTTATGCAGACTCGCGCCGCCCGGCACGAAGCCCTCCGCCTTCGCGTCGTACACACCGTGCACAAGGCCCATGAATTCGCTCGCGACGTTGCGATGGAACCAGGGCGGCCGGAACGTATCTTCGGCCGCGAGCCAGCGCGGCGGGAAGATCACGAAGTCGATCGTGTCGACGCCCGGGGTATCGCTTTGCGATTGCAGCACCAGAAAGATCGACGGGTCCGGATGGTCGAAGCTGATCGAACCGATCGTGTTGAAGCGACGCAGATCGTATTTGTACGGCGCGTAGTTGCCGTGCCACGCCACCACGTCGAGCGGTGAATGGCCGATATCCGCGCGCCACAGGTTGCCGTTCATTTTGGCAACGAGTTCGAAGTCGCCTTCGCGGTCTTCGTAAGCAGCATGCGGCGTGAGGAAATCGCGCGGATTGGCGAGGCCGTTCGAGCCGATCGGGCCGAGGTCCGGCAGACGCAGCAGGGCGCCGAAGTTCTCGCAGATATAGCCGCGCGCGGTGCCGTCCGGCAGGCTCACCGCGAAGCGCACGCCGCGCGGGATCACCGCGATCTCGAACGGCTCGACATCGAGTCGGCCCATTTCGGTGGCGATCTGCAGGCGGCCTTCCTGCGGCACGATCAGCAATTCGCCGTCGGCGTTGTAGAAGAAGCGATCATTCATCGAGCGGTTCGCCGCGTACAGGTGGATCGCGCAGCCGTTCATCGCTTCGGCTGAGCCGTTGCCCGCCATCGTTATCCAGCCGTCGACGAAATCAGTCGGCTCGGCGGGCATCGGCAACGCATCCCAGCGCAACTGGTTAGGCGGCGTTGGTGGCACCTCGGCGAAGTTGGCGACGAGCCGCTCCGAGGGCAGCAGCGTGAACGGCTTGTGAACGGCCGCCGGACGAATCCGGTACAGCCACGAACGGCGGTTATGTCCACGCGGCGCAGTGAACGCGGTGCCCGACAGTTGCTCGGCGTACAAGCCATAGGCCGGACGTTGCGGCGAGTTGCGGCCTTCGGGCAGCGCGCCCGGCAAAGCCTCCGTAGCGAATTCGTTCGCGAATCCCGACTGGTAACCCGGCTCGATTTCGAGTCGCGATCTGGCGGTATTCGGCGTGCGTGTTGGGGTATCCATGCAAGGTTCTCCGTTGATACTTGATCTGTCGGCGTGCGCTGTCTGTCTCAGGCTGTCCGCGGCTCGGATGGGCTGCCGCGTTGCCGCGTGGCAGCGCGTTGACCGCCGACTGTCCGCCGACCACGCAGAAGCCGCCCGCAAAGGAGACACAAACGCGCCCGCCGTCGCAACCGCGCTGCAATTTACGTATAGTAAAACGAATTACGTATAGTGAAATTAACGTATACCCTGGAAACTTGCCGCGAAAGCCGCGGCAGCCTGTACTGACAAGCGTTCGGCCGATAACGTTATGAGCATTTTGTTCAAGTGCGCGCGGCGCGGACTGCTACCATCAATGGATGCGGCAACCGAGTCGCGTTGCCGGGCGCCGAGTGCGCACCTATCGCCATCCATTCGCCTACATGATTCCGCCGACCATCCCCAACCTGATTGCACGCGCCGCCGATCACCCATTTCTCGGCGAACATCTGGCGATGGGAACCGGCGTGCATAGCGACATCGCGCTGGCGCAATTCGGCGGCGTCGAACTCGCCAGTGCCTATGAGCCGATCTTCGATATCAGCGTGCATGCGTTGGCGCAGTCGTTGTCGTCGGGCGCCGAGGGCGTGGATCGTTTCGGCGATGAGCTCGGGTTCCAGGCGGTCACGCAGCGTCTCGACGGCGCGCCCTTCGATGCCTTCGATCCCTTCGACCATATCGCCGACGATCAGGAACTGGTCGCCCTCGACCGCATGTCGCGCGCGCTGCACGCCATCAATTTCTTCGGCGCGCAACGGCACGGGCTGCTCTTTCTGCGCGTGCACGAGCGCCTGCTCAAGAGCGTCAAATACGACCACGGACGGCATTTCTCGAGCGTGCTGCTGTCGTTCGGACTGAACCCGTCGAGGGTGGTGATCGAGTTGCCGGCGGCCGCGGTCGCGCATAAGACGTTCCTCGGCTATCTGACCACGAGCTATCAGCGCTACGGCTTCAAGGTGGCGGGGAATCTCTCGAACGCGGGGCAGATTCTGTCGGTGTCGGAAACGGCGCGGCTCGACTTCATCAAGATGGATGCGGCGGTCGCGTTGCGCGACGCGATGGTGAAGCCGCTAGTTGGCTATGCGAGCCGGCTGCGGGTTCCACTGATCTTCAATCGGGTGATGGATGAGCCGCAGTTCCTCGCGCTGCAGCAGTACGACGTGCGCTTCGTACAAGGGCCGTTATTCACCGCGCATTATCACGATCGGGCGGTGTGAGTATTCTGCTGACGCCGCGCGGCGGCGCTGGCCGGCACGTCAACCGGTATCGCCCAACCGTCGCGCCAACGCCTTCAGCCGCGGCGCAACGCTTTCCCGGAACACATCCTCTCCCATCGACGACGCCGGCCCGCTGCAACTGAGCACCAGCCAGCGGCCTTCGCGCGGCTCGCGAAACGGCACCGCGACCGCATTCACGTCGTCATGCCATGCCCGGAACGAGTAGCAGCAGCGTTCCTGGGCGAAGGCTTCGATTTCCTTTTCGGCATCGGCGAGCAACGCAGCGCCCTCTTTGCCCGCTAACTTCTTGAGCTCGACCAGCAAGGCGGCGCGCACATCCAATGGCTGCACCGCCAGATACGCGCGCCCCATCGAACTGGTCAGCATCGACAGTTTCGAGCCCGAGGCGAGTCCGAGCGTCAGCGCCGTTTCACTGCGGATCGTCTCCAGATAAATCATGTCGAGGCCGTCACGGCATCCGAGCGACACAGCCGCGCCCACTTCGCGCGCGAAAGTGCGCATGTGCGGACGCGCGAGTTCGAGCGTGTCCGTGCCCGAGAGCAGCGCGAAACCGAGCGACAGCACCCCAGCGTCCAGCGCATATTTACCGAGCGTTTCGTCGAGCCGCAGATAGCCGAGCACGGTCAGCGTGTAGGCCAGACGGTTGACGGTCGCCTTCGGCAAGCCCGTGCGTTCGACGAAATCGCGATTGCCGAGCATCGTTTCGCCCGGCTTGAACGCGCGCAGCAAATCCAGCCCACGTGCGAGGGCGACGACGAATTTGCGCTCGTCAAGCGGTTCGGAGAGAGTAGATATGGGCGTCATGTGGTGATACACTCGGGCGTGGTTTGCAAAACATTGTTTCGCATAGCGGAACTTAAGTCAAGCTCAAACGCGTTTTAGTCAAGCAGGAAATCAGGAAATCAGGAGATACGTCATGGCAGAGGCCGCGCAGTTTCACTGGGAAGACCCGCTGCTGCTGGATCAGCAGCTCACCGAAGACGAACGCATGGTGCGCGACGCCGCCGCCGCGTACTCGCAGGACAAGCTGCAGCCGCGCGTGCTCGAAGCGTTCCGTCATGAGAAGACCGACATCGAGATCTTCCGCGAGATGGGCGAACTCGGCCTGCTCGGCCCGACGATTCCCGAGCAATACGGCGGCCCTGGCCTGAACTACGTGGCGTACGGTCTGATCGCACGTGAAGTGGAGCGCGTCGATTCCGGCTACCGGTCGATGATGTCGGTGCAGTCGTCGCTCGTCATGGTCCCGATCTACGAATTCGGCTCGGAAGCGCAAAAGCAGAAGTACCTGCCAAAGCTCGTCACCGGCGAATGGATCGGTTGCTTCGGCCTGACCGAGCCGAACCACGGCTCCGATCCGGGCAGCATGATCACGCGGGCGAAGAAGGTGGACGGCGGCTATTTGCTGTCAGGCGCGAAGATGTGGATCACCAATTCGCCGATCGCCGACGTGTTCGTCGTGTGGGCCAAGCTCGAAGAGGATGGCAAGGATTCGATCCGCGGCTTCATTCTCGAGAAGGGGTGGAAGGGGCTGTCCACGCCGACCATCCATAGCAAGGTGGGTCTGCGTGCGTCGATCACCGGCGAGATTGTTCTCGACGACGTGTTCGTGCCGGAAGAAAACCGCTTCCCCGAAGTCAGTGGCTTGCGCGGTCCGTTCACGTGCCTGAACTCGGCGCGCTACGGTATTGCCTGGGGCGCGCTCGGCGCGGCGGAATCGTGCTGGCACACGGCACGTCAGTACGTGCTGGATCGCAAACAGTTCGGCCGGCCGCTCGCCGCGAACCAGTTGATCCAGAAAAAACTCGCCGACATGCAAACCGAAATCACGCTCGGCCTGCAAGGCGTGCTGCGTCTCGGCCGCATGAAAGATGAAGGCACGGCCGCCGTCGAAATTACGTCGATCATGAAACGCAATTCGTGCGGCAAGGCGCTGGACATCGCACGGCTCGCGCGCGACATGCTCGGCGGTAACGGTATCTCGGACGAGTTCGGCATCGCGCGTCATCTGGTCAATCTGGAAGTCGTGAACACGTATGAAGGCACGCACGACATTCACGCGCTGATTCTCGGGCGCGCACAAACGGGGATTCAGGCGTTTTTCTGATGCACTGAGTGCCCCGATGGCGGCGTTTCGTCCTGGCCGCTGAATGGAAAATCGAACAGCAGGAAAGGAAAGGCCGGTTCTTTTTTGAACCGGCCTTTTTTCGTTGCGCCGCCGCGTTGCAGCTAGCGGTGCGCTACGTGACGCGTCAGCCGCTTACTTGTTCGGCTGCGGCGTCAGACGCAGGTACGGGCGCAGGGCCTTATAGCCCTTCGGGAATTTCTGCTTGATGACTTCTTCGTCCTTCAACGACGGCACGATCACCACGTCGTCTCCCTGCTTCCAGTTGCCGGGCGTAGCGACCGAGTGGTTGTCGGTGAGTTGCAGCGAGTCGATCACACGCAGCACTTCGTCGAAGTTGCGCCCGGTGCTGGCCGGGTATGTAATGGTCAAACGCACCTTTTTCTTCGGGTCGATCACGAACAGCGACCTGACCGTAAAGGTTTCATTGGCGTTCGGGTGAATCATGTCGTACAACTCGGAGACTTTGCGATCGCCGTCGGCGAGAATCGGGAAGCCGACATTGGCGGCCTGCGTCTCGTTGATGTCCTTGATCCATTCCTTGTGCGATTCGGCACTGTCGACCGACAACGCGATCGTCTTCACATTGCGCTTCTCGAATTCGCCGGCCAGCTTCGCCGTCAAACCCAATTCGGTCGTGCAGACCGGCGTGAAGTCGGCGGGGTGCGAGAACAGCACGCCCCAACTATCGCCTAGCCAGTCGTGGAAGTTGATGCGGCCGACACTCGACTCCTGTTCGAAATCCGGTGCGGTATCGCCAAGACGTAGACTCATATTGCAGCTCCTTGATTGTATTCGGACATTCCGCGCGAGCATTCGCCCGCAACGCGCAGCAAAAGTACAGCATACGGGAGTGACAGTGAACAACTAACCAACATCGCGTCACTACTTTATGCGTTTTTGTAATTTTCACCGATTTAGTGGAAACTTTGCGGGACAGATCAACTCCATCTTAAGCAAACTTTGCAGCCCTGCGCCGCAAGGGTGGAGTTTTTAAGGCTTTGCTTCAACCAGGAACGGTTCGTGCGATTGTTCATGAATCGAGCGCTACGCTCGCCAGCGGCCGTTTCTTTGGTTACGATTCACGCGTGGCGTGAGACGAAGGGGAGCTGTCAATGTCGGAAGTCAACAAGGAGAGATTGATGTCGGATATCAAAACCGTCCTCGCGGACGCTGAAGATTTGCTGAAACAGGCCGCGAGCGCTACTGGCGAGCGCGCTTCGGAACTGCGTGAAACGGCGCTTACGCGCCTGAAGCAGGCTAAGGAAAAGGCGGCTGACGTGCAGGTCGTGGTGGTCGAGAAAGGCAAGAAGGCCGCACGCGCCACCGACGACTACGTGCATGAGCATCCGTGGGCATCCATCGGCATCGCCGCGGGCGTCGGCGTACTGCTGGGGCTGTTGATCAACCGCAAGTAACACTGGTGAGGCTGCCGGGGCGAATCCGCGTCCGGCACATCAGCGAATCGAGTTGACCGGCGCACGTCTGGCCGGTCCGCTTCTTTTGGCGCGCTCGTTTTCACGCGCCGGCTAAGCATTCACGCGCAACGCCCAAAGCCATGACGATCGAAACACAATCGCAGCACGGCGAACATAGTCCGTTGCGCCGTATCATTGGATCCGTGTTTGCCATTTTGCAAACACGGCTTGAACTGGTCGGCATCGAACTCGCCGAAGAAAAAGACCGTCTGCTCGGCGTGCTGTTCCTCGGCCTCGCCGCCATGATGCTCGCGACGATGGCCTTGATCGCATTGACCGCACTGGTCGCCATCGCGTTCTGGGACACCTACCGGTGGCAAGCGCTCGCCGGCATCACGGTGGTTTATGCCGTCGCGGGGATAGCGTGTGCCTTGAAAGCGCGCAGTGGTTTGCGCAACGCTCCCATGGTGTTCGAAGCCACGCTTGCCGAGTTCGAAAAAGACCGCGACGTGTTCCGCAAACCGTGACGCAGCAGGCATAACGGGCTCATGGGCGGACCTCACATGCCCCGCGCCTTCGAAGAGACTTCGTCAATACCTCGAGCGATTTGCAGCACAGTTTTACTGCCCCACCTCCACTGCCGCCGACACGCCATGAGCCAAACCCATTCCGATACCGCATTCCGCAACAAACGCCACCAGGTCAGAGATCTGAGTGCGCCGCACCTGCGGGCACTACGCAAGGAACTGCTGCTGGTGCGCGCGGATGTCGAGCGCATGGAACTCGCTCAGGCGACCATCGAATTGCGGCAGGCAGTCACGCACTTCAGTTGGCTCAAATTCATTCTGCCCGGCTTCGGTGGCATGCGCGTGGGCCGCGGATCAAAGGCGAGCTTCCTCAACGCAGGGAGCATTGGCGCGCTTCTCAAACAGTATCCGATCATCAGTTCGATCGCTTCGCTGCTGTTGGCGAAGCCGCTGCGCGCGACTATTGCAGCAGGTGCAAAACCCGCACTCAAATGGGGCAGCCTTGCGCTTGCCGGCTGGGAAGCGTATCGAATCTGGAAGCAGATAAAGAATGATTCCGCTGCGTCGGCCGACAGCAAGGAAGACACGGTTGATAGCGGGTACTGAAACGCGGGGATCGTCGACCGCTTCCTGCGTGCGCCTTGCAGCAGCAGTTTGTCGCCTGGTCCTTGGGCACTAGCACGCCTCAACTCGCGTTCTGCAGTAACGGTCCCTAGCTCGTATTCCAGCATTCGCCGCTTGCCGGCGCTGTACCGTTTGCGCCGCTTCTATTGCCTCGCAGCCCTGTCGCGTCCAGAGTGAAAGTGCCGCAAGCGTCGTCCCGCATGGGGCCGATTTCGACCGGCACGGCCTCTACCGAATAACCACCGTTTGCATCGTCTGCCGGTAGCACTTGCAGCCGGTAGATCGGTGTGCCGAACTGCGGAGCCTGATCCAAACCCGGCGGCAATGTCGCGGGGCCATCGCTTGCCGATCCCTCGACAAATTGCGCTGCGCGATAAAGGGCGGACGCAGCGTCGACCCGATGTGTCCGCGCGACATGGCTCCGGTACGAGGGCACGGCAAACACGACCAGCGTGGCGGCTATTGCCAGCGCGATCATCAGTTCCAGTAGCGTGAATGCGGATGTGCGCGGTCTCGCCATAAATCTCCCGTCAAAATGGGTGTGCGGCAACGCGACGCCAATGGCGCTCGATCTGTTCGCCTGCGATCACGAGCTCCATCTGCAACCACACCTGCGACTCCCTGGTCCGGCCGAAGCCACGCGACGTCAGTAAATAGGCTCGAGCATCGGCGCGAGTGCCCAGACGCCACGCTTCGATCAAACATTGCGGCGCACGCAGCGATCCCGGCCATTGCGCGACGGGCACGACGGCACCGGCTTCAAAGGCAGCTTCGTGCTTCCATTGCGTCGGCTCGCCGGGTGAGAGCGATGCCACTGGCTGCGGCTCGAAAGCTGCCGCGGCGACGACGCTCCGGGCGCATAAGGTCAGCGCCGAATCCGCGGCATGAAATGCCTGCAAATAGTCGCGCACGTTGTTGGCGCCGCGCGCCGCTGCAAGCGATGTCTCGAACCAGGCCGCGGAGGTGGTCAGCATCATCGCGGAAATCAGTAAAACGATCGGCAGGACGGTACCGCGATTGCGAACCCGAGATCGACGACCAGTGCCGATAAGACGTGTCAAATGTTTCGACGACGCGCGGCGGTGCGTTGGATTGCAAAGCCCTTCTGTCACAGGGGATCCTCCGCGTGATTGCGTATCGCCACCCGTCGCCAGAAAGCCTGCCGCGCCCGCATGTCGGCGCCAAGCGTGCTCGCGCCGTCGCAATCTATGTAGCGCATACGCCGTCCTTGCGGCGCTCCGCGGACGAGCACGCAGAGATCGACCGCGACGATCTTTGCCCATTGGCCGTCCGTCACCGCCGATGCATCTATTGCGGCCAGCCCACCGGCCAGCCAGTACCTGAATCGCACGCGCTCGACGCCTTCGACCAACGGCTGCGCGGACCCTGCCTTGCCATTGCCTTCGCAGTAAAGCTCCGGCTCACCCGTCGACCCGCTGACTCTCGCGAAGTATCGGTTGACCACCAACACGCCCTGCCCGCCGAGTGCCGCGTTGTTGTTCGTTACCGCCTGGCCGAGACAGTCGGTCGTTTGGCCGGTCGCTGACGGCCACGTCGAAACGTTGTCCCCGACATAACGAACCACGATGCCGTCCGAGAGGCCCGGCAACGCCTCGCAGGCAACGCTCTCGTCCGCGCCGGTCGGGCGACCGCCCGAACAACCGAACAACGGTGGCGGACCATTGAACCTCACGACGTCCGCGGGCACAAAGCCGGCCATTTGAATTTGCTGGCCCATCAGCGTAAGCGCGCCCAGGCCGGCTTCGCGGATCCGCATCGCATCACCCGCGCGCTCGAACACGTTACGCTGCGTTGCATAAAGCGCGACCGCGCCGGCGGTCACCACCAACCCCAACGCAATTGCAATCACGAACTCAACGAGCGTATGCCCACGCGCGATAACCATACGCCGCGTCATTTCGCGAACGCCAGCACAACGCATGAGGAGCCTGGGGGAACATCGGCACCCCCGCACGATTCGGGCTTGTCGATGACATCGTCGGCCCGCGGCGTGTCGCGCAGGGCCGTCCACGTGACACGTGCGGCGGATACACCGCCGCGCTCCCCTACCGACGCCTCACCATGCGGCAACAAGGCCGTTGCACGCGCGCTCCATTGCCTGATCGCAGAATCGCCTGCCGAAGGCTCGCGCATTGCTTCGGCAACGGAATCGGCTATCCATGCCGCGTGCTCGCGCATTGCCATCGCACGGGCTTCGCGCGCAGTCCACAATTGACCGGCGATCAACCCGAGCGCCGTCACCGCCATCAGGACAACGGCCAGCATCACTTCAATCAGCGAACTACCCCTATGCCTCGTTGAGCGCATTGCTGCGCAGTTGCGCGCCCATGAATTCGACGAATATCCGCTCACGATGCCGCTCCACACGCGCCCTCGACAATCCGCGCTCGCCCGCCCGCCGCGATGCGGATGCAGCGTCGCCACTTGTCGCCTTGCGTCGCTTTCGACGGCGCGCGCGGCGCGATCTCAAAGCTGCGAAACGTGCCGATCAACTGCCCCGCCGGCGGCGTAAACGTGAGATTTGTCTGCGTCCCGGTGATGCTGACCGCTGCGAGCAAAGGATGCGCGCGCAGTAGTGAGAGCGTGCCACCCCGTTCGGCCAATACAGCCCAGCCACACGACCAGTCCGTGACGCCATTGCCACAAGCTTGCCCTGCGGCAAGACAACGCCGTGCCGCGTCGATCCGGCACACGGTGACGCGAGCACCGCGGCGCAATGCCTCGCTGCGCGCATAGGCGAGCGTTGAGGCAAGCGCTTTCGCACGTGCGTCAACCTCGTCCCGCAGGTGCCATGCAACGAACGACGGCGTCGCCATCACCGCGATTATCGCCAGCAGCGCAACAACAGCCAGTGTTTCAACAAGCGTAAAGCCGCGGCACGGCCGCAAACAGACTGCATCCCATTTCATCTGCATCCCTGATCGTTTCAAAGCATGCAGCCAATCTAGCGATTCACGAGCGGGTCAACAATCGGCCGAACGGCCAGGTGGCACTCAGACGCTATCTCGCGCAAAAATGCACGCGTGACGAACCATGACGGGAGCGGAGATGCAGATGCGCGAACCTACGCAGCGGAAAACAGAACCTGGCGCGCAACTTCAGGCGCGACAGCAATCAGCGCTTGCGGGACGGCTTGGGAGGAGAAGAGGCGCGGCGAAATTCTTCGATCACGTCTTCGAATTCGGAGACGTCTTCGAAGCGCCGGTAAACAGAAGCGAAACGAACATAGGCAATCGTATCGAGCGCACGCAACTCGTTCATCACGAGTTCACCGAGGCGCTCGCTGCGCACCTCACGCTCGCCGCTGCCGAGCAGTTGATACTCGATGCGGGCGACTGCCGCGTCGATCGCGTCTGCTGCCACTGGGCGCTTGCGCAGCGCCAGTTGCATGCTTGCGACGATCTTGCGGCGATCGAATTCCGTGCGGCTGCCATCCTTCTTGACGACCGACGGCAACGCCAGCTCGACCCGCTCATACGTCGTGAAACGTTTGTCGCAGGCCGGGCAGCGGCGGCGCCGGCGAATCGTCGCGCCGTCTTCGGATACGCGGGAATCCACAACTTGCGTATCGGCGTGACGGCAGAAGGGGCAGTGCATGGCGGCTTAGCGGTAAACCGGGAAGCGCTGGGTCAGCTCGGCGACTTGCGCGCGCACACGTTCGATCGTGGCTGCGTCTTCCGGATTGTCCAGCACGTCGGCGATCAGGTTACCCACCTGCTCCGCTTCCTTCACGCCAAAGCCACGCGTGGTCATGGCCGGCGAGCCGAGACGCACACCGCTCGTGACGAACGGCTTTTCCGGGTCGTTCGGAATCGCGTTCTTGTTGACCGTGATGTGCGCCGCGCCGAGCGCCGCTTCCGCTGCCTTGCCGGTGATCTTCTTCGCGCGCAGGTCGACCAGCATCACGTGGCTTTCAGTGCGACCAGACACGATGCGCAGTCCGCGCTTGACCAGCGTTTCAGCCAGCACGCGCGCGTTCTCGACGACCTGCTGCTGATACGCCTTGAACTCCGGCGACAGGGCTTCCTTGAACGCGACGGCCTTGCCGGCGATCACGTGCATCAGCGGACCACCTTGAATGCCCGGGAAAATTGCCGAATTGATCTGCTTTTCGAACTCGGCCTTCATCAGGATCACGCCACCGCGCGGGCCGCGCAGGCTCTTGTGCGTGGTGGTGGTGACGAAATCGGCGTGCGGCACCGGGTTCGGGTAGACGCCCGCGGCGATCAAGCCGGCATAGTGCGCCATGTCGACCATGAAATACGCGCCGACCGACTTGGCGATCTTCGACATCCGTTCGAAGTCAATGCGCAGCGAAAACGCCGACGCGCCGGCCACGATCAGCTTCGGCTTGTGTTCCTGAGCCAGCTTCTCAGCAGCGTCGTAGTCGATGTCTTCGGCTTCGTTCAGGCCGTAGCTCACCACGTTGAACCACTTACCCGACATGTTGACCGGCGAACCGTGCGTCAGGTGACCGCCGTGCGCGAGGCTCATGCCCATGATCGTGTCGCCCGGCTTGAGCATGGCGAAGAACACGCCCTGGTTCGCCTGCGAGCCGGAGTTCGGCTGCACGTTGGCGGCTTCGGCGCCGAACAGTTGTTTCACGCGGTCGATCGCCAGTTGCTCTGCGACGTCGACATACTCGCAACCGCCGTAGTAACGCTTGCCCGGATACCCTTCGGCGTACTTGTTCGTGAGTTGCGAGCCTTGTGCAGCCATCACGGCCGGGCTCGTGTAGTTTTCCGACGCGATCAGTTCGATGTGCTCTTCCTGACGGCGGTTTTCCTGCTCGATGACCTTCCAGAGTTCAGGATCGACGTTGGCGATGGTGCTTTGGGCTCTATCAAACATACGGATTCCGTTGAGTGTGTGCAGGTTGACCGGATCGTGCGCCGAATCTTGCGTAGAGGGTACGCAGCGCTGCTGGCGGCTGGGCCAGCCCTGACGTGGCGGATGGAGAGTCGCCGCACACGCGAGGCAGGACAGCCACCGTCAGCGCAGATCAATGCGCGCGGATCACGGCTGCCCAGGCGAACGGCAAAACGGCTCCCTGCGCTTCACGGTGGGTTGCTCCACCTTGAACCCGATTGCTCGAATCGGTTCTATCGCCAGTCACGCAGGGATGAGCGCGTTAGTTTATTGGAAGAGGATCGAATAGGCAACCGGCTTCCTGCCGGGCCGGCGGGCGCTCGCGAAGCCGGTCCTGGCGCCGCTGCGAGTGGCGCGCAAACGTCTGATGAAAGCGCGCCCGGCACCCGCTTCGCGTCACTGCCGCAGCCAGTCGTGCGACTGGTTCATCCTTGCCGCAGCGCCGCATTGGAAGTAGGCTTGGGGCCTTTCTCTCCTACCAACCAGGGAACTGCAATGATCGTGTTCGTCACCGGAGCGTCCGCAGGATTTGGCGCCGCTATCGCTCGTGCTTTCGTCAAGGGCGGCCATCGTGTCGTCGCCACCGCGCGCCGCAAGGACCGCCTGCAGGCACTCGCCGACGAACTCGGCGACGCCCTTCTGCCGTATGAACTCGACGTGCGCGACCGCGCCGCCGTCGAGGCCGTGCCGGCTTCGTTGCCCGCCGATTTCGCCGCACTCGACGTGCTCGTCAATAACGCCGGCCTCGCGCTCGGCATCGAGCCGGCGCAAAGAGCGAGTCTGGACGAGTGGAACACCATGATCGAGACCAACTGCACCGGCCTCGTGCAGGTCACGCATGCGCTCCTGCCCGGCATGGTGGAGCGCAACCGCGGGCACATTTTCAATCTGGGCTCGGCGGCCGGCAGCTGGCCTTACGCAGGCGGCAACGTGTACGGCGCAACCAAGGCGTTCGTGCGCCAGTTCAGTCTGAATCTGCGGGCCGATCTGGCCGGCACGGCACTGCGCGTGACCGACATCGAGCCGGGCCTGTGCGGCGGCACCGAGTTCTCGAACGTGCGTTTCCGTGGCAACGACGAAAAAGCGGCCAAGATGTACGAGAACGTACAACCGCTGACACCCGAAGACATCGCCGACTCGATCTACTGGATCGCCACGCGCCCCGCTCACGTCAACATCAACACGATCGAGCTGATGCCGGTGGCCCAATCCTTCTCCGCTTTGTCCGTTCATCGCGGCTGAAATCCCGGCTGAGGCCCGCCAGACGGGGCGCACATCTTGAAACAGACCTCGGGGTGTGCGTTCCGGTAAAATGCGCCGCATGAATATGTCGACCAGCCAGCCCGGCACGGAAATCGGCTTCACGTGGCCAATCCGCGTGTACTACGAAGATACCGACGCCGGCGGCATCGTGTTTTACGCGAATTATCTGAAGTTTTTCGAACGTGCGCGCACTGAATGGCTACGCGCGTGCGGCGTCGACCAGAACCGTCTCGCCGGCGAATCGGGCGCAATCTTCGTCGTGCGCAGCACCGCAGTCGACTATCGGGCACCGGCCCGGCTCGACGATGTCGTCAAAGTGGTGAGCCGAATCGAACGTCTTGGCCGCGCGTCGGTCGATTTTGCGCAGGAAGCGTGGCGGGACGGCACGCTGCTTGCTACCGGCTCCATCCGGGTCGGCTGCGTCGAGCGCGTTGCGCTGCGGCCGGTCGCGATTCCTCCGCCGGTTCTCGCGGCTTTGCGGCGCGGGCCGGGCGTGAACGACGGTGGCATGTCAACGGACAACGACTGAACCCCGTTGTTACGGGGCCAGTGAACTCGTATCGATCAAGCAACACAAAGCATGGTTCGGCTTGCAATATCGCCGATGCTTCCGTTTTGCTCACGGCAAGCTTCGAGCGGCCTTGCAGCCGGACGCCCCCTTCCGGGACGTTAAAACGAACCTTTATGAACACTACACAAGATCTGTCGATCGTTTCTCTCGTACTCAATGCGAGCCTGCTGGCGCAGGCCGTCATGGCGCTGCTGCTTCTGCTGTCGCTGTTGTCGTGGACTTTCATCTTCCGCAAGTGGTTTGCGATCCGCCGGGCGCGCGCGCAAACTGAGCGCTTCGAACGCGATTTCTGGTCGGGCGGCGACCTGCAGGCGCTCTATCAGAGCGCCGCGAACAACCGCCACACGATCGGCGCACTGGAACGGATTTTCGAGTCCGGCATGCGCGAATTCCTCAAGGGCAAGGAAAAGCGCCTGAACGATTCAGGCGCGATTCTCGACGGCGCACGCCGCGCCATGCGCGCCGCGTTCCAGCGTGAAATGGACGTGCTCGAGGCAAATCTGGCGTTTCTCGCGTCGGTCGGCTCGGTCAGCCCGTATATCGGTCTGTTCGGCACGGTGTGGGGGATCATGAATGCGTTCCGCGGCCTCGCCAACGTGCAACAGGCTACGCTTGCGAACGTAGCTCCAGGCATTGCCGAAGCGCTGACCGCCACCGCAATCGGCCTGTTCGCTGCGATTCCGGCCGTGGTCGCCTACAACCGCTACGCGCACGACATCGACCGTCTGGCGATCCGCTTCGAGACCTTCATCGAAGAGTTCTCGAACATTTTGCAGCGTCAGGCACATTAAGGAGTCCACGATGGCAGGCTCTTCCTCCAGCATGCGCGGCTCCCGTCAGCGCCGCGCGATGGCCGACATCAATGTTGTGCCGTACATCGACGTGATGCTCGTGCTACTCGTGATCTTCATGGTGACCGCGCCGCTCGTCGCCCCGTCGATCGTCAATCTGCCGACCGTCGGCGGCGCCGCGCCTCAGCAGCAAACCCCGCCTGTGATCGTCAATATTCGCGCGGACGGCAATATGAGCGTCAAATACAAGGACGACGCGGGCGCGCAGCAGCAGGAAGACATGACCAAGGCTGGTCTGCACGGCTTTATCTCGGACCGCGCGCAGTCGCACCCTGACCAGCCTGTCGTGATCGCCGCCGACAAGACCGTGAAGTATGAAGTCGTGATGAACGTGATGTCCGAGTTGAAGGCTCAGGGTGTCAAGCGCGTTGGATTGCTCGTCAAATCACAATGATCCGCCAGAATTCCGAATACCCGCTTCAGCCGCCGCGTGAACGCGGCACCTGGCGAGCCTTTGTGTTCGCCCTGGTGATGCACGCGCTGCTCGGGTTCTTCCTGTATCACGGCATTCAATGGCAGAACAGCACGCCGGCAGGCGCGGAGGCCGAACTGTGGACCGAGGTGCCGGACTCGGCGATTCCGCGCCCGCCCCCACCGCCGCCCGTTCCCGTCGCCCCTGCCCCGCCGCTGCCGGATGAACAGGCCGATATCGCGCTACAGGAAAAGAAACGCCAGCAACAGGAAGCGGCCCGTCAGGCGCAACTGGCCGAGCAACTGCGTCAGCAGAAGCTGCAAGCCCAGCAGGAAGCCGAGGCGAAGCGCCAGCAGCAACTGGCGGCCGATCAGGCTGCGCAAAAAGCGGCCGCGGCCAAGCAGAAACAGTTGCAACAACAGCAACAGCAGCAGGCCGACAAGCTGAAACAACAGCAATTGGCCGACCAGCAAAAGCAGCAGCAGGAGCAGCAGAAACAAGCCGACGCTGAGGCGCAGAAGAAAGCCGATGCGCAGAAAGCGGCGAAGGCCAAGGCGCAGGCCGATGCAGCGGCGCAAGCCAAGAAGCTGGATGCGGAACGTCGTGAGCGGCTTGCCCAGATGCAAGGTTCGGCAGGCGCCCCGGGTTCGACCGGCAATGGACTCGCGAAGAGCGGCACGGGTAGCGGCTCGGGTGGCACGGCGACATCGCCGGGTTACGCGGACAAGGTGCGTCGTGTGGTGCGCCCGAATATCTCGTGGGGTGGCGAAACGGAAGGTCTGGAGACCGTCATCTCCGTGCGCTGCTCGCCGACTGGCACGCTGCTGGACGCGCAGATCGCGCGCAGCAGCGGCAACTCGGCGTGGGACGATGCGGCACTGCGGGCCGTCCAGCGTTCCAATCCGATGCCTCAGGACATCGACGGGAAGACGCCGACCAGCTTCAAGATTACGTTGCGCCCGGCAGGTTGATTGCAACAGTTTGACAGTCAGTTGACAGCAGACGCCGCGCCCCGCCCAGCGCGGCGCGCCCGGGAACGAATTAGATGTTTTCGGGTCTCTCTGCTGTCGTGAAGTGTTAGTAAAACCGTTTTTGGGGAAACCATTCAGCATGAGTTTGATGACCAAGCTAGGCCTGCGGACACTTGTAGCATCGTGCCTGATCGCCGTCGGCGGCGCCGCCCACGCACAACTCAACGTCCTCGTGACAGGCGTCGGGTCCACCCAGTTTCCGATCGCAACGGCGAATTTCGCCAATGAAGCGAACTCGCCGCAGCAGGTCAGTACGATCGTGCGTCAGGATCTGCAACGCAGCGGCAAATTCACGAATATCGACGCGGGCAGCACGCCCGTCGCGGAAACCGATTCCGTCGACCTCGGCAGTTGGAAGGCCAAGGGCGCCAACGCGTTCGTGTCGGGCAGCGTGAACCGCTTGCCGAACGGCCAGTACGAAGTGCGCTTCAAGCTGTACGACACAGTCAAGGGCGAAAGCCTGGGCGGCCTCGTGCTGGTGAGCCCGGAAAGCGGCTTGCGCATGAGCGCACACAAGGTTGCGGACTATATCTACGCGAAGCTGATGGGCGGCCGCGGCGTGTTCGCCACGCGCCTGTCGTACGTCATCAAGACCGGTGGCCGTTATCAGTTGCAGATCTCCGATTCGGACGGCCAGGACGCGCACATCGCGCTGTCGAGCCCCGAGCCGATCATCTCGCCCGCCTGGTCGCCTGACGGCACCAAGGTCGCTTACGTTTCGTTCGAAAAGAAGAAGCCGATCGTCTACATCCACGACCTGCCTACGGGCCGTCGCGTGGTCGTATCGGACCAGAAGGGTAACAACAGTGCGCCGGCATGGTCGCCGGACGGCCGCACGCTGGCCGTCGCGCTTTCGCGCACCGGCAACACGCAGATTTTCGCCGTCAATGCGGACGGTAGCGGCCTGCGGCGCCTGACGCAAGGCAGTTCGATCGACACTGAACCGTGCTTCTCTCCTGACGGCCAGTCGATCTATTTCACCAGCGACCGTGGCGGCCAACCGCAGATCTACAAGATGTCGGCCCAGGGCGAGAACGCCGGCGCCGCGCAACGCGTGACCTTCACGGGCAGCTACAACACCAGCCCGCGCGTCAGCCCGGACGGCAAGCAGCTCGCCTATATTTCGCGCGTCGGCGGCGGCTTCAGGCTGTATATCCAGGACCTGCAAGGCAACACGGCAACGGGCCTGACGGACACCACACATGACGAATCGCCGAGCTTCGCGGCGAACGGTCAGTACATTCTTTACGCCACAGAGGTGAACGGCCGTGGCGTGTTGGCCGCAGTATCGACCGACGGTCGCACTCGGCAGGTCCTTTCCGTTCAGGGTGGCAGCGTACGCGAGCCATCCTGGGGCCCGTTTATGCAGTAACGTTCATGCAACAACACAAGGAGAGTAACAAAATGATGTCAAAACTTCGTTTCGCATTTGCCGTATTGATGGTCGGTGCGTTGGCCGCATGTCACTCGGGCGTCAAGCTCGACGAAAACGCTAACAAGGGTGGTGCAGTTTCGACGCAACCGAATCCGACCGATGTCGCTCAGGTCAACGTCGATCCGCTGAACGATCCGAACAGCCCGCTTGCCAAGCGCAGCATCTACTTCGACTTCGACAGCTACTCGGTCAAGGACGACTATCAATCGCTGCTGCAACAACACGCGCAATACCTGAAGAGCCATCCGCAACGTCACGTCCTGATCCAGGGCAACACCGACGAACGCGGTACCAGCGAGTACAACCTGGCGCTTGGTCAGAAGCGTGCTGAAGCTGTGCGCCGTTCGCTGTCGCTGATGGGCGTGACGGACTCGCAAATGGAAGCCGTGAGCCTCGGCAAGGAAAAGCCGCAAGCTACCGGTCATGACGAATCGTCGTGGGCACAAAACCGCCGCGCCGACCTCGTGTACCAACAGTAAGTAACAGGTGATGAGCCGAATGACGCATCGTTTCTCCTGGCTGCGGTTTGCCGCAGCGGCCTGCGTCGCGGGCACGGCCTTCGCGGCTATGCCTGCGCATGCGGGCATCTTTGACGACGATCAGGCCCGTCAGGCCATTCTCGATCTGCGTTCGAAGACCGATAGCCTGTCGAGCCAATTGTCGGCCGCACAGCGCACGATCCTCGATCAGTCCAACCGCCTCGACCAGTTGAATCAGCAGGTCGCAACGTTGCGTGGGCAGAACGAGGATATGGGCAACCAACTCACCACGCTGCAAAAACAGCAGAAGGACTACTACACCGATCTGGACACGCGCCTGAAGAAATTCGAGCCGCAGCAACAGACGGTGGATGGCGTCCAGGGTGAGGTGCAGCCGGGCGAAACCGATTCGTTCAATGCGGCGTCACAGTTGTTCCGCAACGGCGACTTCAAGAATGCGGCGGCCTCGTTCCGCAGCTTCATCTCCAAGTTTCCGAACAGTCCTTACCAGCCGACCGCGCAGTACTGGCTCGGCAACGCGCTGTATGCGCTGCGCGACTACAAGGGCTCAACGGCGACCTGGCAAGGTGTGGTGGCTAAGTATCCGCAGCATCCGCGTGCGCCGGAAGCGCTGCTCGCGATTGCGAACAATCAGCTTGAGCAAGGTCAGAAGGCTGCGGCCAAGAAGACGCTGGAGCAGATCGTCGCGCAGTACGGCGGCTCGGACGTCGCGCAGTCGGCTCAGAGCAAGCTGTCGCAGATCAAGTAGTCGTACAGGGTTTGGCAGTTGATGTAACGCGCAGTGGCTGCGCAGTCTCCAAATTAACGGCCACGCGCGCCTCTCGCCGGAAAGCCCGGGGTAGCGATACCTCGGGCTTTTCACTATCTGAAGTGCGGAAAGCTCGACTCACCACCATGGGTTGACAGGCCATAGGTCCTATCGCTATAATCTCGCTTCTCTTTTGGGTCGTTAGCTCAGCTGGTAGAGCAGCGGACTTTTAATCCGTTGGTCACAGGTTCGAATCCCGTACGGCCTACCAAAAGATTCAAGGGCCTGCACGCGTCAGCGTGCAAGCCCTTTTCTTTTTGCGGCTCGAATCCGCGCGCGGTCTCGGCGAATCACGCCGTCACCATTCGTCCGTATCGCCCCAACCGAATGGCGTCGCGAGAAACACCGTTTGAGTGACGAGCGAAAGCGACGAAATCGGAACGATATCGCCGCACTCTTTACACGCGTGCGAAGCATTCTCACAGCGCCAATCACAAAACCCCACGCACCCACGGGCCCCCTCTTACATCACGCCTCTTCGATACGAAACAGATACAACGGACTCCGAACATTGATATTTATTGAGACGTGAAGACGTGCAATGATCGCCGCCGATTCTGCGAATCACGCTGCAACGCTGCGTGAGCAGACGCTTTGGCAACGCCGCAGATCCCTGCGCTTTCATTCTGTCAACATGACCAATTTTCTGTTCGACCTCGTCTCGAACCTTGTTTTGCTGGCTATCGTGCTGAGCGCATGTCATCTGTGCAACCGGTTCGTACCCGGCGCCGCGCTCAATGGTGCGCACATTTTCGTCGCAATGATTTCGGCCGCCTTGCTGCTCGATGCCGCGCTAACCTTTCTCGTGTTCGCCGATGCGCAGAGCCGCTATGGCAAACTCAGCACGCCGGCCGCGTTCTTCGAACGCGCCAGCGCGTATGTGCTTGCTGCCATTGCCGCATTGGCGTCGCGCTACGTGGCACGTCGCGCGCGCGCCGCCAAAACCAACCACAACACGCTGGTCATTCGCACGTCCCCGTACTCCGAATCTCAACCGCCGATGTAGTCCCACACGGCCCGTTTTCTTCCCTTACGCAATCCGCATCATCAACAGGAACGGACCTTGCGGTTGCACGCGCCGTCGCGTATAACTTTCGAAGATCGAGATTTGCCGTTTGCGCCCGTCGCCGGGCATTTGCCGCTGTATTGCACTACCGCCGTTCAATCAGTCGAAGGCAACTCATCCAGCGAGGAACATCTTGGATCTCGAAACCGTACGCGTGTTCATCATGACCCGAGGCATCGACCTCGGCACCAAGGTACTCGGCGCAATCGTCTTGTGGATCGTCGGCCGGTGGGTCATCGGCCTCATCACCGGCTTGCTTCGCAAACTGCTGTCGAAAAACGGCCACGTCGATCCAACACTCGCTCATTACCTCGGTTCGATTCTCGGCGCACTGCTGAACCTGCTGCTGATCCTTGCGATCCTGCAGGTGTTCGGCGTCCAGACTACCTCGTTCGCCGCGTTGCTCGCTGGCCTCGGTCTTGCAATCGGCACGGCGTGGGGCGGCTTGCTCGCTCACTTCGCGGCAGGCATCTTCATGCAGGTGCTGCGGCCGTTCAAGGTGGGGGATTTCGTCATGGCGGGCGGCGTCACGGGCACGGTCTCGGAACTAGGCCTGTTCGGCACGACCATCGTGACGCCCGACAATGTGGTAACCATCGTGGGTAACAACAAGATCTTTTCGGACACAATCTCGAACTACAGCGCATTGCCGGTGCGGCGCGTCGAGCTGACCGCGAAGATTGCGAACGGCGTCGATCCTACGGATGCGATGGTCCGGTTGAAGGCGGCCGTTACGCAAATCCCCAACGTGGCCGAGAGTCCCGCACCGGATATCGAAGTACTGAGCTTCACGCCGGAAGGACCGTTGCTGTGCGTACGGCCCTACACGCATACCGACCATTACTGGCAGGTCTACTTCGACACCAACCGCGCGATCATCCAGACCTTCAAGGACGCAGGCTATCCGACACCGGAAACACCGCTTGCGCCGCGTATCGTCAGTTGAGCACTATCGGGGCTCAGGTCTCTGGATCGAGGCTGACGTCCGCTAAGGTGAAGCGTTGTTCGCTGCCTCAGCGCTTCAACTGACCAGAAGCCCGACCGCAAAACGAAAACGGCGTCGCGAGATTCGTGACGCCGTTTGTTCGTTCAGCTTCGTACTACGTGAAGCGTTAGCGGCTACCCGACTTGGCCGCGTCGCTCTTCTTGCGCGTCACTTTCCACAGCGCGCCGAGCACAACCGGCACCACGGCCGCGCCGATACCCACCAGCACGATCAGGTTCAAATACTGCCGGATGAACGGAATGTTGCCGAAGAAGTAACCGAGGAACACCAGCAGCAACACCCAGAGCAGCGCACCCAGGACATTGAAAAGCTGGAACCGGCTAACCGTCATCTCCGACGCGCCCGCCACGAATGGGGCGAAAGTCCGCACCACCGGAATGAAACGCGCCAGCACGATGGTCTTGCCGCCATGCTTCTCGTAGAAGTTATGAGTCTTCTGCAGCGCGCTGCGGTCGAGGAAGCGCTCAAGGAAAGGGATGCGCGAATTGAACACCCGCGGCCCGATGGACCGCCCGACCATGTAGTTAACCGTGTTGCCGGTGATCGCAGCGACGAGCAGCAGCACGATCAGCAAACCGAGATTCATTTCGCCGGTCGCACAAAAAGCACCGCCGATGAACAGCAGTGAATCGCCCGGCAGAAACGGCAGGACGACCAGCCCGGTTTCGCAGAACACGATCAGAAACAGCACCGCGTAGACCCAGGCGCCGTACTCGTGAATAAAGACTCCCAGAAACTTGTCGATGTGCAAGACAAGGTTGGCGAACTGTAGCAGCGTGTCCAAAAAGCGTCCTTTATTGAGCGAATGTGAGCGTGGCGGAAGCGGCCGCGTCAGCAGCCTTGCGGGCGATGAGCAACGAGCGCATGCTCGCCGCTGGAAATTGACCGCGTCATGATACCGAAAGTGCCCGGCTGCGATTAAAAATCTGGCTTGCGCGGACAATTTCGACGCCGTGCGGCGATTCTGCAGTTCTGCGATCACCGGCCGCACGACCGCGCCGATTCCTACCTTCGGCCCCCATCCAGCCTGTTCGCGCCGAATCGCTATAATTTCGCCATGTCAGAATTCTCCGAAACGCCTGCCGGCACCGCCGACGCGGCCGCAGTTTCCGCCGCCGCGCCCGTCCCACGCCCGTTGCGGGCGATCCAGCCCTTGCCCGATCAGTTGATCAGCCAGATTGCCGCCGGCGAAGTGGTCGAGCGGCCGGCCTCGGTGGTCAAGGAATTACTGGAAAATGCGCTCGACGCCGGCGCGCAGACGCTGCGCATCCTGCTCGACGAAGGCGGCGTCAAACGCATCTCGATCACCGACGACGGCTGCGGCATCCCCGAAAACGAACTCGCGCTCGCGCTGATGCGTCACGCGACCAGCAAGATCCGCTCGCTCGCCGAACTGGAAGCGGTTGCCACGCTGGGGTTTCGCGGTGAGGCGCTGGCGTCGATTGCATCCGTCGCGCAGATGGCCATTACGAGCCGCACGGCGGACGCGCCGCACGCCGTGCGCGTCGACGCGCAAACGGGAGTGCTGAGCCCCGCCGCGGGCACCCAAGGCACCACGATCGAAGTCCGCGAGCTGTACTTCAACACGCCCGCGCGCCGCAAATTCCTGAAAAGCGAGCAGACCGAACTTGGCCATTGCCTCGAACAGATTCGTCGCGCTGCGCTCGCGCGGCCGGATGTGGCGATTTCGGTCCTGCATAACGGTAAGGCGGTCGAACACTGGAACGCCAGCGAACCGCCCGTGCGGGTCGCCAAGATCCTCGGCGAAACCTTTGCGACGGCTCATTTGCCGCTCGACGAATCCGCTGGACCGCTCGCCGTCTACGGCTGCGCCGGCCTGCCGACCGCGAGCCGCGGACGCGCCGATCAGCAGTATTTCTTCGTCAATGGCCGGTTCGTGCGCGACAAGCTGCTCACGCACGCCGTGCGCGCCGCCTACGAAGACGTGCTGCACGGCGACCGCTATCCGTCCTACGTGCTGTTTCTCGATCTGCCGCCAGAAGCGGTCGATGTGAACGTGCATCCGTCGAAAATCGAAGTGCGGTTTCGCGATTCACGCTCGATTCACCAGTTCGTATTCCACGCGGTGCAGCGTGCGTTGGCGCGGCACGCAGGCGCGTCGCCGGAAACGACCGCCGGTGGGCACGCGGCGCATCTGGAAGCGTCTCCGGGTGGTCCGGCTTCGTTCGGCGCTACACCGCTCGGCGGCGCGGGCGCTGGAAGCGGCGGTGGCTTTGGCACCAGTGCAGGCGTAGGCGGCCCGGGCGGCGGCTTTGCTGGCGGATCCGGATCCTCGCAGCCGGGCAATACCTGGATGCGCCAGGCGCGCATGACACAAGGCACGCTGCCGGTTGCCCAACCGTTGGCCTTCTACGACGCCCTCTTCGGTCGTAGAGACACGAACACCGGCACAGCGGAAGGCGCGACGCTCTTCGAAGCGCGCGACTCGGCTACGGAAGCGCAGTCCCCGTACAACGCCTCAGGGCCGTACACATCGCCTGCGTTCAATGCCTCGGACGAGCAGCCGCTCGGCTTCGCCCTCGGCCAGATTCACGGCATCTATGTGCTTGCACAGAACGCGCATGGACTGGTGATTGTCGATATGCACGCCGCGCACGAGCGCATCCTGTACGAGCAGTTTAAAAACGCGCTGGCCGATCGCACGATTGCCGTGCAGCCGCTGCTGATCCCGCAGACCATGCAGGCCGATCCGATCGAAATCGGCACGGTCGAAGAAGAGCGCGACACGCTGGACGCACTCGGCTTCGACCTCGCGGTGCTGTCGCCGACTACGCTCGCGATCCGCGCTGTGCCCGCCCTGCTGAAAGACGCCGATCTGCAGGCCTTGGCCCGTGCGGTCCTCTCGGACCTGCATGCGTTCGGCGGTTCACGCGTACTGACGGAGCGTCAGCACGAACTGCTCGGCACGCTCGCCTGCCATCACGCGGTGCGCGCGAACCGGCGTCTGACGCTCGACGAAATGAACGCCCTGCTGCGCCAGATGGAGGCGACCGAGCGCGCCGACCAATGCAACCACGGGCGTCCGACGTGGTATCAGTTGACGCTGTCCGATCTCGATCGGCTGTTCATGCGTGGACAGTGACGGTGCGCCTGATTACGCTGATTCGGCGCGCGCCGTCTTGCCTATGACCTCAAGCACTTCACGCACACCCACGCCGATCCCTTGCCTGCTCGGCCCGACCGCATCCGGTAAAACCGCTGCCGCGCTGGCGCTGGCCGCACGGCGGCCGGTAGAAATCATCAGTGTCGATTCGGCGCTGGTGTATCGCGAGATGGATATCGGCACTGCCAAACCGACGGCGGAAGAACGCGCGGTGGCGCCGCATCATCTGATCGACATCGTCGATCCGACGGACGCATATTCGGCGGCGGAATTTCGCAGCGACGCGTTGCGCCTGATCGGCGAGATCAGCGCGCGCGGGCGACTGCCCTTGCTGGTCGGCGGGACGATGTTGTACTACAAGGCACTCACTCAAGGGCTAAACGACCTGCCCGCCGCCGATGCCGACGTTCGCGCAACGCTCGATGCCGACGCCGCACGCGACGGCTGGCCCGCAATGCATGCGCGGCTTGCCGCTGTCGATCCCGTTACGGCCGCGCGTCTGGCGCCGAACGATTCGCAGCGAATTCAGCGGGCGCTCGAAGTTTTCATGCTGACGGGGCAAGCGATGTCCGCTTTGCTAGCCGCGCCCGCTCGAACGGATGACGCCGCATTGGCGTGGCGCTTTGTGCCCATTGCGCTCGAGCCATCCGATCGAAGCTGGCTGCATGCGCGCATCGAAAAGCGCTTCGACGCCATGCTGGCCGACGGCTTTATCGACGAAGTGGTGAAATTGCGCGCACGCGGAGATCTGTTGCCCGAGATGCCGTCCATGCGCTGCGTGGGATATCGGCAGGTCTGGGAATATCTCGACGGGGTGGTCGATTACTCGACCATGCGGGACAAGGGGGTCTTTGCTACCCGGCAATTGTGCAAGCGGCAGCTCACATGGCTGCGCAGCATGACAGAGCGGGTTGTTGTTGATTGCTGCGACCCCAATGCTACCGGGCAGGTCGTGAGCTTGATTGAAGCGTTAATTTGAGGTTTTACCCGCGCGACGTTCTTTCTGTACGCCGCGCAGGCAAACCAGCCTTTGGTCAAGCAGGGACTGTTTAGATGACTACCGTCTGAGCTTCACCGGCCGCGCTCTCGCGAATCACGCCGATTTTCCAGACCTGTTCGCCAGCCGCCGACAAAGACGCGACCGCAGCGTCAGCATCCGCAGCGGCAACCACCACTGCCATGCCGATCCCGCAGTTGAACACGCGGTGCATTTCCGCATCCGCCACGCCGCCGTGCTCCTGCAGCCACGAGAACAGCGGCGGCATCGTCCAGCTACGGTGATCCAGCTCAGCCGTCAGACCTTCGCGCAAAACGCGCGGAATGTTTTCGACCAAACCACCGCCAGTGATGTGCGCCATACCCTTCACAGCGATCTGCTGCATCAAGGCCAGCAAAGGCTTCACATAAATATGCGTAGGCGCCATCAGCGCATCGGCCAGCGAGCGGCCATCAAAATCCGCATTCAGATCCGGCTGCGCGCGCTCGATGATCTTGCGCACCAGCGAAAAACCATTCGAATGGATGCCGCTGGAAGCCAGGCCCAGCACCACATCGCCCGGGGCGATCGTGCTGCCGTCGATAATCTTGCTCTTTTCCACCGCGCCGACCGCAAAACCGGCCAGATCGTATTCACCGTCCGGATACATGCCCGGCATTTCAGCCGTCTCGCCGCCGATCAGCGCGCAGCCCGACAGTTCGCAACCATGCGCGATACCCTTCACAACCGTCGCCGCCGTAGCGACGTCCAGCTTGCCGCAAGCGAAATAATCGAGGAAGAACAGCGGTTCGGCGCCCTGAACCAGGATGTCGTTCACGCTCATCGCCACCAGATCCTGCCCGACGGTGTCATGTTTGTTCAGTTGGAAGGCGAGGCGCAGCTTGGTGCCGACACCGTCGGTGCCCGAAACCAGCACCGGTTCCTTGTATTTCTTCGGCACTTCGAACAGCGCGCCAAACCCGCCGATGCCACCCAGCACGCCGTCGCGCATCGTCTTTTTGGCAAAGGGCTTGATCGCGTCGACAAGGGCGTCGCCCGCGTCGATGTCCACGCCAGCGTCGCGATACGACAAACCTTGGGCGTCAGAGGCGGATTTCGGTTGATTCATGGGGAAGAGCAAGAAGGTCGGTAAAATGCGATTTTACCCGATGCCGACCAGAGTTGGCGCTTCAGCGCTTACTCTGGTCCCATACAGAGTTGCCGGCCGGCTGGCTGGAATTTGAATCATCCTGAATCCTCCGGTCACGACGACACCAGGGAAATAACTTTGCAACAGAACTCCTCGATCCTGACGCCTGTGCAGCGCCGCGCCTTTATCTGGCTGGCGATCGCGCTGGGCGTCGGCATTCTGCTCTGGCTCCTGAGCCCGGTGCTCACGCCGTTCCTGCTGGGCGCCATTCTCGCGTACATTCTGCAACCGGGCGTCGCGTGGATGGTGCGCCGGCGCGTGCCGCGCGGACTCGCCGCCTTGCTGATGATGCTGCTGTTCTCGTTGCTGATGACGCTGCTCGTACTGCTGGTGCTGGCCGTCATCCAGAAAGAAGGACCGCAGTTGAAGCAGCAGGTGCCCGTGCTGTTCGCCCACGTGAGCGCCTGGCTGCAACCCAAGCTTGCGCTGCTGGGCCTCGCCGACTCGCTCGATTTCGTCAGCATCCGCGATCTCGTGATGGGCCAGCTCGAGGGCAGCGCGCAGCAGGTCGCGCTGTATGTATGGACCTCCGTTCGCACCAGCGGCAACGTGATGATGACAGTGGTCGGCAACCTCGTGATGGTGCCGCTCGTGCTGTTTTATCTGCTGTACGACTGGAATCGCATGCTCGCTCGCATGCAGATCACGGTGCCGCGCCGCTGGCTCGACAAGACGCTGCAACTCGCGCGCGACATGGACCAGATGCTGTCGCAATACCTGCGCGGCCAATTGCTCGTGATGGGCGTGCTCGCGGTCTATTATGCGATTGCGTTGACCATCGCTCGCTTCGAGATCGCGCTGCCGGTGGGTATTTTCACGGGCCTCGCTGTGTTCATCCCGTACATCGGTTTTGCAACCGGTCTCGCGCTGGCGCTGCTCGCGGCACTGCTACAGTTCGGCGACTGGTACGGCTTCGGCGCGGTCGCGCTGATTTACGGCGTCGGCCAGATCGTGGAGAGCTTTTATCTCACGCCGCGCCTCGTCGGCGAACGGATCGGCCTGCACCCGCTCGCGGTAATCTTCGCGTTGCTCGCGTTCGGTCAACTGTTCGGCTTTTTCGGCGTGTTGCTGGCATTGCCGGTCAGCGCCATTCTGTCGGTAGCCATGCGCGAGTTGCGTCAAAGCTATCTGACGAGCACGCTTTACAACAACTGAGTCACTGACTGCTCATTGACTGCTCATTGACTGTTCATGGACGTTTTAGGGCCCGCGATCCGGGCCATTTGCGGCCTAAGCCTCATTTTCGGCATTAACCTACTGTGCTTCGTCAACTGACGCTCGATCTCGGCACCCCGCCGCCATCGACATTCGACAATTTCTTCGCCGGCGCCAACGCCGAGCTGGTCACGCGGCTGCGCGAGCTCGACAACGCGCTCGCGGCCGGGCCAGTGGCCGATCGCACCTTCTATGTCTGGGGCGAAGCCGGCAGCGGCCGCACGCATCTGCTGCAGGCGCTGGTCCACGAAGCGCCGCCGGGTCATGCACGTTTTGCCGGTCCGCAGAGCAGCCTCGCCGCTTTCACGTTCGACCCGCGCGTCGCGCTGTATGCGGTCGACGATTGCGACGGTCTGTCCGCGGCGCAGCAGATTGCCGTGTTCAACCTGTTCAACGAGGTGCGCGCGCATCCCACCAGCGCGCTCGTCGCCGCGGGCAATGCGCCACCGATCGGAATGACGGTGCGCGAAGATCTGCGCACCCGTCTCGGCTGGGGCCTGGTGTTTCATCTCGCGCCGCTGCCGGACGAAGGCAAGGCCGCCGTGCTGAAACACGCGGCGCGCGAGCGCGGCATCATGCTCGCCGACGACGTCCCCGCCTACCTGCTCACGCATTTTCGGCGCGATATGCCGAGCCTGATGGCCTTGCTCGACGCGCTCGACCGCTTCTCGCTCGAACAGAAACGCGCGGTTACGCTGCCGCTCCTGCGCACCATGCTGGCCTCGCCCGACGCCGACGATCGGCGAGCCGCGCCCCCTTCATCGGCCTCATCCGCGTCCCCCGCCGCCGCTTCAAGTAAAATAGGCCCCCATGGCTAACCTCGCACTCTTCGACCTCGACCACACCCTCATTCCCACTGACAGCGACCACGAATGGGGCCGCTTCATGGTGAAACAAGGCATGGTCGACGCTGAAAACTTCGCTCGTGAAAACGACCGCTTTTTCGCCGACTACAAGGCCGGCAAGCTCGACATTCACGCTTATCTGATCGCCATGCTCACGCCGCTCGCGAAATACACGCGCGCGCAGCTTGCCGACCTTCACGCGCAGTACATGCATGAAGTGATCAAGCCGGCGATCTTTCCGGTCGCGCTGGAACTGGTCAGGGAGCATCGTGAAGCCGGTGATCTCTGCTGCGTGGTCACCGCGACCAACGAATTCATCACCCGTCCGATCGCGCAAGCGTTCGGCGTCGACGCGCTGATTGCCTGCGAAGCGGAAACCGTCGACGGCCAGCCGCATTCGCCGTACACCGGCCGCCCCACCGGCACGCCGAGCTACAAGGAAGGCAAGATCGTCCGTACCGAGGCGTGGCTCGCATCCCTCGGCAAAACCTGGAGCGACTTCGAGCACAGCTATTTCTATAGCGACTCGCACAACGACATCCCGCTGCTCGAAAAGGTCACCGATCCGATCGCGACCAATCCCGACGACACATTGCGCGCCCATGCGCAGGCCAAAGGCTGGCGCATCCTCGAACTCTTTCAACCCTCGTGATCAAAAAACTTATCCGCAAGCTATTCGGCCAGGACCCGGCGCCCGCTGACGACACCCCGCCCGCCGAAGCCGAAGCAGACGAAGCCGGCGAGGCGCCGGCACGCAACGCGTCCAGCGCCACCAAAGCGCGCCGCAAACCGGCGCGCCCTGCCGCCAAAACCGTGCGGGACCCCGACGTGCCGGTCATCATTCCGCACGACGTGCATGGCATCGATCAGTCGCTGATCTCGAGGAACGCGATTCGCGTCACCGAGGGTCTGCAGGAAGCGGGGCATCGCGCGTTTATCGTCGGCGGTGCGGTGCGCGATCTGCTGCTCGGCATCAAGCCGAAAGACTTCGACGTCGCGACCGACGCCACGCCCGAACAGGTGCAGAAGCTGTTCCGCCGCGCGCGCATCATCGGCCGCCGGTTCCAGATTGTGCACGTGCAGTTCGGCCAGGAAATCATCGAAACCTCGACGTTCCGCGCACTGGTCGATCCGCCCGCCGCCGACGCGGCGCCGCCGCGCCGCCTGAAGCGCGACGAACTCGACCGCCGCACGCATGCGGTAGACGCCAGCGGCCGCGTGCTGCGCGACAACGTCTGGGGCGAGCAGCACGAAGACGCCACGCGCCGCGATTTCACGATCAATGCGATGTACTACGATCCGGCCACGCAAACCGTGCTGGACTATCACAACGGCATGGCCGACATGCGCGCGCGTCTGTTACGCATGATCGGCGACCCGGCCACGCGTTATCGCGAGGATCCGGTGCGCATGCTGCGCGTGGTGCGTTTTGCCGCCAAGCTCGAGTTCGAGATCGAAGACACGACCCGCGCGCCGATCGCCAAAATGGCCGATCTGATCAACAACGTGCCGGCCGCGCGTCTGTTCGACGAGATGCTCAAGCTGATGCTGTCGGGCCACGCGCTTGCCTGTTTGAAACGTCTGCGCCAGGAAGGCCTGCATCACGGTCTGCTGCCGCTGCTCGACGTGGTGCTGGAACAGCCGATCGGCGAGAAATTCATTACGCTCGCGCTGACCAATACGGACGCCCGCGTGCGTGCCGGCAAGCCCGTTTCGCCGGGTTTCCTGTTTGCCACGCTGCTGTGGCACGACGTGCAGACACGCTGGCAACAATTTGAAGCGAACGGCGAATATCCGGTGCCGGCCCTGCATCGCGCGATGGACGAAGTCCTCGACATGCAAACCGAGAAACTCGCGATCCACAAGCGCTTTTCGTCGGATATGCGCGAGATCTGGGGGCTGCAACTGCGCCTCGAGAAACGCTCTGGAAGAAGCGCGCTGAAGCTGCTGGAACACCAAAGATTTAGAGCGGGGTATGATTTCCTCCTGTTGCGCTGCGAATCGGGCGAACTCGATGAGTCGGTCGGTGCGTGGTGGACGGAGTTCATCGAAGGAGACGTCGCTGCGCGGGAGACTTTGCTCACGCAAGGCGGGAAGGACCGAAGCCCCAGAAAACGACGGCGGCGCAGCAGTGGCGCAAGGAGCCGCAAACCGGGCGACGGAATGGAGGGCGGCACGCAAGCCGAACGCACAGCCAACGACGCGGGCCATGACGGCCCGCACGAAGACTGACACAGCGTTGACGGTTGCCGTCGAACGATAGTTGCAGGAAGTTATGCCATGACGGTTGCCTATCTCGGCCTCGGCGCGAATCTCGGGGACGCGCGCCAGACCCTGAAAGACGCGGTGGTGTGCCTGGCACAACAGCACACCATCTCCGTGCTCGCGAAGTCGAGCCTGTATCGCACTGCCCCGATCGACGCGGGCGGTGACGACTATTTCAACTGTGTCGTGAAGGTCGAAACGACGCTCCCCGTGCGGCATCTGCTAGCGCTATGCCACAAAATCGAGCATCAGTTCGGCCGTGAACGGCCGTTTCGCAACGCCCCGCGCACGCTCGATCTGGACATCCTGCTATACGGCGATCAATCGATCGACGAAGCCGATCTGATCGTGCCACATCCGCGTTTGATCGAACGCGCCTTTGCACTGGTGCCGCTCGTCGAGATCGACCCAACGCTGATCATCCCGCAACACGGCCGTGCGGAGGCGCTGCTTGGTGGCGTGCACGATCAACGCATCGAAAAGGTGAAGGGGCCGTGCCAGTGTCCGATGCTCAATGCATTGACCGCCGACGCCCCTGCCAGGGACAAGGGCCGTTGCGAATGAATTCGCCGCCACTCACCGTCACCGCGCCGCAACTGCGGCCGCCCTTCGGCTATCTCGCGATCGAAGGGCCGATCGGCGTCGGCAAGACTTCACTCGCGCGGCGGCTCGCCCAGCGCTGGTCGATGCAGGAACTGTTCGAGCGGCCGCAGGACAATCCCTTTCTCGAACGCTTTTATCGCGACACCACGCGTTATGCGCTGCCCACGCAATTGCACTTCGCCTTGCAGCGCGCGCAGCAGGCCCAGAACGTGGCGGCCGCGCACGTGGCGGGCACGCCGCTGATTGCCGATTTCATGACGCAGAAGAACGACATCTTCGCGCGTCTGACACTGCAGGAAGACGAGTGGCAGCTTTATCGCGCCCTCGCCGCGCGAATCGACGTGAGCGCACCTGCGCCGGATTTCGTGGTCTACCTGCAAGCCAGTCCCGAAGTGCTGTTCGCGCGTATCCAGAAACGCGCGGTGCCAATGGAACTGCAGATTTCCGATGCGTATCTGCACGCGCTCTGCGACGCCTACAACGAGTTTTTCTATCACTACGACAGCGCACCCGTGCTGACGGTCAACGCTGAACATCTGAATCCGCTCGACTCGGACGCGGACCTTGCGCTACTCGCCGAACGCATCGAAACCATGCGCGGCCGCAAGGAATTCTTTGTCAAAGGCACGTCGCTTTAAGCGACGCGCCGCTCTTCTTTCCAACGGATTTCCCCATGACCTATTTGCAGGAAGCGAGCCGGAACGCCATCACCGTCCCGAAACTGCAGGCGATGCGCGACGCTGGCGAAAAGATCGCCATGCTGACCTGTTACGACGCGAGCTTCGCCGCGCTGCTGGATCGCTCGGGCGTCGACGTGCTGTTGATCGGCGACTCGCTCGGCAATGTGCTGCAAGGCCAGGCAACCACGCTGCCAGTCACGCTTACCGACATCGCGTATCACACGGCGAGCGTCGCGCGAGCGCGGCCCTCGGCGCTGGTGGTCGCCGACCTGCCGTTCGGCACGTACGGCACGCCGGAAGACGCCTTCAGAAGCTCCGTGGAACTCATGCGTGCCGGCGCGCAAATGGTGAAACTCGAAGGCGGTGAGTGGCTCGCGGACACGGTGCGCTTTCTGGTCGAACGGTCGATTCCGGTGTGCGCGCACGTCGGCCTGACGCCGCAATCGGTGCATGCGTTCGGTGGTTTCAAGGTGCAGGGCAAGACCGATGCCGGCGCGAGCCAGGTGCTGCGCGACGCGCTCGCCGTGCAGAATGCAGGCGCCCAACTGATCGTGATAGAAGCGATTCCCACGCTGCTCGGCAGTGAAGTCACGAAGCAATTGCGGATTCCGACTATCGGCATCGGCGCGGGTCTGGATTGCTCGGGTCAGGTGCTGGTGCTACACGACATGCTGGGAATTTTCCCAGGCAAGCGGCCGCGCTTTGTGAAAGATTTCATGCAGGGGCAGCCGAACATTCAGGCTGCCGTGGAAGCGTATGTGCGTGCTGTGAAGGACGGCTCGTTCCCGGGGCCGGAGCATACGTTCTAATTACGCGGTCTGTTAGCGGATTACATCAATCGGGCGTAATTGCGCCCGATTGATGTGTTGTCCCGTTTGGTCCTGTTTTGTCCTATTTGGGACCCGTCCGATATCGCCTGAAAACCTGATCGTCTATCTTCGTCTACCTTGTTAACGCGGCGCTGCCGCAAGCCGAAGAGAGATGACCATGAGCCCCTTTTGCCTGATCGATGTAGCGGAAATCCGCAATCACGCCACCGCACCGCATGACTTGCGGGAATCCACTTGGCACGCCCGCTTGTCCGGATGGATGGCCCGCTTGCTGCACGCTCGCCACAGTTGAGCCGCTGTGGCGGCATGCGTCACCCAAAGCCGGTAGCACGGCTACCTCAAGCCTCGCCCCTCCCACCTTAGCCCAGCACTCGCGCCTTTACCGCGCCTCGCAGTGCGTTGCACACCAGAAGTGCTTCGGCATTCTGCACATCGACTCGAGTCAGCACGCGTTCAGCAGCGCGAAGGCCGGTATCCTCCAGCAACACACCTCGCATGATCCCGGGCAGCACGCCCGACTCTAATGGCGGCGTCCACCACCGTCCCGCCAGCTTCACAAACACGTTCGACCGGCCGCCTTCGGTCAACTCGCCGCGCTCGTTGAAGAACAGCGTGTCGAATGCGCCTTTCGCTTCGGCTTCGCGCCAACCGCGATCGTATTCGGCGCGGCGCGTAGTTTTGTGGCGCAACAGCGGATCGTTGGCGTCCGTCGTGGGGAAATCGTGATCCGGCCCAAGCAGCACGCCGACCGTCGAGTCGGCCAGCGGCGTCAGCACTGCCGCCGTTATTTGTGCCGCGCCGTTTTTGCTCAACGCGAGGCGCATGCGGTGCGGGATTTGCGTTGGCAACGCCGCACATCTTTCTGCGATTTGCGCGCGAATTTCGTTTTCGTCGTCGAGTTTGAAACCCAGCGTCGCGGCGCTCGCGGAGAGTCGTGCGAGATGACGCGACAGATTCCGCACGCCCTCTTCCCGCATCGCATACATCGTTTCGAAGAGCTCGAAACCCGGCTCGGCGCCGGTCAGAAAGCTGGCCTTCAATTGGCACTCTGCATATTCGTCGGCGGCGAGGCTGTCGAGCACGATGCCTGCGCCGACCCCCATCTTGCCTTGCAGTTCGCCTGGTTGTGCGGTCGGGGTTAAGGTCAACGTGCGGATCGCGACAGATAGGCAGAAGTTGCCGCAGGCGTCTTCGCTTATGGTGGCATCGAGCCAACCGATCGCGCCTGTGTAAAGACCCCGCGGCGTACTTTCCAATTCCTCGATCAATTGCATCGTGCGATGCTTCGGCGCACCGGTGATCGAGCCGCATGGAAACAGCGCACGCATGATCGTGGCGAAAGACGTGCCGACGCGCAACGTCGCATGCACCGTCGACGTCATCTGCCAGACCGACGCATACGGCTCGACCGAAAACAGCGCCGGCACACTGACCGAGCCTGTCTGCGCCACGCGCGACAGGTCGTTGCGCAGCAGGTCGACGATCATCACGTTTTCGGCGCGATTCTTCGGGTCATTCGCGAGGAAATCGGCGGCGCCGCGATCCGTGGCAGGATCTTCCGAGCGCGGCGCCGTGCCTTTCATCGGACGGGCCCGCAATAGCGCGCCTTCCTTCTCGATGAACAACTCCGGCGAGCATGACAGCACCCACTCGTCGCCCGGCAACGCAATCAACGCACCGTACGGAACCGGCTGACGCACTCGCAGTCGCCGATAAAGCGCGGTCGGCGAGCCGAACACGTCGAAACCAAGCCGGTACGTGTAGTTGACCTGATAAGAATCGCCCGCGCGCAGGGCGGCATGGATCGCATCGATCGCTTCGTTAAATTGCTTTGGATCGACGCTCGCGCGCACGTTTGCGGTACCCGCTACCGACGCCTCAGCCATCCCGCCGTCGCGCGCCATGAGCCACGCGTCGACCTCGTCGCGCGACAGCTTCTCGCAACGTTCGAACAATAAAAAACGCAGCGTGGCATCGCCACGCTGCGTTTCTTTCAATGCCTGGTGAGAAAGGCCGCCGTCCAGAAGGTGCCGGCCAAACTCATAGTCGGCGAGCACGACGGCATGCAAACCACGCCGTGTATCCGCGGCCACGGTCTCGCACACGACTTCGAGTTGCGCGGCGTCCGCGCAAACCCGCTCATGCACAAAACCCGTGTACAGACGACTCGAACGGCGCGCCGCCGTCGCGTCGCAATCGTCGAGCAACGCGAACACTGCATCGCGCTCATCTGCCGTCATGCTTACCGCCACATCAAACCGCTATTAATCGAAGAAGCTCTTCACCCGATCGAACCAGCTCTTGCTCTGCGGGCTATGCCGTGCGCCGCCTTCCACGAGTGCCTTCTCGAATTGCTGAAGCAACTCGCGCTGCGGCTCCGTGAGCTTGACCGGCGTTTCGACTTGCACGTGCACGTAAAGATCGCCGGCAATGCTCGAACGCAGCCCCTTGATCCCCTTGCCACGCAGACGGAACGTCTTGCCCGACTGCGTGCCTTCCGGCACCGTGAAGCTCGCGCGGCCCGCGAGGGTCGGCACTTCGATTTCGCCGCCGAGCGCCGCCGTGGTAAACGGAATCGGCATCTGGCAATGCAGGTCGTCGCCGTCGCGCTCGAATACCGAGTGCTGCTTGATGTGAATCTCGACGTACAGATCGCCCGACGGACCGCCGTTGATACCCGGCTCACCGTTGCCGGCCGAGCGGATGCGCATGCCGTCGTCGATACCTGCCGGGATCTTCACTTCCAGCGTCTTGGTTTCCTTCACCTTGCCCGCGCCGTGGCAGTGGCCGCACGGTTCAGGGATATAGGTGCCGGTGCCGTGGCACTTCGGGCAGGTTTGCTGGATGCTGAAAAAGCCCTGCGACATCCGCACCGAACCCGAGCCGCTACAGGTCGGGCAGGTCTCCGGCTTGGTGCCGGGCTTCGCGCCCGAGCCGTGACAGATTTCGCACGACACCCAGCTCGGCACGCGAATCTGCGTGTCGTAGCCGTGTGCGGCCTGTTCCAGCGTGATTTCCATGCTGTAGCGCAGATCGGCGCCGCGATACACCTGCGGACCGGCACGGCCGCCACCGCCGCGTGCGGCACCGCCGGCCGCCTGGCCGAAGATGTCGCCGAAAATATCGCCGAATGCATCGGCAAAACCGCCGAAGCCTTGCGCACCGGCTCCGCCCATGTTCGGGTCGACGCCCGCGTGGCCGTACTGATCGTACGCGGCACGCTTTTGCGAGTCCGACAGCATTTCATAGGCTTCCTTCACCTCTTTGAAATGCTCTTCCGCATCCTTGTTGCCGGGATTGCGGTCGGGGTGGTGCTTCATCGCAAGCTTGCGATAAGCCTTCTTGATTTCGTCGTCGCTCGCGTTCTTTGCGACGCCCAGAACCTCGTAGTAATCCCGTTTCGCCATATCGGTTCAACGCCACTCGCGCAATGCGACGCGGTGGCTCCTCTTGAATGCTGGAGTCTTGCGACTCGTCCGGCCGCCGTTTCCCGCCGCTTTCACGCGACTCAAAACAACGCCCTCCATAAAACAAATGTGCCCGGAGAGCCCAAAAAGGCTCACCAGGCGCGATAACCGCTTTGCAGGTTCATGCACCCGGACGGGAGCAAACCGTTTTGCAGCCAGGCCGCACACATCGCTGTGTGCGGCTTTACGGTCAGATTGCGACCCGGCTTTAGTCTTTCTTCACTTCCTTGAACTCGGCGTCGACCACATCGTCCTGCTGCTGATGGCTCGCGCCACCCGCCGATGCACCCGCACCTGCCGCGCCCGCTGCCGCAGCTTCGGCACCTTGCGCAGCCTGCATGTCGGCGTACATCTTCTCGCCCATCTTCTGCGAGGCGGTGGCCACCACTTCGATCTTGGCTTCGATCGCGGCCTTGTCGCTCGAACCGCTCTTCAGCGTTTCTTCGAGGTCCTTCAGCGCGGTTTCGATCGCTTCCTTCTCCGCGGCGTCCAGCTTGTCGCCGTATTCGGTGAGCGCCTTCTTCGTGCTGTGGACCAGCGCATCGCCCTGGTTACGGGCATCGGCCAACTCACGCAGCTTGTGATCTTCTTCCGCGTTCGCTTCGGCGTCCTTCACCATCTTCTCGATTTCGGCTTCGGACAGACCCGAGTTCGCCTTGATCGTGATGCGGTTTTCCTTGCCGGTCGCCTTGTCTTTCGCGCCGACGTGCAGAATGCCGTTCGCGTCGATGTCGAAGCTCACTTCGATCTGCGGCGTGCCGCGCGGTGCCGGCGGAATGCCTTCAAGGTTGAACTCGCCCAGCAGCTTGTTGCCCGCTGCCATTTCGCGTTCGCCCTGGAACACCTTGATCGTCACGGCGCCCTGATTGTCGTCAGCCGTCGAGTAGACCTGTGCGTGCTTGGTCGGGATCGTGGTGTTCTTGTTGATCATCTTCGTCATCACGCCGCCGAGCGTTTCGATGCCGAGCGACAGCGGGGTCACGTCGAGCAGCAGAACGTCCGTGCGGTCGCCCGACAGAACCTGGCCTTGAATCGCGGCGCCAACGGCCACGGCTTCGTCCGGGTTCACGTCACGGCGCGGTTCCTTGCCGAAGAACTCCTTGACCTTGTCCTGCACCTTGGGCATACGCGTCATGCCGCCGACCAGAATCACGTCGTCGATCTCGCCAACCTTCACGCCTGCGTCCTTGATCGCCGTGCGGCACGGTTCGATGGTGCGTTCGATCAGTTCTTCAACCAGTGCTTCGAGCTTGGCGCGCGTAATTTTCAGGTTCAAGTGCTTCGGACCCGACGCGTCGGCCGTGATGTACGGCAGGTTGATTTCGGTCTGCTGGCTTGACGACAGTTCGATCTTCGCCTTTTCAGCCGATTCCTTCAGGCGTTGCAGCGCGAGCACGTCTTTCGACAGGTCGACGCCCTGTTCCTTCTTGAACTCGCCGATGATGTAATCGATGATGCGTTGATCGAAGTCTTCACCGCCGAGGAACGTGTCGCCGTTCGTGGACAGCACTTCGAACTGCATTTCGCCGTCAACGTCAGCGATTTCGATGATCGATACGTCGAACGTACCGCCGCCCAGGTCATACACCGCGATCTTGCGGTCGCCCTTTTCAGCCTTGTCCAGACCGAATGCCAGAGCGGCTGCGGTCGGTTCGTTGATGATCCGCTTCACTTCCAGACCGGCAATGCGGCCTGCGTCTTTGGTAGCCTGACGCTGGCTGTCGTTGAAGTACGCGGGAACCGTAATCACGGCTTCGGTGACCGGCTCGCCGAGGTAATCTTCAGCGGTCTTCTTCATCTTGCGCAGCGTTTCCGCGGAGATTTGCGGCGGTGCGAGCTTCTGGTCGCGCACTTCGATCCATGCGTCGCCGTTATCGGCTTTCATGATCTTGTACGGCATCAGAGCGATGTCTTTCTGCACTTCCTTTTCTTCGAAGCGGCGGCCAATCAGGCGCTTGACCGCGTACAGCGTGTTCTTCGGGTTCGTGACCGACTGACGCTTCGCAGGCGCGCCGACGAGAATCTCGCCGTCTTCCATGTAAGCGATGATCGACGGCGTGGTGCGCGCGCCTTCCGAGTTCTCGATCACCTTGACCGAATTGCCTTCCATGATCGCCACGCACGAGTTGGTCGTGCCGAGGTCGATACCGATGATTTTGCCCATTTTTACTAATCTCCTGACTTTGATCGCTGCGGGAATCGCCGTTTTTGCCCATCTGGCGGTACGGCGATCCGCTCTGAATTCCTACCTGCACTCAACATAAGTGCGTCCGCATCGTTTTCAAGACCTCTTTTACGATGCGGTCTTTAATTTTTTTCAATCGGTCGAGCTTTTGCCGCTTTTTTCACCATTTGCCGTACTGCCGACCACATTGCCCGCACAGATCTTGTCCCGCGCGACCGCGACCGCCGCCTCGAACTGCCCCAGGCCGTGCCAGCCGGTTGCCTCGGTAAAAGAAGAACCATGTGGGCACGCCGTGAAGCATGAACGCAGTGGCGTCAACGGGAATGTTGGCCATCACGGTGCCTGTCGGGCGGACCGGCTGATAACCAGGTCCCTGATGCGGCGTCTGAGGCAGCTCGTGCGGCGGCCTCAGATGCTTGCTTACTTCGGCGCCGCGACAGTCACTAGGGCCGGACGCAGCACGCGGTCGGCGATCACGAAGCCCTTTTGCAGCACAGCAACGACGGTGTTCGGTTCCTGATCGGCCGGCACCATCGAAATAGCCTGATGACGGTGCGGGTCGAACTTCTCGCCAACCGGGTTCAGGGCAACGACGCGGCCCTTCTCCAGCGCGCCGGAGAGCTGGCGCAGCGTAAGTTCGACGCCTTCGCGGACCTTTTGCAGGTCGTCGGACGAGTGTGCAACAGCCGCTTCGAGGCTGTCGACCACCGGCAGCAAATGCTCAGCGAAGCTTTCGATCGCGAACTTGTGGGCCTTGGCGACATCTTCCTGGGCGCGGCGGCGCACGTTCTCAGTCTCCGCCTTCGCCCGCAGGAAGCTTTCCTGCAGCTCGGCGAGCTTCGCCTCTGCTTCGGCCAATGCGGCTTCCGCGCCGGTTGCCGGCGCTTCAGGCGCAGCATTTGCAGCCGCGTCCTGCTGGGGTGCTGCAGCCTCGGCGGCCTGGCGCGCGGTTTCGTCGGCGGGCGTGGGATTCTGGCTCGTCGGGTTCTCTTGCGTGTTTTCCATGTCGCTGACAGTCGTTAAAAGGTTAAAGCTAGTGGTGGCGGCAACGCGTCAAAAGCTGTCGCAATTTGTGCGTTGCAAAATTGCGACAGACAACTTGGTGCGTGAGCGCGTATCGAAACGGCAGATGGGGCCGGAAAGACCCAATTCAAGCGCATCTCCCGGAACTTTTCACACCGCGGACGTGCGGCAGAAATGCCCGGTTACAACCATTATTGCGTCGCAATCAGATTGAGATTGAGTGCGCCCAACAAGTGGCCTATGCTCCATTAAAGCGTCGGAAAAGACACGTTAACCCTAATCTAACGTAAGCCTTACCGATAATTTTCAATTACCACCTGATTCGCCTGTTTCCGTCTCGAATCTTCCCAAGGGGAGTACCGTGAAACTGACCTTTGCAATATCGGTGGTCGCATTGGTACTGATCGCGGGCACCACGACCATCTGCCTGTCCGGGGCCGTCAACGATCACACCACCGAGTACGGCGGTGTGCACGCGACGATGGAACAACTGTTCAATCCCCACCTGAAAGTTTGTCGATAGTGCGCCGGTCGCGCTTGGTCGGCCTGCCGTGCAAAGCGGCGGCCGGTTCGCGGTATGTCTTGCGCCGCTCCTGCTCGACCTGCCGCTTCACCTTGCTCTCTTCGGTTTCCGCATAAAGCGTCTGCGCGACGCTGGCCGGGCCGCGCACGTCGCATACGCCCAGCACTTCCACCTGCCAGACAATCCGCTCGATTTCTATCTCGACCAGGTCGCCTACGCGCACATCCTTGGCCGGTTTGACACTCGCGCCGCCGATGCGCACGTGCGCTTTTTCGACGGCATCCGCCGCGAGCGAGCGGGTCTTGAAGAAGCGCGCCGCCCAAAGCCATTTGTCGATGCGCAGCTTCGCGCCCGGTTCGGTTGAAATCCTGTAATTCATGAGCCTGCTTAAGCCCCAGTCGTGTGCGGCACCGGCACTGCTTGCACGGGCCAGCCCTGCAGATTCTGCGCGACGATTTCGCCGAGCGCGGCGATCCACGGCTGCGAGGCGTTCAGGCAGGGAATTCGATGGAATTCCTTGCCGCCCGCCTGCAGGAACTCGTCGCGCACCTCCATGCCGATTTCTTCAATCGTTTCAAGGCAGTCGGCGGTAAAACCCGGACAGAACACGTCGGCACGCCGCACGCCCGCCGAGCCCAATTCCTTCAGCGTGGGGGCGGTGTACGGCTGCAGCCACTCAGCCTTGCCGAAGCGCGACTGAAACGTGACGCGGCATTCCACCTGCGTCAATCCCAGCGCCTGCGTCAACAACGCGCCGGTCTGCTGGCATTGCTCGTGGTACGGATCGCCGAGATCCATCGTGCGCTTTGGCACGCCGTGAAAACTCAGCACCAGCTTGTCGCCTGCCGCGAAATCCGGCCGGCCGTGCTGATGCCAATAGTGATGCACCTGAGCGGCGAGCGCGGCGATATAAGCCGGATGATCGGCGTACTGCCGCACCGTGCGGATTTCCGGCTGATTGCGCATGCGCTTGAGGGCCGAAAAGGCGTCGTCGAACGCCGTGGCCGTGGTCGACGACGAGTATTGCGGATACATGGGCATCAGCAGAACGCGCTCGGCGCCTGCCAGCTTGAGCTGGTTCAGCATGGCCGGAATGCCGGGCGTGCCATAGCGCATCGCGTAGTCGACCAGCACCGTGTAATCGTTCAATTGCAGCAGATGGCGCAAACCCTCCACCTGCTTCTCCGTGAAGACACGCAGCGGCGAGCCTTCCGGCATCCACACGGCCGCGTACTTCTTTGCTGACGCGGGGCTGCGGAACGGCAAAATCAACACGCGCAGGATCACCTGCCAGAGCAGCGCCGGAATTTCGACCACGCGAGGATCGGACAGGAACTGCGCAAGATAGCGCCGGACCGCACGCGGCGTCGGCGCGTCGGGCGTGCCGAGATTGATCAGCAACACGGCGACACGATGTGACGTGGCGTTCTGCGATGGCCGCTCGAGGTCGAAGCGCATAGGCAGCAGGGATAACCGCTTTGGGCGGAGAGTCGGTTCAGGTGGAATTCATTATAGCGGCGCGGTCCATTGCGAGGTCCGCCAGGGACCCCTGGCCATTCGGCCAATTGGCAAGCCGCGCGCTGTCGCGCATCATTTGCAGCATGAGGCGTGCGGCAGCCACGGTGACCGCAGGTTACTGTTGACTAAGCGTCAGCGAAAGCAACCGCGCGGTGATGTCCACGATTGGAATCACTCGGTTGTAGGCCATGCGGGTCGGCCCGATCACGCCGAGCGTGCCGACAATCTTGCCGTTCACCTCATAAGGCGCGGTGACGACGCTCATTTCCTCGATCGGCACAAGATTCGACTCGCCGCCAATGAAAATCTGCACGCCCGCGGCGTGACTCGACACGTCGAGCAACTGAAGGAGACTGGTCTTTTGGTCGAACACATCAAACAGCTTGCGCAGGCGCGCCATGTCCGACGACAGGTCGGCGACTTCGAGCAGGTTGCGCTCGCCGGAAATCAACACGTGTTCGCCGGTGTCGGTTTCATCCGTGCTGGCCGTGACCGCGGCGTGCATCAGCGTGGTCATGTCGCCGCGCAATTCGTCGATTTCTTCGCGCAGGCGGCGGCGCACATCGTCGAACGAGAGGCCCGCGAAGTGCGCATTGATGTAATTGGAGGCTTCCACCAGTTGCGACGGCGAAAAGTCGCGCTGGGTCGCCATGATGCGGTTCTGCACGTCGCCCTCGGGCGTCACGATGATCAGCAGGATACGCTTGTCCGACAGGCGCATGAATTCGATCTGCTTGAACACGTGGCTGCGGCGCGGCGTGAGCACCACACCGGCGAACTGCGACAGATTGGACAGCACGCTGGCCGCCGCGGCGACGACTTTCTGCGGTTCGCCCGCCTGCAGCGTAGTCTTGACGATACGCATCACCGCTTCTTCGTCCGCGGCGGATTCCACCGTCAGCATGGTATCGACAAACAGCCGGTAACCGCGCGGCGTCGGGATCCGGCCCGCCGACGTATGTGGACTGATTACGAGCCCCAGGTCCTCGAGATCGGACATCACGTTGCGGATCGTGGCCGGGCTCAGTTCGAGGCCGGAATAGCGTGACAACGTGCGCGAGCCGACCGGCTGACCTTCGGCGATGTAGCGCTCGATCAGCGTTTTGAGGAGGGTTTGTGCGCGGGGATCTAGCATGACGGAAAATTTTAGCTCAATGACGCGGCTACAGCGAGCGCTAACGGCGCCAACCCCTGACTATCGCGCCGCCGGTTGGCGGGGCGACGCATGTCATCAAGGTTTCACCATTCTAACGATAATCGCCCAATGCGCCGGCAGCGCGCTTGCGCAGGCTCGCTACCGGGTCTGTCTGCGGTTCTTTTCAGGCCCTACCTATGGTGTAATGCCGGCATGCAAGTGACCAGCCAGTTCAAGACCGTCGCGCTCGTCGGGCGCAACAATACGCCGGGCATCGGCGAGCCGCTGACCGAGCTCGCCTCGTGCATCGCGAGGCGCGGCTTCGAGGTCGTATTCGAAGCCGACACCGCCGCCGAAATCGGCGTCACCGACTATCCGGCGCTGCGTCCCGCCGAGATCGGCGCGCGCGCCGACGTTGCCGTGGTGCTAGGCGGCGACGGCACGATGCTAGGCATTGGGCGCCAGCTCGCGCCCTACCGCACGCCGCTGATCGGCATCAACCACGGCCGGCTCGGCTTCATTACGGATATTCCGATCTCCGACATGCGCGAGATCGTGCCGCAAATGCTCTCAGGCAACTTCGAGCGCGAAGAGCGCATGCTGCTCGAAGCGCGCATCATGCGCGACGGCACCCCGATCTATCACGCACTTGCCTTCAACGACGTGGTGGTCAACCGCAGCGGTTTCTCGGGGATGGCGGAACTGCACGTGTCGGTGGACGGGCGCTTCATGTACAACCAGCGCTCGGACGGCCTGATCGTCGCCACGCCAACGGGTTCGACCGCCTACGCGCTGTCCTCGCAGGGGCCGATCCTGCATCCGCAATTACAAGGCATCGTGCTGGTGCCGATCGCGCCGCATGCGTTGTCGAACCGGCCAATCGTGCTGCCGGACGACTCGAAGGTGAGCATCCAGATCGTCTCGGGCCGCGAAGTGAATGTCAATTTCGACATGCAGTCGTTCACCTCGCTGGAATTGGGCGACACGATCGAAGTGCGCCGCTCGCGCCATACGGTGCCGATGCTGCACCCGGTCGGTTACAGCCATTTTGCGACGCTGCGCAAGAAGCTGCACTGGAACGAATACCCGTCGCACGAAGAAGATATCAAGCCCTGAGCGGCCCGGAACGCCGGACCGCCGGACCGCCGGAATGCCGGGCCGCCGGAACACGAACGCCGCCGCTGCCGAACCCTGAATCTCAAGCTCACCAGACGACCTCCATGCTTCGCCACCTCTCGATACGCGACTTCGTCATCGTCGCCGCGCTCGACCTCGAATTCGACAGCGGCTTTACCGTTTTCTCAGGCGAAACAGGCGCCGGCAAGTCGATCCTGATCGACGCGCTGGCCCTCGCGCTCGGTGCCCGCGCCGATGCGAACGTGGTGCGCACCGGCGAGAGCCGCGCCGACATCACCGCGGAGTTCGAGACGCATGCGCAAGTCGAGCAATGGCTCGACGAGCAGGCGCTCGGCACGACCGCCGACGACGGCCATCACGGCGGCACCGTCATGCTGCGTCGCGTGGTGGACGCGAACGGCCGCTCTCGCGCGTTCATCAACGGCACGGCGGCGACGCTCGCGCAGTTGCGCGAAGTCGGCGAAATGCTGGTGGATATTCACGGACAGCATGCGCATCAGTTGCTGATGCGTCCGGACGCGCAGCGCGAGCTGTTCGACACCCATGCCGGCCTCACGGAAACCGCTGCAACCGTCACGCGTGCATGGCGGTCGTGGCGCGACAAGGTTCAGGCCATCGAGCACGCGAAAACGCGCGATCGCGAGCTGCAACTGGAGCGCGAGCGGCTCGCCTGGCAGCTCACCGAGCTGGACAAACTTTCGCCGCAACCGGGCGAATGGGAAGAGGTCAACGCTGAACACCGGCGCCTGTCGCACTCGGCCAATCTGATCGACGGCGTGCAAGGGGCGCTCGGCGCGCTGTCCGAATCTGATGAGGCGATGATCACGCATCTCGCCTCGATCGTGTCGAAAGTGCGCGACCTCGCCGAGATCGACCCGGCGCTGAACGATGTGCTGGCGGCGCTGGAACCGGCCGAGATCCAGTTGCAGGAAGCGGCCTATTCGCTCAGCCACTACGCGCAGAAGCTCGAACTGGACCCCGACCGGCTTGCCCAGGTCGAAAAGCGTCTCGACGCACTGCACTCGGCCGCACGCAAATTCCGCCTGCAACCCGAGACGCTGCCTGAAGAACACGAAGCGCGTCGTGCGCAACTTGCCGCGCTCGACGCCGCCGCCGATCTCGACAGCCTCCACGCGGCCGAAGCCAAAGCCAAAGAAGCCTTCCTCGCAGAAGCGAAAAAACTGTCGAAGGCGCGCGCCAAGGCCGGCAAGGCCCTGGGCGCAGCGGTGACCACCGGCATGCAGGAACTGTCGATGAAAGGCGGCAGCTTCGACGTGGCGCTGGTGCCGTTGCCAGAAGGTGGCGCGCACGGGCTCGAACAGGTCGAATTCCGTGTCGCCGGTCATGCCGGCGTGCCGCTGCGGCCGCTCGCAAAGGTTGCCTCAGGCGGGGAACTGGCGCGGATCAGTCTCGCTCTGGCGGTCATTGCGAGCGCCGCGAGCCCGACACCAACCCTGATCTTCGACGAAGTGGATACGGGAATCGGCGGCGGCGTCGCCGAAGTGGTTGGGCGGTTGCTGCATCAACTGGGGCAAGCGCGTCAGGTGCTGTGCGTCACCCACTTGCCGCAAGTCGCCGCGCGCGGCGACCATCATTTCCAGGTGGCGAAGTCGGGCAACGGCAAAGGCGGCACGGTGAGCAGCGTGACCTCGCTCGACCGCGCGAGCCGCGTCGAAGAAGTCGCGCGGATGCTCGGCGGACTGGAGATCACCGCCACCACCCGCAAGCACGCGAAGGAAATGCTGGCGGCCTAGGAACGCGGGTTGGAAATCATCGCGGAGCCTCAGCCAAACACCCGCTCCCACAGTCTCAGCACCGCTTCACGCTCGGTCACCACCAGCGCCGGATCGACCCGCGCCTTCTCCATCCCGTCCAGCCGCAGTTGGTGCTGCAACTTCCGGTAGGTCCGATAAGCCGCCCCGACCGTCTCCGCTTCCGCCTCGCTCATCAGGCCGAAGCGCGACACCTCACGCAGCAGCGCGATATTGCCGGTATTGCGGATCAGTTCGGGATCGCTCGCCGCATGCAGCAGCACCCAGTACTGCACGGTAAATTCGATATCGACCATGCCGCCGCGATCGTGCTTCAGGTCGAACAGCGCCGTATGGTTCGGATGCCCCGCCTCCACGCGCTCGCGCATCTCGACGATTTCCTTCGCGAGCGGTTCGGCCTCGCGCGGCGTGGTCAGCACCTGTTCGCGAATCTGCTCGAATTTCGCGCCGATTTCGGCGTCGCCCGCGCAGTAGCGCGCGCGGCTCAATGCCTGATGCTCCCACACCCACGCCGTGTTGGCGGCATCGCCTTCACGCAGTTGATAACGGCGGAACGCGTCCAGATCGGTGACGAGCAGGCCCGACTCGCCGTTTGGCCGTAGCCGCAAGTCGACATCGAACAAGGTGCCAGCGCCGGTCGCCGTCGTTAGCCAGGTGATGAGGCGGCGGGTATAGGTGGCATAGACGTCGGCGGCGGCATCGTCCGGATCGTCATAGAGGAAGATGACGTCGAGGTCGGACGCGTAGCCGAGCTCCTTGCCGCCCAGCTTGCCGTACGCGATCACCGCAAACTTCGGCACCTCGCGATGGCGTTTGGCCAATTGGTTCCAGACGGCTTCGAGCGTAACGTCGAGCACGGCGTCGGCGAGCTCGGACAGACGGTCGCTCACATGCTCGACGCTCAGCCTGCCGGCCAGATCGATCAGCAGGATGCGGAACACCTCGGCCTGGTGCGCGTGGCGCAGCAGGTCCATCTGTTGCTCGATGCCATCCGCCGCGGCCAGACGCAAGCGCAGCGTGCGCTTGAATTCAGGCCAGTCGAACGGACTGTCCATCGCCTCGTCGTCGAGGAGTTCGTCGAGCAATTGCGGGTGGCGGATCAGATAGCCGGCGGCCCAGCGCGAACCACCCAGCACCGACAGCACCCGATGCAGCGCCTGCGGATATTCCGTCAACAGCGCGAGGTACGCGCCGCGCCGGCTCACGGCTTCGAGCAGGTCGAAGAAACGCGCCACCGTATCGCCGCGCCGTTCGAGCGGCTCAAGGGTACGCGCGGCCTCCAGTGCACGCTGCGCGACGATATCGAAGCGCTGCCGGCTACGCTCGGCGAGCCCCGCGTAACGCGATGACTGCCATATCGCACGCAAGCGCGCCAGCAGCTCGTCCGGCTCGGACACACCCAGTTCAATCAGGCGCGCGCGAAGCGCGTCCTCAGCGCTGTCGTCGGCGAGCGCGCTGCTCCAGACCCACGCCGCCGCGCCGTCTTCCGGTGCGCCGCAGCCATCGCGACCGCTCACCTTGTCGGCGAAAATCTGGTCGAACTGCTGCTCGACGAACTCGCGATGCGCGTCGAGCTTGAGCATCAACGCGGCATAGTTGTCGCAACCCATTGCTTGCGCGAGCGCCACGCGCTCCTCAGGATCGACCGGCATCGCGTGAGTTTGCGCGTCGTTGCGGTATTGCAGGCGGTGCTCGAGTTCGCGCAGGAAGCGGTACGCCTGTGAAAGCTTCACACAGACCGAGGTATCGAGCAGCCCGTGCGTGGCCGCGTGCCGCAAGACAGCGAGCGTCGGACGCACCCGGAAGCCGGCATCCTGGCCGCCGCGGATTAGCTGAAATACCTGAGCGCTGAATTCGATTTCGCGGATGCCGCCGCGGCCCAGCTTGATGTCGTCGGCTTTGTCAGGGCGCATCGAGGCACGCCGCTGTGCTTCCTGGCGAATCTGCAAATGCAGCGCACGGATTGCGCTGATCACACCGAAGTCGAGATAACGCCGATAGACGAACGGCGTGACGATCGCGTCGAGCTGCTTCTGCAACCGCCGCGCAGCGTCGCTCGCGCCTTCGGACACGAGCCGGCCCTTGATCCACGCATAGCGCTCCCACTCGCGGCCCTGCACGTAGAAATACTCTTCGAGCATGCCGAGGCTGCACACGAGCGGCCCCGAATCGCCGTTCGGCCGCAAGCGCATATCGACGCGGAACACGTAACCGTCGGCGGTCACCTCGGCCAATGCGCCGATCAGGCGTTTACCCAGACGCGTAAAAAAGTCCTGCGTCGCGATCGGCGAACGCTGACCGCCCGCGGTCTCCCCGTCCTCTTCATAAATGAAGATCAGATCGATATCCGACGAAACATTCAGCTCACGCCCGCCCAGCTTGCCCATCCCGACCACGCCGAGCGCGAGCCGCTCGCCCTGCGGTCCGCGCGGTTCGCCGTAGAGCGTTTCGAGCTCGGCGGACACGACCGCGAGCGCGCGTTGGATTGTCGTCTCCGCCAGATCGGTCATCGCGCCGGTGACTTCGGCGACATCCGCCTCGCCCGCCAGGTCACGCTCCATCACGGCGCAAAATACCTCAGTGCGCAATTGGCGCAAGGCCCGTTTGAGTGCATCCTCACTCAACGGGCCGTCGCCCGCGCCGGCTGCCTCGGCACACAGCGCGTCAAAGCGCGCGTCGATCCGTTCGCGCGTGAGGGGTGCGGAGGCGAGCGCCACCACCTGCGCCACGATTTGCGGACGGGCCGCCGCGGCACGCGCCGCGTAATGTGAATAGCTGGAACTCAGGAGGGTTGCGTCAGTCATCAAGGGTCTGGCTCGCTCGTTGCTTTATCAGCGTTGTTCAGTTCGCCGCAGCACACGGGTCCCGCGGCCTCGCGCAGGTCGCGAGACGGCATGGAGAAAGGGTTTGCCGGAGGTCCGCCGACGCTTTCCCGTGTGTTACATTTCGTCGTTAATTCGCAAAACTACCATACGCCCACCCGCCGCAGCATGTCCGAGCGAAACGAATCCGCCGACCCGCACGAAACCAGGCAGGTCCGGCCCGCGAGCGGAAGCGCCCACATGGTGCTGCATCGGACGTCCCATGTGGTGCTGGCGCTCGCACTCGCCTTCTACTTTATCGCGGCGGGTCTGTTTCTCGGTTTGCGTTACGTACTGCTGCCGCGCGTCGACTCGTTCCGCCCGCGCATCGAAGCCACGGTTTCCGAGAAGCTGCACGCACAGTTCACCATCGGCAAGTTGGCGCCGCATTGGAGCGGCTTTCAGCCGGGCCTCGACGTCACCGATCTCGTCATCCGCGACCCGGAAGGCAAAGCGGCGCTGACCATTCCGCATGCCACCGCCGCGCTCTCGTGGAAGTCGCTCTGGCAGTTCCATCCCGCGCTTTCTAGCCTGATCGTCGATCAACCGGACGTGCTGGTGTCGCGCAGCAGCGACGGCGTGATCTCGGTGGCGGGCGTGCCAGTGCCCACCCGGCACAGCGGCAACGACACCCTGTCCACGTGGCTGTTGCGCCAGCAGGCAATCGTGGTGCGCGGCGGCGTGCTGCGCTGGCGCGATGCCCAGCATGACGCGCCGGAGCTTGCCCTGCGCGACATCCGGATCGCGATTCTCAACGACGGCTACGATCACCGCCTCGCGTTGCAAGCGCCCGCCGACGGCCATGTCCTGCACGGGCCGATCGACTTCCGTACGCATTTCAAACACGCCCGCCTCTCCGCGATCGGCAAGCCGGTCAACTGGGTCGGCCAGGTCTATATGTCGACCGGTCCGGTCGATCTGCCGACCCTCGCCCGCTACATCAACTTCCCGATCGAGATGTTCGCCGGCCGCATCGACAATGCGATCTGGGCTGACTTCGCCGATGGCCGCATGAAGTCGGCGAGCGGGCAGTTGGCCGGCACGGACGTCTCGATGCGGGTCCGCCCGACCCAGCCCAAGCTGGTGGTGCCGATCGCCAATTTCTCGTGGGGTCTCGACGTCGACCAGGGCGATTACACGCTGCAACTGAACCACTTGCGCGCCGAGCTCGGCCAACCGCCGCTCGACGACGGCACGCCGCTCACCCGCACCCTCGCGCTAACCACGCTGCACGGCCGCTACCGGACCGCCACGCTGCAGCATGGGCAACTCGTCAGCGTCAGCGGTGATCGCGTCGACCTGGGCATCCTCGCCGAATTCAGCCGCGCGCTGCCGTTGCCGCGCCCCCTGCTGAACAACCTGGTGCGCTTCAATCCCCGCGGCATGGTGTCGAACTATGTGATCGAAGTCGAACGCGGCAAACCGGAATCGGGCGAAGCGGGCAGCGACCACCGGCCAAGCGGCGCCGAGCCGATCGAGCGTTATCGTTTCAAGGGCGACCTGCAGGGCATCAGCGTCGCCGCGCAGGAACCGCCGCCGGGGCTCACCCCGCTGAATCACCCGCGCGCGGGCATTCCAGGTATTGAAAACCTGTGGGGCAGCGTCGACGCCGACGAAAAGCACGGCACGGCGACGCTCAACACCTCCAACGTCGCGATTACGCTGCCGGGCGTGTTCGACGACCCGCGCCTGACACTCGACCGCCTGCATGGCCAGGCAGACTGGACCATCACGCCGAAGGCGCCGGGCGAAAATCACCCCGCCTTCACCGTCAAGCTGGCCGACTTCGGCATCTCCAACGCGGACGCCAACGCCACCGCCACCGTCGATTACAGCAACCCGGGCCATGGGCGCGGCTCGCTCGACCTGAAGGCCGATTTTCAGCGCGCGCAGGTCACGCGCATCGTCCGCTATTTGCCGACCAGCATCAGCGAAAAGCTGCGCATCTACCTGGGCCATGGGCTGCAAGCCGGCGTCTCGCGCGGCGCAACGATCGAAATCCACGGCGATCTGACCAAATTCCCCTACTCGCGCGCGCCGGAGGCCGGGGTCTTCCATATCGTCGCGCCGTTCAAGGGTGGCAAGTTCGACCCTTCGCCGTACCCGCCGCGCAAGATGAAGAACGGCACGCCGAACGTGTGGCCGCCGCTGGATGGCATCGACGGCGTGTTCGAACTCAAAGAGAACGTGCTGCGCTTCGATATCGACCGCGCCCATTACAAGCGGGTGGCTTTAAACAAGGTGAACGGCAGGATCGACGATCTCGGCACCAAGGCGTCGAACCTCGTCATCGATGGCAACGGCCTTGGGCCGCTTGCCGACATGCTCGACTACGTCAACGAAAGCTCGCTTGGCATCATGTCCAAACATGCGACCGAGAAAGTGCGCGCCGAAGGGCCCGCCGCGCTGGCGCTCAAGCTGACCGTGCCGCGCACGCCGAAGCCGCATATCGCCGTGGAAGGCGCAGTGGGCTTCCAGAACAACCGTTTGACGGTCGATAACGTGCCGCCGTTGTCGCAACTGAACGGCAAGGTGCGCTTTACCGAACATACGGCGCAGGTCGACCGGCTCTCGGGCCAGTTCCTCGGCGGCGACGTGCACGCGAATGGCGGCCTGAAGCAGGACGGCACGTATGCACTCGACCTTGGCGGCCATATCGCCGTCGACGCGGCGCGCGGCCTGAATCTGCACGGTCCGGCCGCACAGGTGTTGACGCGCATGAGCGGCAGCGCGCCCTACGCGCTCAACGTGCGCGGCGCCAAGGGGCGGTTGCCGGAAGTCACGGCGAACTCCGATCTGACCGGCCTCGCGCTCGACTTCCCCGCGCCGTTCAACAAACCCGTCGGCACGCCAATGCCGCTGCACTTCGCGGTCAACCCCTTTACCAGCGCAAGCGAAGCCGGTCTGGAACGGGCCGACCTCACCTTCGGCCCGATCGCCGCCACCTACCTGCTGCGTTACCAGCCGAAAACGCCGCCGACGGTCGTGAGCGGTGCGATCGGCGTCAACAAGCCCGCCGACCTGCCGTCCGAGGGCGTGATCGCCGCAGTCGACGTCGAAGCATTCGATGCCGATGCCTGGCGCGCGCTCGTCACGCAGATGCGCAACAAGGACGCGCCCGCTGCCGCGCCAGCCACGCCGAATCCGACCCTCGCGCAATTCCTGCCGAGCCGCTTCGCGGTACACGTCGGCACGCTGACACTGCTCAAGCGGCACTGGGACAGCGTGATCGTCGGCGCTTCGCATGCGGACGGCAAATGGCAGGCCAACATCGCGTCGAACCAGGTGTCGGGCCACGTGTCCTGGCTGCCGGGCGCCAATAAGGAATCGCCGGGCACGCTGCAGGCGCGCTTTGCCCGTGTGGTGATCCCCTCCGCCACGGATAAAGACCTGCTCGGCCAGGCCATTTCGGCGCCGGCGCAGAACATGCCGTCGATCGATCTGGTGGTCAATGAGTTGATCGTGCGCGATCGCGACATAGGCCGGCTCGAAGTGGACGCGCACAACTTCGAAGAAGACGGTGTGCCGGTCTGGCAACTCGACAAGCTGGACATCACCAACCCCGCCGCCACGCTGACCGCGACCGCGAACTGGCGCACGTCGACGGGCCTCGGCAACACCGCGGACGAAGCGACGCCGCGCCGTACGGTGTTCGATTTCAAACTCGACATCAAGGACGCCGGCGCGCTGCTGGAGCGCTTCGGCCAGCCGCGCACGCTCAAGGCCGGCAGCGGCTCCCTCTCGGGCAAGGTGGTGTGGCGCGGCGGCCCGACTACCATCGACTACCCGACGCTCAACGGCAATCTGGCCGTCGATCTGCGCCATGGGCAGATTCTCAAGGTCGATCCGGGCGTCGCGAAACTGCTGGGCGTGCTCAGCCTGCAAAGCCTCGCGCGCTTCGCCACGCTCAATTTCCGCGACGTGATCGGCGAAGGGCTGCCGTTCGAGCACGTCACCGGCACGGGCGAAATCCACAATGGCATTGGCCGCACCGAGAACTTCGAGATGGTGACGGCGCCGGCGCGCGCCGAGATGAAGGGCTCGGTGGATCTGGCGCAGGAAACCCAGGATCTGCACGTGCAGATCGTGCCGACCGTCAGCGCCGGCGCCGCCGTGATCGCCGCGACCGTGATCAATCCGCTGCTCGGGCTGGGTGCGCTGGTGGCCGATCTGGCGTTCAGCAAATCGGTCTCCACCGCGTTTGCACGCGAGTACGCGATCACCGGTCCGTGGTCGAAACCGCACATCGAGCGGGTGAAGAGCGATCGCGGTAAGATGGACGCTCCGGCTTCGACCGTGGAAGCGCACTGAGCCCGATCCGATCCTTGGTCTGATCGGAAGAGCGCCGTGCCGCGCCGCAGTCCTCAGCCAGCCTTGAACGACGTATGCGGCGCCAACGGTTCGCGCCGCCGCCTTGCCGGGAGTTTTCCGAAACGCTCATGAGCGAAACACACGTCTCTTCATCCTCGTCCACCGCTTCGTCCACTGCCGCGCCCAGCGCGGCGTCCAGCGGATCTTTCGAAAGCGTGTTCCGCGTGGCCGCGCTGCAAATGGTGAGCGCGCCGGATCGCGAACGCAATCTGGCCGAAGCGGAGCGCCTGATCGCTGAAGCCGCCGCCGACGGCGCGCAACTTGTCCTGCTGCCCGAGTACTTCTGCTTCATGGGCTTCAAGGACACGGACAAGCTCGCCGTGCGCGAGCCCTACCAGGACGGCCCGATCCAGCGCTTTCTCGCGGACGCCGCGCGCCGCCATAAGGTATGGGTGATCGGCGGCACCTTGCCGTTGATGTCGCAGGAACCGGCGCGCGTGCTGAACACTACGCTGGTGTTCGACCCGCAAGGCAACGAGGCCGCGCGCTACGACAAGATCCACCTGTTCAACTTTGAAAAGGGCGAAGAATCGTTCGACGAGGCGCGCACCATCTGCCCCGGCGGCGAAGTCCGCACCTTCGAGGCGCCGTTCGGGCGGATCGGCCTGTCGGTCTGCTACGATTTGCGCTTTCCGGAGCTGTACCGGCGCATGGGCGACTGCGCGCTTATCGTGGTGCCGTCGGCGTTCACTTACACCACCGGTCGCGCGCACTGGGAGATGCTGCTGCGCGCCCGGGCGGTCGAAAACCAGTGTTACGTGCTGGCTGCCGCGCAAGGCGGCAAACATGAAAACGGCCGCCGGACATGGGGCCACAGCATGCTGATCGACCCGTGGGGCGAAGTCGTCGCGGTGCGCGACGAAGGCGCCGGCGTGGTGACCGGCAACCTCGAGCGTGCGCGCATCGACGAAGTGCGGCAGAGCCTGCCCGCCTGGCGTCACCGCGTGCTGAGCTGCTGACGTATTACCTGACATTGAAAGTGCGGCGCCCGTCACTCATATAGTGATGCAAGCGCTAACCGAATCCTTCGTATCGAGCAGAACATACTTCGCATGAACATCATCGAACCCGGTATCCGTAATCTCGCCACCGCCAAGGACATCCTCCTGACGCCCTACGGTCTCGACGAATCCCTGCTCACCCGCACGCTCGCCGAAATCTTCACGCACAAAATCGATTACGCCGACCTGTACTTCCAGTACACGCGCAGCGAAGCGTGGAGTCTCGAAGAAGGCATCGTGAAGTCGGGCAGCTTCAGCATCGACCAGGGTGTCGGCGTGCGCGCCGTGGCGGGCGATCGCACGGCCTTCGCGTATTCGGACGACCTGTCGCCCGAGGCAATCCGTCAGGCGGCGCTCGCCACCCGTTCGATTGCCAAGGCGGGCGGCGGCAAGCAGAAGATCAAGGTGGCCTCGTCGCTGACCGGCATTGCCGGGCGCGATCTGTACCTGCCGTCCGATCCGCTGCATTCGCTCGACGCGACCGCCAAGGTCAAACTGCTCGAGCGCATCGAACAGATGGCGCGCGGCCGCGATCCGCGCATCCAGCAAGTGATGGCAGGCCTCGCCGGTGAATACGACGTGGTGCTGGTCGCGCGCAGCGACGGCGGCTTTGCGGCCGATATCCGTCCGCTCGTGCGCGTGTCGGTCACGGTGATCGCCGAGCAGAACGGCCGCCGCGAAATCGGCAGCGGCGGCGGCGGTGGCCGCTTCGACTACGGCTATTTCACGGACGAAGTGCTGTCGGGTTATGTCGACGACGCCGTGCATGCGGCGCTCGTGAACCTCGACGCCCGCCCGGCTCCGGCCGGCGCGATGACTGTCGTGCTCGGACCGGGCTGGCCCGGCGTGCTGCTGCACGAAGCGATCGGCCACGGCCTCGAAGGCGACTTCAACCGCAAGGGGTCCTCGGCGTTCGCGGGTCGGATCGGCGAGCAGGTTGCGGCCAAGGGCGTGACTGTGGTCGACGACGGCACACTGCCGAACCGCCGCGGCTCGCTGAACATCGACGACGAAGGCAATCCGACCCAGTGCACGACGCTGATCGAAGACGGCATCCTGAAGGGTTACATCCAGGACACGTTGAACGCCCGGCTGATGAAGATGCCGGTCACCGGCAATGCGCGCCGCGAATCGTATGCCGCGCTGCCGATGCCGCGCATGACCAACACGTACATGCTCAACGGCGACAAAGACCCGCAGGAAATCATCGCGTCCGTGAAGAACGGTTTGTATGCGGTGAACTTCGGCGGCGGCCAGGTCGACATCACGAACGGCAAGTTCGTGTTCTCGGCCTCCGAGGCCTACATGATCGAAAACGGCAAGGTCACCTACCCGGTCAAGGGCGCGACGCTGATCGGCAGCGGGCCGGAATCGCTCAAATTCGTCAGCATGATCGGCAACGACATGAAGCTCGATTCGGGCGTCGGCGTGTGCGGCAAGGAAGGCCAGAGCGTGCCGGTGGGCGTCGGTCAGCCGACGCTACGTATCGACAAGATGACGGTCGGCGGTACAGCCTGATTTTGATGTAGACGCATACTTCGTGCATACAATGCGCGAAGTATGCGGATTTACCGCATTTTTGCACCCTGCAGCTTGTCAGCCGAGCCTGCACGGGTTATAAAGTCACTCACCCTTTTTGACCAGCGACGCAATTTCGCCATGTCCGCCAAGTTTTACTTTTACTTTTTTTGGCATCTCAGACCGCTGGCGGATCGAGAGGGGTGTTAGTGCACGCAAGACACCCAGAATTCACGAAAACCGCCAGCTAGCCTGGCGGTTTTTTTTCGCCTCACGCCTTTGAAACTTTTTGCCGTTGAAATCTTTTTGATTGTTGTTCGCCGTGGCATCGCTGCCTGATTGCCGTCTGATCGCAGCCTTCATTGCCCGCGCGAACACGCTACGACCGATTCAGGAGAATAAACATGCCCCCGCACAACACCGACGATGTCCGCATCCGCGAATTGAAAGAACTCACGCCGCCCGCTCACCTGATCCGCGAATTCGCCTGCGACGAAACGGTGTCCGACGTGATCTACAACTCGCGTAACGCGATGCATCGCATCCTGCACGGCATGGAAGACCGTCTGATCGTCATCATCGGACCGTGCTCGATTCACGATACGAAGGCGGCAATGGAATACGCCGGGCGTCTCGTCGAACAGCGCAAGCGCTTCGCCGGCGAACTCGAAATCGTGATGCGGGTGTACTTCGAAAAACCGCGTACGACGGTGGGCTGGAAGGGTCTCATCAACGACCCGCACATGGACAACAGCTTCAAGATCAACGACGGCCTGCGCACCGCGCGCGAATTGCTGCTGCGCATCAACGAACTCGGCCTGCCGGCCGGCACCGAATACCTCGACATGATCAGCCCGCAGTACATCGCCGATCTGATCTCGTGGGGCGCAATCGGCGCGCGCACGACCGAATCGCAAGTGCACCGCGAACTGGCTTCGGGCCTGTCGTGCCCGGTCGGCTTCAAGAACGGCACTGACGGCAACGTCAAGATCGCCGTCGACGCGATCAAGGCCGCGTCGCAGCCGCACCATTTCCTGTCGGTCACCAAGGGCGGCCACTCGGCGATCGTCTCGACCGCCGGCAATGAGGACTGCCACATCATCCTGCGCGGCGGCAAGACACCGAACTACGACGCGGACAGCGTCAATGCGGCATGCGCCGATATCGGCAAGGCAGGCCTCGCGGCGCGTCTGATGATCGATGCGAGCCATGCGAACAGCTCGAAGAAGCACGAGAACCAGATTCCGGTGTGCGCGGACATCGGCCGCCAGATTGCTTCGGGCGACGAACGGATTATCGGCGTGATGGTGGAATCGCATCTGATCGCGGGCCGCCAGGATCTGCAGGAAGGCTGCGCGCTGACCTACGGCCAGAGCATCACCGATGCGTGCATCGGTTGGGACGAAAGCGTCGCCGTGCTGGAAGGTCTCGCCGAAGCAGTCAAGCAACGGCGTGTGGCGCGCGGCAGCGGCAACTAAAAAGTCTCTGCGCGCCTCTGCGCGATCGCTGTAGTTGACTCAACGAAAACCCGGCTCATGCAGCCGGGCTTTCAACAAGAAGACCACCAAGTTCACCATCGATACCCTCGTCGAAATGATGAGCCGGATCGGCAAGCCGGTCACACTGGCTGTTGGGTAAGGTGCACGGCGCGCCCTCGCGTGCTTTCGCACTTCGCTTGCCGTGCGCCCTTGTTTCACTCCACCACGCCTGAACCGAACACTTCGGTGTGAATCCGCGCCGAATCCACGCCGAGCGAAGCCAACGCCTCGCATTGCGCGCGCATGAACGGCACCGGCCCGCAGATGTAGTAATCCGCATCGGGAACGATCACCTTGTCGGCGATTTTCGTGAGGTCGAGGCGGCCCTCGAAGTCGTAGTCGATACCAGCGCGATCGCACGCTTCAATGGCTTCGTAGAACACCGCACGCGTGACGTTGGGATGCGCTGCGACCGTATCGTTAAGCCACTGCCGGAACGCGTGCACGCGACCATTGCGGCAGGCATGCACAAAGGTCACGCTGCGCTCACTCTGGTCGGCAAGCAACGTGGACAGCATCGAAGTCATCGGGGTCACGCCCACGCCGCCACTCATCAGTACCACGGGTGTCGTCGTCTTGCGGTCCAGCGTGAAGTCGCCCGATGGTGCGCTGACATGCACCACCGCGCCCACTTCCACGCCGTCGTGCAGGAGGTTCGATACATGGCCGGGCGCCGTATCTTCGCGGCCGGCTTCGCGCTTCACCGAGATACGCAGCCACTTGCCGTTCGGCGCATCCGACAAACTGTACTGCCGCGGCTGATCGACGCCGAGTTCATCCACGAAACGCTTCACGCTCAGATATTGGCCAGGCTCGAAGCCGCAGGCCGGTGAGCCATCGGCGGGCGAAAGATAGAACGACGTGATTTCATCGCTCTCCACCTCCTTGCACGCAACCTTGAACGGCCGGAAGCCGCTCCACGCCGCACCTTTGTAAAGCTTGGCCTCTGTGCCGATGAAAATATCCGCGAGCTGCCCATAAGCGACTTCCCATGCGCCGAGCGTCTCCTGATCGACTGCGTCGCCGAGCACATCAACGATTGCGCCTAACAGATGGCGCCCCACGATCGGATACTGTTCCGGCCGGATATTCAGACTCACGTGCTTATGCGCGATGCGCGAGACGGTGGGACCCAGCGCGCCGAGGTTATCGATATTGGCGGCATATGCATATACCGCCTTCGCCAGCGTCTCCGGCTGATTGCCGCTCTTCTGGTGGGTCTGGTTGAACACGTTCTTCAACTCGGGATGGTGCGCGAACATGCGCTTGTAGAAGCGTTTGGTGATGGTCGTGCCGTGCACGGCAAGCACGGGAACGGTGGCTTTGACGCGGGCGATCTGGTCGGCGGTGAGTGCGGTCATAACGACTTCTCCTTAAAGATGCATTTACAATACATCTTTAAGGAGAAGTTTTGCCCCGGACAGATTGTCACAGGTGCTTAAAGGGACTGAAGCGCCGTGTTAGTCGGCGCTACGATCGTGCTGCCACAACACGTCGCTGCCACCGTCCACGCGATTGAGCACGCGTGCGAGCACGAACAGCAGGTCGGACAGCCGATTCACATACTGGCGCGGCGCCTCATTGACCGCCTCGCTTTCGCCGAGAGCGACGATCGACCGTTCGGCGCGCCGGCACACCGTGCGGCACACGTGCGCAAGTGCGGCCGCACGCGAACCGCCGGGCAGAATGAATTCCTTCAATGGCGGCAGGGTCGCGTTGTAGTCGGCCAGCCAGTCGTCGAGTTGGCCGAGATGCCTGTCGGTAATCATCGTGTGGCCGGGAATGCAGAGCTCACCGCCAAGATCGAACAGGTCGTGCTGTATCGCGACCAACGCCGCCCGCACCTTGTCGGGCAGCGTTTCGCACAGCAACACGCCGAGATTCGAATTGAGTTCATCGACGTCGCCGATTGCCGCAATGCGCGCGCTATCTTTGCGCACGCGCCGGCCGTCGCCGAGACCGGTGCTGCCGTCGTCGCCCGTACGGGTGGCGATCTTGCTCAAGCGGTTGCCCATGATGTCTCCCATGCATTCATTCAGTAACGATGCGTCTTCGCGGCGCCGGTGAATCCATCCGGTGAATCCGGTAAGCAAGCCACCAGGTTGGCCACCGGGTTATCCATATTGCGCGCATCGTGAGGTCGCCGCCATTATAGGAGCGGCAGCCGTCCGCAACGCCGGCCCGCGGGTGATCGGCGTAAAATGAAGCACAAGCTGTAGAACAGCTCCGCCCCAATATCAGGAGACATGCGTGAATCATCCCGTGCCGCCGGCCCCGCTACGCCGGCCGTTTCCCGCCGAGTTGCTGACTGCCCTCAAAGCCGTTTTCGGCGAACGCGTGTCCACTGCGGAAGCCGTGCGTACCCACCATGGCCGCGACGAATCGCCGTTCGATCCCCAACTGCCCGACGCCGTCGTATTCGCGCGCAATACGGAAGACGTGCAAACCATCGTCAGGCTGTGCGGCCAGTACAACGTCCCGATCATCCCTTACGGCAACGGTTCGTCGCTCGAAGGGCATCTGCTGGCGGTTCAAGGCGGCGTGTCGATCGACCTGTCGGAAATGAACCGGGTGTTGTCGATCAACGCCGAAGACCTGACCGTCACTGTCGAACCCGGTATTTCGCGCAAGCAGTTGAACGAAGCACTCCGCGACACCGGCCTGTTTTTCCCGATCGACCCGGGTGCTGACGCGAGCATCGGCGGTATGTCGGCCACGCGCGCCTCGGGAACCAACGCCGTGCGCTACGGCACGATGCGCGAAAACGTACTCGGGCTGACGGTGGTTCTCGCCGACGGCCGCGTGATCAAAACCGGCACACGCGCGCGCAAATCGTCGGCGGGTTACGACCTCACGCGCCTGTTCGTCGGCTCGGAAGGCACGCTCGGCGTGATTACCGAAATCACCGTTCGGCTGTATCCGCAACCGGAGGCGGTCTCGGCTGCGGTCTGCACGTTCCCGTCGATGGGCGATGCGGTGCGCGCGGTCATCGAAACGATTCAGATGGGGGTGCCGATTGCGCGCGTCGAGTTCGTCGACTCGCTTGCGATCCGCTCGATCAATCGCCATTCGAACCTGACGTTGCGTGAAGCGCCCACGCTCTTCTTCGAATTCCACGGCACCGAAGCCGGTGTGAAAGAGCAAGCCGAACTGGTGCAGGAGCTCGCCGCACAGAATGCCGGCGAAGGCTTCGAATGGGCAACCCGCCCGGAAGACCGCAGCCGCCTGTGGAACGCGCGCCACAACGCCTATTTCGCAATGCTGCAGCTGAAACCCGGCTGCCGCGCCGTCACGACCGATGTCTGCGTGCCGATCTCGCGCCTCGCGGAATGCGTGGTGGAAACTGAGCAGGATCTGAAGGCGTCGCCGCTGCCCTGCCCGATCGTCGGCCATGTCGGCGACGGCAACTTCCACGTCGCGATCCTGATCGATCCGAACAAGCCGGAAGAACTCGTCGAGGCCGAGCGCCTAAACCATCTCATCGTGCAACGCGCGCTACGCATGGACGGCACCTGCACGGGCGAGCACGGTGTCGGTCTGCACAAGATGAACTTCCTGCTCGAAGAACACGGTGAAGTCGCCGTCGACACGATGCGCTCCATCAAACACGCGCTCGATCCGCGGAATCTGATGAACCCGGGCAAGATCTTTTCCTGGGCGGCTTGAGAGATCGTCAACGCTCAAAGGTGCGGCAGCGGCAACGCCTACTGCCGCACAACCAGGCTTGACCGGGCACGTAGCGTGAAAGACACCAGGAGACAAGTCATATGAACGCACCCGTCGAACTGACGGCCGAAGTTCTCGCCCAGCGCCAGCGCGAAGTCGTGCAGGCGTTGATGGCCGTGCTGCCGAACCACTGTCTGCTGTATCGCGAAGAAGACACCGTCGCCTACGAGTGCGACGGCCTCGCCGCGTACAGGCGTCTGCCGCTCGCGGTCGCATTGCCCGAGACGGAATCGCAGGTCCAGCGCATCGTGCAGATCTGTCACCGGCTCGACGTGCCGATCGTGCCGCGCGGCGCGGGCACCGGTTTGTCCGGCGGGGCGATGCCGATTCGTCACGGCGTGGTGGTGTCGCTTGCGCGCTTCCGCAAGATCGTCGAAGTCGACTCCTATGCCCGGACCGCGACCGTGCAACCGGGGGTGCGCAATCTGTCGATTTCCGAAGCCGCCGCGCCCTACGGCCTTTACTACGCGCCCGATCCGTCGTCGCAGATCGCCTGCACGATCGGCGGCAACGTCTCCGAGAATTCGGGCGGCGTGCACTGCCTCAAGTACGGCCTCACCGTGCACAACGTGCTGCGTGTTCGCGCCGTGACGATGGAAGGCGACATCGTCGAATTCGGCTCGCTCGGGCCTGACGCGCCCGGGCTCGATCTGCTCGCGGTGCTGATCGGCAGTGAAGGCATGTTCGCGATCGTCACCGAAGTCACCGTCAAGCTGATCCCGAAGCCGCAAACTGCGCAGGTCATCATGGCCAGTTTCGACGACGTCGTGAAAGGCGGCAACGCGGTCGCCGGCATCATTGCAGCAGGCATCATTCCGGCCGGTTTGGAGATGATGGACAAACCGGCTACGCGCGCGGTCGAAGAATTCGTCAACGCGGGCTACGACCTCGACGCGGCGGCGATCCTGCTGTGCGAATCCGACGGCACGGCTGAAGAGGTCGCCGACGAAATCGTGCGCATGACCGCGGTGCTGCGCGAACAGGGTGCAACCCGCATCCAGATTTCGCGCTCGGAGAACGAACGGCTGCGCTTCTGGTCCGGGCGCAAGAACGCGTTTCCCGCAGCCGGCCGCATTTCGCCTGACTACTACTGCATGGACGGCACCGTGCCGCGCCGCAGTATCGGACCGCTGCTGGCGCGAATCGAAGTCATGGAGAAGAAATACGGTCTGCGCTGCATCAATGTATTCCATGCCGGCGACGGCAACATGCATCCGCTGATCCTGTTCAACGGCAACGATATGGACGAGTGGCACCGGGCCGAAGCCTTCGGTTGTGACATTCTCGAAACCTGCGTCGAACTGGGCGGAACGGTGACCGGCGAGCACGGCGTGGGCATCGAGAAAATCAATTCGATGTGCGTGCAGTTTTCGCCCGAAGAGCGCGATGCATTCCACGCGGTCAAACGCGCCTTCGACGCACCGGGCTTGCTCAATCCCGACAAGGGCATTCCCACCCGCGCGCGTTGCGCCGAGTACGGCAAGATGCACGTGCGCGGCGGCTTGCTGCCGCACCCGGACCTGCCGCGGTTTTAAGACGGCTGATGACGCTGCCGGCCCAAGGCGGGCCCGCAGCGTCACATGGCGCGGCCGCCGCCCGGCTCTGCCCCGCCTGTCCACATAGCGGGACTTCCACGCACAACCACCCCGTTACCCTGCACGCGCGCTCCCCGCCGACGCATCCACAAGTCCCAAGCCCCTAGCGCTTCCCCGCTCCCACCCTGATTACCCGATGCGGGTCCGCTCCGGGTTGCCAGCGCGCCGCCGCCCGGTACAATCAATCGAAACACAACGAAGCAGGACACCATGGAAGAGGACGACATCGTCGCCGTTTGGTCTGAACGCGTGCGTTCAGCCAGCGCCGAAGGGCGCACACTGCGCATCCGTGGCGGCGGCACCAAAGACTGGTACGGTCAGACGCTGGAAGGTGACATCCTCGACACGCGCGCTTATCGCGGCATCATCGCCTACGACCCGGCCGAACTGGTCATCACGGCGCGCGCGGGCACGCCCCTGCTGGAGATCGAGGCCGCCCTCGCCGAACACCATCAGATGCTCGCCTTCGAGCCGCCCCACTTCGGGCCGCAGGCAACCTTCGGCGGCTGCATCGCGGCGGGCATCGCCGGTCCGCGCCGCCCGTCGGCCGGCGCGGCGCGCGACTTCGTGCTGGGCGCCGTCATCATGAACGGCCAGGGCCAGACGCTGCATTTTGGCGGCCAGGTGGTAAAGAATGTGGCCGGATACGACGTCTCCCGTTTGATGGCGGGTTCGCTGGGCACCCTTGGGCTGATCCTCGAACTGTCGGTCAAGGTACTGCCGCTGCCGCAGGCCGAAACCACGCTCAAATTCGACATGAACGGCACCGACGCGGTCCGCAAGCTCAACGAATGGGGCGGCCGCCCGCTGCCGATCACGGCGAGCGCATGGCGTCATGGCACGCTGGCCGTGCGGATGGCCGGTGCGGAAGCCGCGGTCAAATCCGCGCGCACGGCGCTCGGCGGCGAAGTTGTCGATGCCGTCGAAGCGGAGCGCTTCTGGGCCGGCCTGCGCGAACAGACTGACTCGTTCTTTGCGGCCATCCCGCCGAAGGCAGCGCTTTGGCGCCTCGCGCTGCCGTCGATCACCGAGCCGATGCAATTACCCGGTGCGCAACTGATGGAATGGGGCGGTGGCCAGCGCTGGTGGATCACCGACACCGACGCGCAAACCGTGCGTATCAGCGCCAAACAGGCCGGCGGCCACGCCACCATCTTTCGTACCGGCTATGGCTACGACCGCAGCGCCGGCGTATTCACACCGCTGCCCGCGCCGCTGATGAAAATCCATCGCGGCCTGAAAACCGCCTTCGACCCGGCCCGCATCTTCAATCGCGGCCGCCTCTACCCCGACTTCTGAGCGACGCGATGCAAACCAACCTCGCGGACTTCATTCGCAACACGCCCGATGGCGACGAAGCCGACGCCATCCTGCGTAATTGCGTGCACTGCGGCTTCTGCACCGCGACCTGCCCGACCTATCAGATACTCGGCGACGAACTTGACGGCCCACGCGGCCGCATCTATCTGATCAAGCAGATGGTGGAAGGCGCAGCGGTCACGCGCAGCACCCAGATTCACCTGGACCGCTGCCTCACTTGCCGCAACTGCGAGACGACCTGCCCCTCCGGCGTGCAATACGGCAGGCTGGTCGAGATCGGCCGCAAGATCACCGAGGAAAAGGTCACCCGCCCGTTCGGTCAGCGGATGGTGCGCCGGCTGCTCGCGAGCTTCGTGCCAAACAGCGCGCTGTTCACGCCGGCCATGCGAATCGGTCAGCATATCCGTCCGCTCCTGCCAAAGAAACTGCGCGATAAGGTGCCCGCGCGCCAGCGTCCGCTCGAGTGGCCGACCGCGAAACATCCGCGCAAGATGCTGATGCTCGCGGGCTGCGTGCAACCGTCGATGATGCCGAACGTCAACGTCGCGACGGCGCGGGTGCTCGATGCGCTCGGCGTGGAAACGCTGATCGCGCCCGAAGCAGGCTGCTGCGGTGCGATCCGTCTGCACCTGGGCTACAACGACGAAGCGCTCGACGACTTGCGCGCCAACATCGACGCGTGGTGGCCGTATATCGAGCAAGGTGTGGAAGCAATCGTGATGAACGCGTCCGGCTGCGGCGCGACGGTCAAGGAATACGCGCATCTGCTGCGCAACGATCCCGCGTATGCGGAGAAGGCGCGCCGCGTGACCGAACTGACGCGCGACGTCGCGGAAATCCTGCCGGAGTTCGAAGAAGCGCTCGTCGCCGTGACGCGCCGCCGCGCGATCCATACGGTGGCGTTCCATCCGCCGTGCACATTGCAGCATGGTCAGCAGATACGCGGCAAGGTCGAACATCTGCTGACGGCGCTCGGCGTGGAAGTGCGCCTGCCCGCCGACAATCATCTCTGCTGCGGCTCGGCCGGGACTTATTCGCTGACCCAGCCCAAGCTCTCGTACGCGCTGCGCGACCAGAAGCTCGAGCGGTTGCAGGCGCAGGAGCCGCAGGTGATCGTGTCGGCCAATGTCGGCTGCATTGCGCATCTGCAAAGCGGCACGTCCACGCCGGTTGCGCATTGGATCGAACTCGTGGAGCACATGCTGTCCGCCTGAGGCGATCGATTTTGACGAGAAGCACGGCACGTGGCTTGCGGTACATCACCGCAAGCGCTTTCGTCTGTCCTGTGGCGGCATAAAGCGGCACGATGTGGCGGCGTCCGTATAATTCGATCATCGCCTTTCGCCAGACTTCCGGTTCCGTTCCATGCCCGATCTGATTCACAACCTCGAAGCGGTGCAGCAGCGCATCGCCCTCGCCGCGCAGGTGGCCGGGCGCGACCCGCGTTCGATCACCCTGCTCGCGGTCTCAAAGACGTTTCCGGCCGAAGACGTGCGTGCCGCCTACGCGGCCGGCCAACGCGCGTTCGGTGAGAACTACGTGCAGGAATCCATCACCAAGATCGAAGCGCTGGCCGATCTGCGAGCCGCGCTCGAATGGCATTTCATCGGACCGTTGCAATCGAACAAGACGCGCCCGGTTGCAGAAAATTTCGACTGGGTGCATTCGGTCGACCGCCTGAAGATCGCACAGCGGCTGTCGGAGCAGCGCCCGGACAACCTGCCGCCGTTGAACGTCTGCCTGCAGGTCAACATTAGCGGCGAAGCGTCGAAAAGCGGTGCGAGCATTCCCGAGGCCGTCGAGGTCGCGCAGGCAATCGCCGCGCTGCCGAAGCTGAATCTGCGCGGCCTGATGGCGATTCCGGAGCCGGCCGGCGGCATCGAAGAACAGCGCGTGCCGCATCGGCAACTGCGTGAACTGTTCGAGTGTCTGCGTAACGACGGCCTCGAACTCGATACGCTCTCGATGGGCATGTCGAGCGACCTCGAAGCCGCCGTGATGGAAGGCGCGACGATCGTGCGCGTCGGCACCGCGATCTTCGGTGCGCGCGATTACTCTCACTGACCGTTTCAGACCTTCCCTTCTCGACACCTCTCCGCACTTCTTTCGGAACATCATGAAAATTGCTTTTATCGGCGGTGGCAATATGGCCTCCGCGCTGATCGGCGGTCTCATCAAGCGCGGCGTCGCGCCCACTGACCTGTACGCAATCGATCCCAACGAAGACGCGCGCAAACGCAATGAGCAGCAATTCGGCATCAAGACCGGCGCCGCCGCGGACGCCGCGCTCGCGTCTTACGACGCCGTCGTGCTGGCGGTGAAGCCGCAGATCCTGAAGAGTGTCGCCGAGGCACTGGCGCCGCATCTGAAGGCGTCGCAACTGGCAATCAGCATCGTCGCGGGCATTCGCATGGATGACATGTCGCGCTGGCTGAACGGCCACGCGCGCATCGTGCGCGTGATGCCGAATACGCCGGCGCTGATCGGCATGGGCGTAACAGGCCTCGTCGCGACCGGCAGCGTCGACGAAACCGGCCGCGCGCTCGCGTCGCAGGTGCTGGGCGCAGTCGGCGAAACCGTCTGGTTCGACGACGAAGCGAAAATCGACGCTGTCACCGCGATCTCGGGCAGCGGCCCTGCTTACGTGTTTTATTTCATCGAGGCGCTGCAGGAAGCCGCGCGCCAGCTCGGTATGGATGAAGCGCAAGGCCGCGCGCTGGCGGTCGCGACCTTCACCGGCGCGGCGCAATTGGCCGCGAACTCGGACGAGCCGCCGAGCCTATTGCGCGAACGTGTGACGTCGAAGGGCGGCACCACGGCAGCCGCGCTGGCCTCATTCGATGCGAGCGGGATCAAGGATGCGATCGTACGCGGCGCGCTTGCCGCCGATGCGCGCGCCAAGGAAATGGGCGACGAGTTCGGCAAGCTGTAAGGGCGATCAACTGGCAATTGCCAGCACGGCAGGAAAGTAGAAAGTACGCCAAAGGACGCTGCGCCTCGAATTAATCCGAGGCTGCGTCCGCGGCGCAAACAAAAACTCAGTACGAGACCAGCCGCGGCATAACAGCAACGCAAGAGAAGCGCCGTCGAATCGCAGCGGCGGCGCAACAGAACCGCAGAAGAATTAAAACGAAGCCGCCGCGTAGTGCGCTGCGATACCGACAAACAACGCGCCGCCCAGCCAGTTGTTATGACGGAACGCCGCGAAGCACGCCATGCGCTCGCGATTGCGGATCAGCGTGTAGTGATAGATCGCGCAGCCCACCGCCGCCGCCCATCCCAACCAATACAACACGCCGAAGCCAAGCATCACGCCGATGCCGACGTAAATCCCCAGCGTCACCGCATAGCACAGCATGATCGCCGCCACGTCGAAGCGGCCGAAGGTCAGCGCCGACGTGCGGATGCCGATCTTGATGTCATCGTCGCGATCGACCATCGCGTATTCAGTGTCGTACGCAACCGACCAGAACACGTTGGCCAACAGCATGACCCAGGCGAGCATCGGCACGTGATCCTGAATTGCGGCGAACGCCATCGGAATGCCGAAACCGAACGCGATGCCCAGATAAGCCTGCGGAATCGCAAAGAAGCGCTTCGTGAACGGATACGAACCGGCGACGAACAGCGCCGCCACCGACAACTCCTTCGTCAACGTGTTCAGCGGCAGAATCAGCAGAAAGGCCAGCAGCGACAAGCCAGCCGCCAGCGCCACCGCTTCCCATGCCTTGATCTTGCCCGATGTAATCGGCCGGTTTTCCGTGCGCTTCACGTAGCGATCGAAGTCGCGATCCGCGTAGTCGTTGATCGCGCAGCCCGCCGAGCGCATTAGCACTGTACCCACCGTGAAAATCGCCAGCAGCGGCCATGAAGGATGGCCGTCGGAGGCAATCCACAGCGCATTGAGCGTCGGCCACAGCAGCAGCAGGCTGCCGATCGGCTTGTCCATGCGCACGAGGCGCAGATACAGGGGAAGTCGGGCGAACATGGGCGGATTCGGTGAAGTGCAGACGGTGCCGCTATTTTACGGGATGCGGACGGAAGGCAGCCTTCGGGCGGGCGAAGCTCGCCTTCTGGGAGCCCAGAACCGGGGCTGCAACCGCAGCCGGGCCTTGAGCTACAGTTGGATCCGGATCCGGCGCCGCAAAAAACAAAACCTCCCGCAAAGGGAGGCTCTGTTTGTTTTGCCACGCAACGGCTCAAGCGCCACGCGGAGATCCCAGACACAACGCCTGGAACGCTAAAGCAAGCATTTAAGCCAGCATCGAGCGCAGCATCCACGCGGTCTTTTCGTGCGTTTGCATGCGTTGTGTCAGCAGGTCGGCGGTCGGCTCGTCGTTGGCGGCTTCCGTCGACGGGAAAATCGCGCGCGCGGTACGCACCACGGCTTCCTGGCCCTCCACCAACTGGCGGATCATGTCTTCCGCCGCCGGCACGCCGTCAGCTTCCGGAATCGACGACAGCTTCGCGAATTCCTTGTAGCTGCCCGGCGCATGCACGCCCAACGCGCGAATACGTTCAGCGATCGAATCGACCGCGAGCGACAACTCGTTGTACTGCGTTTCGAACATCAGATGCAGCGTGTTGAACATCGGACCCGTCACGTTCCAGTGAAAGTTGTGGGTCTTCAGGTAGAGCGTGTAGGTGTCGGCGAGCAAGCGCGACAGACCTTCTGCAATCTTCTTTCGATCCTTGTCGCTGATCCCGATATTGACGTGCTGTACAGCTTCTTTCTTGGCCATGACGACTCCTTTGAAGAGTGATACGAACCGGTCGGTAGAGTGACGGCGTGCGGATAGCAAACCCGGCACGTCGAACGCCCGCCAGTTTAGCTTAGAAAGCCGCTGCGTTCGTGTGACGCGTGGTCGCTTGCCGCACCCGCGGCCTCGCGTTCAATCACGCACCCAATGCATGTTGCACGGCTTGCGCAACGATCACCACGAGTCCGCTCGAGACGATCGCGAACCCCACTGCCTTGCGCAGCATCGACGCGTACTGCCGTTGCTTGCCGCGAGCGGCCGGCGAGCCGCCAATGGTGGACATCATCATCTGGATCATGATCGTGCTCCCTCGATTCGTATCAATACCGGCGGGGCGCCGATGCGCCCCGCCCTGCTGCATCAACTCACTTCAACTGTTTACTTCTTGCCGCCTTCGGCGAGTTCGGCCATCGCGGCGATCACGCCTTGCGCATAGGCAGGATCGGCGCGACGGAAATGCTCGATCTGACGCGCGACGATCTCCTGCGGCACACCGTTGATATGGCGTGCGATGTTGCCGAACAGACGCTGGCGCTGTGCCGCATCGAAGAGCGCAAACAACATGCCCGGCTGCGTGTAGTAGTCCTCGTCCTCGCGATGGTCATAACGATCGACCGTACCCGCTGCGAGCGGTGGCTCCGCCGCGTTGCTGTCCTGCGCGAAGTCGCCGAAGCGATTCGGCTCGTAGTTCACGTTGCCGCCGAGGTTGCCGTCCGTGCGCATCCCGCCGTCGCGATGGAACGAATGGTGGACCGGGCAACGCGGGGCATTCACCGGAATCTGATGGTGATTGATACCAAGGCGATAGCGCTGCGTGTCGCCATACGAGAACAAACGGCCTTGCAACAGACGGTCCGGCGAGAAGCTGATACCCGGCACCACGTTGGCGGGCGTGAACGCTGCCTGCTCCACATCCGCGAAATAGTTCGCCGCGTTGCGATTCAACTCGATTGTGCCGACGTCGATCAACGGGTAATCCTTCTGCGACCACACCTTCGTGATGTCGAACGGATTGAAGCGGTACTTCGCGGCTTCCGCTTCCGGCATCACCTGAATGGCAAAACGCCATTTCGGGAAGTTGCCTGCTTCAATGCTCGTGAGCAGATCCTGTTGCGCGCTTTCACGGTTCTGTGCGACCACTTGTGCCGCTTCGGCATCGGTAAAATTCTCAATGCCTTGCATCGACTTGAAGTGGAACTTCACCCAGAAACGCTCGTTGTTAGCGTTGATGAACGAGTACGTATGCGAGCCGAAGCCGTGCATCTGGCGGAAGTTCTGCGGAATGCCGCGATCGCTCATCAGGATGGTGACCTGATGCAACGACTCCGGATGACGCGACCAGAAATCCCATGCCGCGATATTGCTGCGCATGTTGGTGTACGGGTCGCGCTTTTGCGTGTGGATGAAGTCCGGGAACTTGAGCGGATCGCGGATGAAGAACACCGGCGTGTTGTTGCCGACCACGTCCCAATTGCCTTCTTCCGTGTAGAACTTGATCGAGAAACCGCGCACGTCGCGTTCCGCGTCGGCGGCGCCGCGTTCGCCGGCCACCGTCGAAAAGCGCATGAAGAGCGGCGTGTCCTTGCCGACCTCGGCGAACACTTTCGCCTTCGTGAAACGCGAGATGTCGTGCGTGACCTTCAGCGTGCCGAATGCGCCCGAACCTTTGGCGTGAACGCGGCGTTCCGGAATCACTTCGCGGTCGAAGTGGGCGAGTTTTTCGAGCAGCCAGACGTCTTGCAGGACGACCGGACCGCGCGCGCCGGCGGTCATCGAGTTCTGGTTGTCGGCGACGGGTGCGCCAGCTGCATTGGTGAGCTTACGTTCGGACATGCGGGACTCCTGAGTGGCTTTGATCGGAAACGGAATGCGGGGAGAGGTGCGGCGCGCTGATGCCTACGGCTTATGCGGACAGGGCCCGATCGACCAGCAAGGACAATGCAACCGTGCCCATGCCGCGCACCGACGCCGCGAAGGTGCCGGTGCTGCCAGTGGTCATGCGGACGGGTTGAACGGCGACGGTTGGGACTTGCTGCGAGTTCGGCTGCGTCATGATTTCCTCCGGGTCTGATGGGATCGGGCGATCCATGGAGGAAACTATAACAATGCTATCGAATTAACGTGTTTGATTAATTATATCTATTCGATAGGGAGTGCAACTATCGGCGCCTTAAGTGCCGCCGGGCCGGCCGCACAGGGTGCGCGGCGGGCCGGCTTGGGCGCAGGCGTCGCCACTCAGTTGACGGCGACAGGCAGATCGAGCTTTTTGACGCCCGTCAGATCGCAGGCGTTGATGGCGTCGCAGATGGCGTCGATCGCGGGCGTCCGCGTGAAGCTCTTGCGCCAGGCAAGCACCACACGGCGATCCGGCACCGGCTCGTCGAAGGCGACGTAGCTGAGCAGACCGGCGTCGATACCGCCGGCGTGCGGCTTGACCTCCTGCACCGACATGCGCGGCAGCACGGTAATGCCGACGCCGCTCGCCACCATATGACGGATGGTTTCCAGCGACGAACCTTCGAAGGTCTTCTGGATGCCGTCCGCGTTCTGCGAGAAGCGCATCAGTTCCGGGCAAACGCCCAGCACATGGTCGCGGAAGCAGTGGCCGCTACCGAGCAGCAACATGGTTTCCTGCTTCAGATCCTCGGCGTCGATCTTCGCGCGGTTTTCCCACGCATGACCTGACGGCAGTGCGACGACAAACGGCTCGTCATAGAGCGGACGTTGCATGAGACCCGTTTCCGGGAACGGCAGCGCCATGATGGCGACGTCGATTTCACCCTGCTTGAGCAGCTCGATCAGCTTGACCGTGTAATTTTCCTGCAGCATCAGCGGCATCTGCGGAACACGCTTGATCATCTGTTTGACGAGCGTAGGCAACAGATACGGCCCGATCGTATAGATGACGCCGAGGCGCAGCGGCCCGACCAGCGGGTCTTTGCCCTGTTTCGCGATCTCTTTGATGGCGAGCGTCTGTTCGAGGACGCGCTGCGCTTGCGTGACAATCTGTTCGCCGATCGGCGTGACACTGACTTCGCTGGTGCCGCGCTCGAAGATCTGCACGTTAAGCTCGTCTTCGAGCTTCTTGATTGCCACCGACAGGGTCGGCTGGCTAACGAAACACGCTTCGGCGGCCCGGCCGAAGTGCCGTTCGCGGGCAACCGCGACGATGTATTTCAATTCGGTGAGCGTCATTGGGGGACCAATCAGTGCGATGAGTTCGATAGGTTCTAGTTATACACCTATAGGGTCGGTTCGCCAACTTTTTGGTCCTTTGCCTGCCTGGCTGACGGACGTCTCCGCCGTCAAGAACCCGTCCTCAAGCCTTCAGATACTGCTCCCGCGCTCCGAGCCAGCGGGCCAGATGCTGCAGCACCACCTCCGGATACCTCGCGAGCAAAGCCGCGGCGGCCTCTCTGGCCGGCTCGATGAGCCACTGGTCATTCTGGAGATCGGCAAACCTCAACATGGCCGCGCCCGACTGCCGGGCGCCAAGAAACTCTCCCGGACCGCGAATCTCGAGGTCGCGCCGGGCGATTTCGAAGCCGTCAGTCGTCTCCCGCATGGTCTGCAAGCGCGCCCGCGCCGTCATCGATAGCGGACCGGTATAGAGCAGCACGCAGACCGAAGCCGCACTCCCGCGCCCCACCCGCCCGCGCAACTGATGCAACTGCGCGAGACCGAAGCGCTCGGCGTGCTCGATCACCATCAGCGAGGCATTCGGCACATCGACACCCACTTCGATCACCGTCGTCGCCACCAGTAGCTGCACTTCGTTGCGCGTGAACGCATCCATCACCGCGGCCTTCTCCGCCGGCGCGAGACGTCCGTGCACCAGCCCGACGTTCAATTCGGGCAACGCGGCCACCAGCGTCTCGTAAGTCTCCACCGCGGTCTGCAACTGCAGGGTTTCGCTTTCCTCGATCAGCGGACACACCCAGTACACCTGACGCCCCGTCAATGCAGCCTCGCGCACGCGGCCGATCACCTCTTCGCGCCGCGCGTCGGAAACGAGCTTGGTCAGAATCGGCGTGCGCCCAGGCGGCAATTCGTCGATGGTCGAGACGTCGAGGTCGGCGTAATAGGTCATCGCCAGCGTGCGCGGAATCGGCGTCGCCGACATCATCAATTGATGCGGCTGGAAATCGCGCGCCCCGTCGGCGGCGTTCTGCGCCTTGGCGCGCAAGGCAAGACGCTGCGCCACGCCGAAGCGATGCTGTTCGTCGACAATCACCAACCCCAGCCGCGCGAACTCGACCGCGTCCTGGATGATCGCGTGCGTGCCGATCACGAGTTGGGCCGTACCAAGCGCCGCTGCTTCGATCGCGGCGCGCTTTTCCTTGGTTTTCAGACTGCCGGCGAGCCACGCGACGCTCACTCCGAGCGGCTCCAGCCAGCCGCGCAATTTGCGCGCGTGCTGTTCGGCGAGGATTTCGGTCGGTGCCATCAGCGCGGCCTGGTAGCCGGCGTCAATCGCTTGCGCCGCTGCCAGCGCGGCCACGATCGTCTTGCCGCTGCCCACGTCGCCCTGCAGCAAGCGCTGCATCGGATGAGGCTGCGTCAGGTCGAGCGCGATCTCGCCGCCCACGCGCTCCTGCGCCGCCGTCAGCGAAAACGGCAGCGCCTTCAGCAAACGCGCCACCAGCGCCGCTTCGTCGCCCAGCTTGCGGCGCGGCATAGCCGGCGCCGCACGGGTGCGGCGCTCGTCATGGGCGCGCTTCAACGACATCTGCTGCGCCAGCAATTCTTCGAACTTGATCCGCACCCACGCCGGATGCGTGCCATCCATCAGCGCGGTTTCATCAGCCTGCACGCCCGGGTGATGCAGCGTGCGCACCGCCTCCATCAGCGCCGGCACGCCGAGCGGCTGCAAATAAGCCTGCGCGATCGGCTCGGGCAGCAACTCCGGCAACGAGGTGCGCGACAACGCGTTGTCGATCGATTTGCGCAGATACGCCTGCGTCACGCCCGCAGTGCTCGGATAGACCGGCGTCAGCGCCTGCGGCAGCGGCGTGTCTTCGTCGACCACGCGCACCGCCGGATGCACCATCTCCATGCCGAAGAAACCGCCGCGTACGTCGCCGCGCACGCGCAGCCGCGCGCCGATCGCCATCTGCCTGACCTGCGAGCCGTAGAAATTCAGAAAGCGAAGGACGAGTTCGTCGCCGGCGTCGTCACGCAGTTTCACCAGCAGCTGGCGACGCGGGCGATAGGCGATCTCGTTGTCGAACACCACGCCTTCGGTCTGCGAGATGCCACCCGGCAACAGATGCCCGATCGGCGTCAGCGAGGTCTCGTCTTCGTAGCGCATCGGCAGATGCAGTACCAGATCGATGTCGCGCGTGAGACCTAGTTTGGCGAGCTTGTCGACGGGTTTGGCCGCGGGCTTGGCGCCGGCTTCCGCAGCAGGCTCCCTCGCGGCTTTGCCCGCGGATTTGCCGGCAGGCTTGTCACCGAATGGGTCAACCATTTCACCTTCACGCGCGGCCTTGTCGCCCTCCGGCGCGACACCCGCGCCGAGGTCGTTCAGGTCGGCCGCCGCTGCTTTGCCCCGCGAGACGCGGCGCTTCGGCTCGGCGCTCACTTCATCGGTAGCGGAGGGCAATCGGCGTTCGGACAAAGGCATGGGTTGCTTCGCAAGTACAATATCGGCTGTCAAAGGTGTCGCCGCCAAGCAGCGCGCGGGCTCGCGGGCCGCTCCGGCGTCCCGCAATCATAGCCGCCCGGCTCCGGCTTCGGCTCAATTCAGTCCCAATTCGCTTCCAGTCGTCCGCATGTTTACGCTTTCCGATTTCGATTTCGATCTGCCGCCCGAGCTGATCGCGCAAGTCGCGCTGCCCGAGCGCAGCGCCAGCCGTCTGCTCGAAGTGGCCAACACGGCCGACGCAACCGACGCCGCGCGCCTGATCGACCGCCGCTTTGCTGAATTACCCGAGTGCATCGCGCGCGGCGATCTGCTGGTCTTCAACGATACCAAAGTCCTGAAGGCGCGCTTCCTCGGCCAGAAGGCCAGTGGCGGCAAGATCGAAGTGCTGATAGAGCGTCTGACCGGCGAGCGCACCGCGCTCGCGCAGATCCGCGCGAGCAAGAGCCCGCAGCCAGGCACCACGATCCGTCTGGCCGATGCGTTCGATGTGACGGTCGGCGAACGCGTCGAGCCGTTCTACACGCTGCACTTCCCAGACGACTGTCTGACGCTGATCGAGCAATTCGGCCGCCTGCCGCTGCCGCCATACATCGAGCACGACCCCGACGCGACCGACGAAACCCGCTACCAGACGGTGTTCGCGCAAAACCCGGGCGCGGTGGCCGCACCCACCGCCGGCCTGCATTTCGACGACGCGCTGCTCGCGCGGCTCGACGCTCGTGGTGTAGAGCTCGCGACGCTGACGCTGCATGTCGGCGCCGGTACTTTCCAGCCGGTGCGGGTCGAAAACCTCGCCGAGCACAAGATGCACAGCGAGTGGTATCACTTGCCGCAATCGCTCGCCGACAAGATCGCGGCGACGCGTGCGCGCGGCAACCGCGTGATCGCCGTGGGCACGACGTCGATGCGTGCGCTCGAAGCCGCCGCGCGCGATGCTGAAGCCGCCGGACGCCCGCTCGGCGCGGCCAGCACGGAAACCGACATCTTCATCACGCCGGGCTATAAATTCCGCGTGGTCGACAGGCTGGTGACCAACTTCCATTTGCCGAAGTCGACGCTGCTGATGCTGGTGTCGGCGTTCGCGGGCGTCGAAACGATTCGCGAGGCTTACCGCCACGCGATCGAACAGCGTTACCGCTTCTTTAGCTATGGCGACGCGATGCTGCTCACGCGCCGCGACGCTTGAACCGTTTCGTGTCGCACGGCGATATCCCGTGCGATAGCGTTGCGCGCCGGCAGCGCGCGCGGTAGTCTGCCGCTCCTTGCTACGTTGATGTAGCGGCAGGTGTTGCTGACCTCTCCTGCACCCACGTGCAGCGGCAGATCGGCGCCGCATCTCAAGTTTTCTTTACCCAGCCGCCGTGGCCTGCCCGGCGGCGTTCATCATTTGCGCCGGACTGTTCTCCGGTAGCACAGGAGTCCCCCATGACCGACGGTCATACCCACGATACAAGCGGTACCTGCACTACCTGCGCGAGCCACGGCGAGCGCCCTGACAACGGCCTCAAATTCGAACTGCTCGGCACCGACGGCCAGGCACGCCGCGGCCGCGTCACGCTCAATCACGGCGTGGTCGAAACGCCGATCTTCATGCCGGTCGGCACCTACGGCACGGTGAAGGCGGTCCAGCCGCGTGAGCTCGAAGAAATGCACGCGCAGATCATCCTCGGCAATACCTTCCACCTGTGGCTGCGCCCGGGCCTGGAGACGATCGAGGCGCACGGCGGCCTGCACGGCTTCATGGGCTGGAAGAAGCCGATCCTGACGGACTCGGGTGGTTTTCAGGTGTTTTCGCTCGGCGATCTGCGCAAAATCACCGAAGATGGCGTCACGTTCGCATCACCCATCAACGGCGACAAGCTCTTCCTGTCGCCGGAAGTATCGATGCAGATCCAGAAGGTGCTGAACTCGGACATCGTCATGCAGTTCGACGAATGCACGCCCTACGCGACCAACAACGTGCCAACTTCGCATCAGGAAGCCGCCGATTCGATGCGCATGTCGATGCGCTGGGCCAAACGCTCGATCGACGAATTCAACCGCCTCGGCAATCCGAACGCGTTGTTCGGCATCGTCCAGGGCGGCATGTTCGAAGACCTGCGCGACGAGTCGCTGGCGGGGCTCGCGGAGATGGATTTCCACGGTCTCGCAATCGGCGGCCTGTCGGTCGGCGAGCCGAAAGAAGACATGATGCGCGTGCTGAACCATATCGGCCCGAAGCTGCCCGCCGACAAGCCGCACTACCTGATGGGCGTGGGCACGCCGGAAGATCTGGTGGCGGGCGTGGCCGCCGGCGTCGACATGTTCGACTGCGTGATGCCGACCCGCAACGCGCGCAACGGCTGGCTCTTCACCCGGTTTGGCGACATCAAGATCCGCAACGCCGCGCACAAGAACTCGCTGCGCCCGCTCGACGAGCAGTGCGGCTGCTACACCTGCCGAAATTTCACCCGCGGCTACCTGCATCATCTGCATCGTGTAGGGGAAATCCTCGGTGCGCAGTTGAACACGATTCACAACCTGCACTACTACCTCGAGTTGATGCAGGAAATGCGCGACGCGATCGACGCAAAACTGTTCGAGCCTTTCCGCAAGCGCTTCCACGAGGACCGCGCGCGCGGCATCGATTAGCCGGCATTTGGGAATCAGCTGACGAATTTGCCGGAGGAATCCGCTGGTGTCTCGCGGAAAACCTTACAATTAACTTTCGCGCACGGTAAAAAGGCTTTAAACGGTTGATCGGAAAGCCGATTCGCCGCGCCGACCCCTATCAGGCCAGTGGTAGAATAACCGGCTGATTTTTTCGATCGTTTTGACTTATAACGGAGAGACCAACGTGTCGTTCATTTCCAATGCCTTCGCCCAAGGCACAGCAGCAGGTGGCATTGAATCGAACCTGATGAGCTTCCTGCCGCTGATCCTGATGTTCGGCGTGCTGTACTTCATCATGATTCGCCCGCAAATGAAGCGCCAGAAGGAACATCGCAACATGCTCGCCGCCATGGCCAAGGGCGATGAAGTGGTGACGAATGGCGGCATCGTCGGCAAGGTGACCAAGGTGGGTGAAGCTTACGTCGGCGTCGAAATCTCGGAAGGCACGGAAATCACCGTGCAAAAGGCGTCGGTTACGACGATTCTCCCGAAGGGCACGATCAAGTCGCTGTAAGGCCTGCTCTCTCGCGTCCGGCGCGGCCTCGCCGGCAGTTGTCGCAGCACAACGCTGAACTGCCCGCGCTCATCGCCGGACGCATCGCTTCCAAGCCAACCTTCCCGTTGGACCACTCATGAATCGCTACCCCCTCTGGAAATACGCCGTGATGCTGGTGGCTCTGGTCATCGGCCTCGTCTACACGCTGCCCAATCTGTTCGGCGAAGCGCCGGCGGTGCAGGTGTCGAGCGGCAAGGCAACGGTCAAGCTCGACTCGACCACGCTGTCGGCAGTCGAAACGGCGCTTGCCGCCAATCAGATCAAGCCTGACGAAGTCACGTTCGACAACTCGTCGACCAACGCGAACATCCGCGTGCGGCTCCTCGATACCGACACGCAATTGCGCGTGAAGGACCTGCTGCAGAAGTCGCTGAACAGCGACCCGACCGACCCGCAATTCATCGTTGCGCTGAACCTGCAAAGCGCGTCGCCGCGCTGGCTGACCGCCCTGCATGCGCTGCCGATGTACCTCGGTCTGGACTTGCGCGGTGGCGTGCACTTCCTGCTGCAGGTCGACATGGCTGGCGCGCTCAACAAGAAGCTCGACTCCGACGCCTCGGATGCACGCACCATGCTGCGTGACAACAACATCCGCGACGGCGGCGTGAACCGCGTCAACCAGACGGTGGTGATCAATTTCGCCGACCAGGCCACGGCGGATGCGGCATCCAAGCAACTGGGCCGCGGCATCGGCGAACTCCAGTGGGCCTCGCAAGCGAACCCGGACGGCGGTGTGCAACTGGTCGGCACGTTCACGCCGGCGGTGCAGAAAGCCGTGCAGGACGCCGCGCTCAAGCAGAACATCACCACGCTGCATAACCGCGTGAACGAACTCGGCGTGGCCGAGCCGGTGATCCAGCAACAAGGCTCCGACCGTATCGTCGTCGAACTGCCGGGTGTGCAGGACACGGCGAAGGCAAAGGACATCATCGGCCGCACGGCAACGCTCGAAGCGCGCCTCGCCGACCCGGTCAACACGCATCCGAATCCGTCCGATCCGGTGCCGCCGGGCGACGAACTGTTCACCCAAGGCAACCAGACGCCGGTGCTGCTGCGCAAGCAGATCATCTTCACGGGTGACCGCATCATCGACGCGTCGGCAGGCTTCGACGAACATCAGCGTCCGTCGGTGAACATTCGCCTCGACTCGGCCGGTGGCCGCGCGGTGCGCAGCGTCTCGCGCGACAACATCGGCAAGCCGATGGCCATGGTGCTGTTCGAAAAGGGCAAGGGCGAAGTGCTGACGGTGGCGACCATCCAGTCGGAACTGGGCGACCGCTTCCAGATCACCGGCCAGGCCACGCCGCAAGGCGCCGCCGACCTCGCGCTGCTGCTGCGCGCCGGTTCGCTGGCAGCTCCGATGGACATCATCGAAGAACGCACGATCGGCCCGAGCCTCGGCGCGGACAACATCAAGAAGGGCTTCCACTCGGTGGTGTGGGGCTTCGTGGCAATCGCCGTCTTCATGATCGCGTACTACATGCTGTTCGGCGTGATCTCGATGATCGGCCTGTCGGTCAACCTGCTGCTGCTGATCGCCGTGCTGTCCATGTTGCAGGCCACGCTCACCTTGCCGGGTATCGCCGCTATCGCGCTCGCGCTCGGTATGGCGATCGACGCGAACGTGCTGATCAATGAGCGCGTACGCGAAGAACTGCGTCACGGCGCGCCGCCGCAACTGGCGATCCAGAACGGCTACGCGCATGCATGGGCGACGATTCTCGACTCGAACGTCACCACGCTGATCGCCGGCCTCGCGCTGCTCGCCTTCGGCTCCGGCCCGGTGCGTGGCTTCGCGATGGTCCACTGTATCGGCATCCTGACGTCGATGTTCTCGGCTGTGTTCTTCTCGCGCGGTATCGTCAACCTCTGGTACGGCGGCAAGAAGAAGCTCAAGTCGCTGGCTATTGGCCAGGTGTGGCGTCCGCAACCGGAAGGTATCGACGGCGCTGCCGCTTACCTCGGTAACGAAGATGCTGCGACCGACACGGCACGTGCCGTCGCCGCGGCAAGCGCCAAGCCCAAGGCCAAAGCTGCGGCCCAGGCGCGTACCAAGCCGACCGTGCGCCGCCGCGATGCGTCGGGTTCGTCGAACACGCCGCAGAAACCGGGTTCATCCCGCTGAGTCCCGGAGAACAAGACCATGGAATTTTTCCGTTTTCGCAAAGACATTCCGTTCATGCAGCGTGCGTTGCTGTTCAACGCAATCTCGCTGCTGACGTTCGTCGCTGCTGTGTTTTTCCTGCTGCATCGCGGGCTGCATCTGTCGGTGGAATTCACCGGCGGTACCGTCATCGAAGTGCAGTATCCGGGCGCCGCGCCGCTCGAACCGGTGCGCGGCACGCTCAACAAGCTCGGCTATCCCGATGCGCAAGTGCAGAACTTCGGCACCTCGCGCGACGTGCTGATCCGTCTGCCGCTCAAGCAGGGCTACACGTCGGCGCAACAGAGCGACCAGGTGATGGGCGCGCTGAAGGGCGAGGATCCGCAGGTGCAATTGCAGCGTGTCGAGTTCGTCGGCCCGCAGGTCGGCAAGGAACTCGCTACCGACGGCCTGCTCGCGCTGGCCTGTGTGGTGGTCGGCATCGTGATCTACCTGTCGTTCCGCTTCGAGTGGAAATATGCGGTAGCCGGCGTGATCGCTAACTTGCACGACGTGATCATCATTCTCGGCTTCTTCGCGTTCTTCCAGTGGGAGTTCTCGCTGTCGGTGCTGGCTGCGGTGCTCGCGGTGCTCGGCTACTCGGTGAACGAATCCGTCGTTATCTTCGACCGGATTCGTGAGACCTTCCGCCGCGAACGCAAACTGACCGTGATCGAGGTGATCAACCACGCAATCACCAGCACGATGTCGCGCACGATCATCACCCACGGCTGTACGCAGATGATGGTGCTGTCGATGTTCCTGTTTGGCGGTCCCACGCTGCACTACTTCGCTCTGGCACTTACGGTCGGTATTCTGTTCGGTATCTATTCGTCGGTGTTCGTGGCCGCGGCGCTCGCCATGTGGCTCGGCGTGAAGCGCGAAGATCTGGTGAAGGATAAGAAGGAACGCACCGATCCGGACGATCCAAACGCAGGCGCGCAAGTTTGAGCTTGCTCTAGTCAAACCTCGCAATAGGAAAGGCCGGTTCTCTCGAACCGGCCTTTTGCGTTTACCGCATTTACCGCCTTTGCCGCGCGTTAGCGAAACCCGAGCTTGCGCCGCGCCGCCATCAGCGCCACCAGGCTCACGGCCGCGGCAAAAATCATGTAATAGCTCGGCGCGGCCTTCGACCCCGTGAAGCTGATCAGCCACGCGATGATGAACGGCCCAAAGCCGCCGAAGATCGTCACGGCAATGTTATAGGCCAGCGACATACCGGTCGTACGCGTCTGCACCGGGAACATCTCCGAGAGCAAACCCGGCAGCGCCGCAAAGTAGCCCGTCATCAGAAAGCCGAACACCACCTGCAGCGCGATCAGCGTGCCGAAGGTCGGATGCGCGACCAGATACACGAACGCCGGATTGATCAGCACGAGAAGCAACAGCGCCGAGATCAGCATGATCGTGGTGCGCCCGTGGCGGTCCGATAGATGGCCGACTAGCGGCGAAAACACCATCTGGATCACACCAGTCAGCGCAATCGCCGCGAACGCGACCGAAGGCGCCAGCCCCAATTGCTTCACGCCATAAGTCGGCATGAACAGCACCAGATAGGTCGAGACGGTACCGAGCACCACCACGCCGATTGCAATCACGAGGCGCAGCTTCTGGCTCGCGAACGTGTCGCGCAGCGGCGTCGTGGTGGTTTCCGCCGCGAGGAATTCGGGCGTTTCGTCGAGCTTGGTACGGATGTACCACGCGACCGGCCCGATCAGGAGACCAAAGAAGAACGGCACGCGCCAACCCCACGAGGCCATCTGCTCAGGCGACAGCTTGCCGGTCAACAGCACGCCGAAACCGGCCGCGAGCAGCGTGGTGAGCCCCTGGCTCGCGACCTGCCAGCTCGCGAAGAAACCGCGCCGCCCCGGCACATGTTCCGCGAGAAAAGCCGTGGCGCTGCCGAACTCGCCGCCCGCCGAAAAGCCTTGCATCAGGCGCGCCACCACGAGAATCACAGGCGCGGCAATGCCGATGCTCTGATACGTCGGCAGAAGCGCGATGATCAGCGTGCCGCACATCACCAGCAGGATCGACAGCGTGAGCGCCGCTTTGCGTCCGGCGCGGTCGGCGTATGCACCGATCACGATCGCGCCGAGCGGCCGCATGAAGAACGACACGCCGAAGGTGCCAAGCGTCAGCAGCAACGAGACCGTGTCGTTACCCGCCGGGAAAAACAGCTTCGCGATGGTGACCGCGAAAAAGCCGTACACCACCAGATCGAACCATTCCAGCGCATTGCCGATCGAGGCGGCGACCACCGCGCGCCATGAATTCCGCCGGCTCCCCGCCAGGCTTGCCGCTGTCGTTGCATTCATGCAGATCTCCAATGCGCGCGAAATATTATTAACGTAGGCTTTACGCTGGATCTTGCCGAACTGGGTGCGCGCACAACCAATGCGGTGTCAGCGCTCTATGTACCTGAAAAATTAAAACGACGCGAGCGGCAAATCGCTCTTGGCCATTGCACAAGGCTTCCGGCGTTTCAGGCAGGCAATAAAAAACCGCTTCATCGCAAAAGCAAACGAAGCGGTTTTTTTGGTGCGGCGCAACGGCCGCGCCATAAGTGACATTAAATACAGATACGCAAGAGGCTCGCTAAAACGCTTATTGCTTGATGCCTTCGGCCTGAATATGCAGCTTGGTATCCATGCTGAAGCCGTACTTGGCGCCGAAATCCAAGCCGTAATCGCTACGGTTGAAATGGGCGCTCGCTTCCACGCCGCACACTTCGCGCTTGAGCACCGGATGCGGCATGCACTTGAACGATTCGATCGTCAGATTCAGCGGCTTGGTCACGCCATGGATCGTCAGGCTGCCGACCACCTGGACCGGCTTGTCGCCGTCGAACTTGATATCGGTACCCTTATAGGTCACCGACGGATACTTGGTCACATCGAAGAATTCGTCCGTCTTCAGATGCTCGTCGAGCTTGGTGTTGCCGGTTTCGACCGAAGCCGGGTCAACCGTGACGTCCACCGTGCCGGTCTTCGCTGCGCGGTCGAGCGTGACCGTGCCCGAGCTCTTGACAAACTTGCCGCGCCACACCGAGAGGCCACCGAAGTGATCCGCCTCGAAGCTCGGAAACGTGTGGGTCGGGTCGAGCTGATAGGTGTCCGCTGCAGCAAACGCGCCGAGCGAGAAAGAAGAAGCCAGTGCGCCGACGGCGATCAACAGGGATGTTTTCAATTCATGCTCCTTATGTTTTTCGGAATTCCTGACTTGAAGGAAAGCGGCTGCGCCCGGAGAGCGCGGCGAACGTCACTTGTGTGCTGCAACGAGATGAAACTTGATCACCACGTCATCGGCCACTACCGAGGTGTCTTTCCATTCGCCGGTACCGATGTCGAATTGCGAGCGTTTGATCGGCAGCGAGCCGTCGAACGTCTGGGTTGCGCCCTGCTGGGTGACCGCGACCGGCACCACGACGGTCTGCGATTTACCCTTGATGGTCAGCTTGCCGGTGACCTTGAACTGATTGCTGCCGGCCGGCGCAATCGCGCTCGACACGAACGTTGCAGTCGGATAAGTCTTCGCGTCGAACCAGTCCTTGCCGCGCACCTGGTCGTTGTAGCTTTCGTCCCCGAGATCGTAGCTGGCCACGTCGATGCTGAACTGCGCACTGCCGTCGGCCGGTTTTGCCGGGTCGAACTTGACTTGCGCGGTGAACTTGCCGAATTTGCCTTCCACCGGCACGTTCATCTGCTTCGAAGTTGCCGTCACCGAACTCTTCGTGACGTCGACCTGGGCGAGCGCACTGCCGGCCGCGGTCAGCGAGGCCGCAGCAAACGCGGCGAGCATGTAGCGATAAAACGAAACTTTCATGGTTATCCTTATTTGATGAAAGGGAGCATGCGCGACAGCAGGCCGTCACGGTCCAACCATTGATGCTTGAGCGCCGCCGCGACGTGCAACGCGACCAGCACGAGCAACGTGTAATTCAGCGCGATATGCACGTTCTTCAGCAGTTCCTTGAGATGCGGGTCCGGTGCGATCAGGCGCGGCAGCGGAATCAGGCCGAGGTACACCACCGGTATGTTGGCCGCCGAGCTATACAGATAGCCGGAGGCGGGAATCACGATCATCAACGCGTACAGCAGCAGATGCGTGAGATGCGCGGCGCCGCGCTGCCAGGCCGGCATGCGGCGCGGCATCGGCGGGGCAGCATGGGTGGCGCGCCACAGAATGCGCGGCACGGCGATCGCGAACACCGTCACGCCGATCCATTTGTGCCAGGAGAAGTAGCGCAGCTTGGTGGGCGTGAAGCCGGGGATGTCGGTCATCACCCAACCAAGCGCGAAGCCGCACACGATCAGTAGCGCGATCAGCCAGTGAAAGGCAATGGCCGTCCGCGTGTACGACTCCCGGCCACCGAAAGAAGGATTGAGTGCCATGACAGGTCAACGCAAGCTAAGAAAGGTTAACGGAGCAGCCGGCCCTGCTATTCCACGCCGCCAATGCATGCAGCATCGTGCGGCGCGATAGAAAACATGGCGGCTGCGGCACAGGCCAAGGCCGCCATGCTACCGCAAGCGGAAAAAGCTGGCTGTGTCGACCAGAGTTAGCGCTTCAGCGGTTACTCTGGTCCCATGCAGAGCCCGGCACCCGGAAGTTTTCCCGCGTGCAGAACGGCATTGAACAATTGGGGCCGGACAGTGTCAGAAGTAGGCATTTTTGTGTAAGACTATTCCTGATTCCGACACCGCCGGGTTCACTGCTTGCATAGGGTGCAATGGCCTGCCCCGCGGCGAAGCGCGTTTGGTACTATTGCTCCACGCTTTCTGCAGCCCCGCCCTGAAACGGGCATTGCACGCCTCCCATCACGTCGTTAGCCCTTCTGCCGTATGGACCATGACAACCTGATCGCGTGCCATGAATGCGATACGCTGTTCCGCAAGCCCCCGCTTGTCGGGCGCGTGGTCGCGCGCTGTCCGCGCTGCGGCGCGACGCTCTATCGCGGCGTCTCCCGCAAACTCGACAGCATCTGTGCGATGACGCTGGCCGCGCTGATCACCTTCGTCATCGCCCAGGCCTTCCCGATCGTCGAACTCGATGCCAACGGCATCACCTCGCAAACCACGCTGTTCGGCGCGCTCGTCGCGCTATGGGGCGAGGACATGCAGATCGTCGCGGTCATGGTGTTCTGCTCGACCATCCTGTTCCCGCTGACCGAGCTGGTCGCGCTGCTCTACGTGCTGATCCCGCTGCGCGCCGGCTATGTGCCGCCCGCCTTCAACCGCGTGTTGCGCGCCATTCAATTCGTGCGGCCGTGGGGCATGATCGAAGTGTTCATGCTCGGGGTGCTGATCACCATCGTGAAGATGGTGAGTCTCGCGCGCGTGATTCCCGAAGCGGCGCTATTCGCGTTCGGCGTGCTGACGCTGATGATCGCGGTAGTCCTCACGTTCGATCCGCGCGTGCTGTGGGATGTTGCCGACGAAATGGACGACCGCGGCCCGCGGCCGTTGCCGCGCACCTCCGCCGACAGCGCGGCGGCTGCCGTCAGTTCGGTCGCCGGGCCGCCCGCGCCACCGGAGGTGCAAGCCGGGTCGCAATCCACATTGCCGCCAGGCGTGCCGCCGGCCCCGCACCAGGGATGAGCGCACGATGAAATACGTCACCGCGAAGCGCGCGGGTCTGGTCTCCTGCCATGCATGCGGACGCGTCGAGCCGCGCATTCGCTCCGTCACGCCGCAGCACTGCAGCCGTTGCGGCGCGGTGCTGCACCGGCGCAACCCCGACAGCCTGATGCGCACGTGGGCGCTGCTGATCGCCGCCGCCTTGCTGTATATTCCCGCGAATCTGCTGCCGGTGATGCATACCTCGTCGCTCCTCGGTTCGGAAGACGACACCATCATGAGCGGTGTCGTGTACTTCTGGACCTCGGGCGACTGGCCGCTGGCCGTGATCGTGTTCATCGCCAGCATCATGGTGCCGATGCTCAAGCTCAGTGTGCTGGTGCTGCTCACCGCCACCGCGCAGCGCCGCTCGCGCTGGCGGCCGGAGCAACGCACCACGTTGTACCGCATGGTCGAACGGATCGGGCGCTGGTCGATGCTCGACGTCTTCGTCGTCACGCTGACCGTCGCGCTGGTCCGTTTCAAGTCGCTTGCTGTGATCACGGCCGGCCCGGGCGCGATCGCCTTCGGCTCGGTGGTGATTCTGACGATGATGGCATCCATGCAATTCGATCCACGGCTCATCTGGGACAACGTGGAAGGCAGTACTCCAAAACCTCAGGACCTCGACCATGACTAGCCCGCAAGAACCGACGCCCGCCTCCGATGCGCCGCGCAACGATTCGAACGGACCGAAGCTGCCGCCCCAACTGCCAGACCCCGACATCGAGCCGAAGAGCCGCTGGCTGCCCTCGCTCGTCTGGGTGATTCCGCTGATCGCCGCGCTGATCGGCGTCGCGCTCGTGATCAAGTCGGTAACCGAAAGAGGCCCGACCATCACGATCACGTTCACCAGCGCCGAAGGCCTCGAGCCCGGCAAGACCAAGGTCAAGTACAAGGACGTCGACGTCGGCTCGGTGAAGACCATCACGCTCTCGAAAGATCTGTCGCACGTGCTGGTTCAGGTGCAACTCACCAAGGAAGGCGAAGACTTCGCGGTCAAGGATTCACGCTTCTGGGTGGTGCGCCCTCGCGTCGGCGCGAGCGGCGTGTCCGGACTGACCACGTTGCTCTCGGGTGCGTACATCGGTGCGGACGCCGGCCATTCGCCGGACACGGAGAGAGACTTCGTCGGCCTCGAAACGCCGCCGCCTATTACAGGCGACCAGAAGGGCCACCAGTTCATTCTGCACGGCGACTCGCTCGGCTCGATCGACATTGGTTCGCCGATTTTCTACCGGCGCGTGCAGGTCGGCCAGGTGGTCGGCTTTTCGCTCGACAAGGACGGCACAGGTGTGACGATGCAAGTCTTCGTGTCCGCGCCGTTCGACCAGTACGTCGGCACCAATTCGCGCTGGTGGCATGCGAGCGGCGTCGATCTGCGGCTCGACTCGAGCGGCTTCAAGCTGAATACGCAGTCGCTTGCGACGGTGATCGTCGGCGGCTTGTCGTTCCAGTCGCCACCGGGCCAGGGCGTGGGCGCGCAGGCGCCGAACAACATGACGTTCCGCCTCGGCTCGGATGAACAGGACGCGATGCGCGAACCGGACGGCGTGCCGTTGCGCGTGGTGATGAACTTCAATCAGTCGCTGCGTGGGCTGTCGGTCGGCGCGACGGTCGACTTCCGCGGCATCGTGCTGGGGCAGGTGACCAACATCGGCATCGACTACGATCCGAAGACACGTAGCTTCACGATGCCGGTCACGATGAACCTGTACCCGGACCGCCTCGGCAAGCGCTTCCGCGAAACCGCGCCGACACCGGGGACCCTCGCAGGTCAGGCCTTGCTGCAACAGCTCGTCAAGCATGGCCTGCGCGGCCAGTTGCGCACCGGCAATCTGATTACGAGCCAGTTGTACGTGGCGCTCGATATCTTCCCGAAAGCGCCGCCGGCCACGGTTGACGTCACAGGCGATCCGCTCGAGTTGCCGACCATCCCGAACTCGCTCGACGAGCTGCAGGTGCAGGTTGCCGACATTGCGAAGAAGCTCGACAAGGTGCCGTTCGACCAGATCGGTTCGAACCTGAACAGCGCGTTGAAGAATGCCGACCAGCTATTCACGCGACTCGACAAGGAAGTCGTGCCGGAGGCACGCGACACGCTGGCCGCGGCGAAGCAGACCTTCGGTTCGGCCGAGGCGACGTTGCAGCAGGACTCGCCGTTGCAGTCGGATGTTCATCAGGCGTTGCAGGAACTGACGCGCACGTTGCAGTCGCTGAATGCGTTGTCGGATTATCTGGAGCGTCATCCGGAATCGCTGTTGCGCGGTAAAACAGGAGATAAACCATGATGTTTGCCCGGCTCCCCCGCCCGCCGCGCGGGCTCGTGCGCGGCGCTGTTTATATCGGCGCTCTGGCCGGACTGGTGGCGATGGCGGCGTGTTCGTCGCCGAGCAGCCGCTTTTATACGCTCGGCGCGGAGGGTACGCCTGCCGGCTCCGCGGCGCCGGTTAGCGCCAGGACTTCGGCTGCGCCAGCGTGGCTGATTGAAGTCGCGCCAATCGATGTGCCGCCGCAAGTGGCGAAGAATCAGCTTGTGGTGCAGACGGGACCGACGCAGGTCCAGGTGCTCGAGCAGGAGCGTTGGGCTTCGTTGCCGGGTGACGAGATTCGTCGAGCTTTGTCGACTAGTCTTACGCAGCAGCTGGGCACAATCGATGTGTATGGCACTGCTTATCCGGATACGACGCCGGTGTATCGGGTCAGCATGAATGTGCAGCGGTTCGAGTCGTGGCCAGGGTCGCATGCGTTGATCGATGCGGTTTGGAGTGTGCGGGCTGTACGGGGTGCTGCGGTGATGACCTGTCGGAGTGTGGTGAGTGAGCCGGTTAGCGGCGGCTACGATGCGCTTGTTAATGGGCATCGCGTCGCGTTGCAGCTGATTGCTGTGCAGGTGGCTGCTGCTGTGCAGGGGATGGCGGCTGCTTATCCTAAGGGGGGCTCCGCCGGGAAGGGGGTTGCTATTGCTGTGCCGGCTTGTCCTTCTGCTGTTGTGAGTAGTTGAGGGGTTTTTGCCCGCGCGGCGCTTGTTGTCCGGGTTCTTAGGGCGTTGGCCTTTCCTTGCATTGTTAGTGGTCTATTAGCGTTGCCCCTGTGCGGGGCGGCACCTACTTTTCTTTGCATGCCGCAAAGAAAAGTAGGCAAAAGAAAGCGGCTCAAACCGCTCATGCTAAGTGGGCACCGTGGTTTGCACAGGGTAGTGGTGCATCTGGAATCCGTGTTCTCGCACATTCCGCGTTAGTGACAAAGGAGTCATCAGCTCCCACTCCGCACTACGTGCGTCGCGGACGGGTCTGCGTGGGAAACCAGGGGCTTCGGTTGAGCACGGTGGGGCCGTCGGCTTCGCCTCGGCGACGCACCTCAACACTCGTCCGGGAACACCAACTTCATAATGATTTGTCGGTGTACTGCAATCACAGGCAGCGTTGCAGTCACAATCGCGATGGCGGTGCAAAGGCAAGCCACGGTTCGGTGGCGAGACGCGAGCGTCAAAACGTAGCGGGTGGTTTTCTGAAGTACTCTTCGGCGCGCGCAGCGCCGCCGGAAGTATGACGCCCTTGTCACAAGCCTATGCAGGTGCACGAACCCAGATTCCAGATGCACCACTATCCGTTGCAAACCACGGTGCCCACTTAGCAGTAGCGGTTTGAGCTGCTTTCTCTTGCCTACTTCTCTTTGCAGCCGGCAAAGAGAAGTAGGTGCCGCCCCGCACAGGGGCAACGCTAATAGACCACTAACAATTCAAGGAAAGGCCAAAGCCCTAAGAACACTGACAATAAGCGCCGCAGGCAAAAAAACCCCAAATGCTCACCTCAATCAAAAGACTCCTAAAGAAATGGCGCGCCTCCCGCGACAGCGGCCACCAGCTCGACGCGCTGCTAGCGATCGCCGACAAGACGGCACCGTATCCAGACCGTAGCGAATGGCTGATCGAACTCGCCCATTGGATCCACCGCGGCCGCGCAGTCCACCCCGAGCAACCAGGCACCGCCAGCCCCACCCCAGCACACACAAGAATCCGCTACATGCTCAACGTGCTGGACCGCAACCCAGCCTGGAAGAGCAACGTCGCCGGCATTCTCCGTGCGCTACTGCGCGAAAGCGACGGCCTTTCGCTTCTCTGCGATGCAGGCATGCCCGTGCACTCAGGCTTCTTCGGCGCACTCTTCGAGCGCCTCGAAGCCTCCCTGATCCCGCCCGCGCCAAACCGCCGCGATCTGCGAGCAATCGTCACGCTGATGTTCAGCCAGGACCGCGACGCCGATTGGATCGCCAATCTGCCCACCGATCTGCTCACCCGCATCCGCGCGCTCTTCGATTACGAACAGGACGACAGCAAACAACGCGACACCACCCCGTTTTCGCTCGACCTGCTGGCCGCCCTGCACAACCTCACCTGCCAGATCAGCTCGACCGGTCTGTCGCAAACCGTTCGCAGTCGCCTCGGTGAAGTCGACCTCGGCGATGCCGGCGGCGTGCGCGTCGCCATGGAAAAGCAGCCGTTCTACCGGCTCACGCGCGCCATGCTCGCCGTCGAAGCGGCCCATCAGGCAGTCAGCGAAGGCGCCCCGCAGGAGAAGCTGCTGCATGAGGTCAACTATCTGCGCCTGCTGCTCGACGAATGCCGCAGCGCCACCGACAACGTCTTCGCCCATCTCTATCGCAACGGCGTCAGTGTCGATATCGTGTTCCAGGTCGAACGGATGCGCATGCGCATCGTGCGCGCGGAACACCTGCTGAACGCCTGGATGGCGCAGGACGATCCGCATGCCGGCGCACGTCTCACCGCCGAACTGGTGGACGCGAATCACGCGAGCCAGAGCGTGGCGCATCTCGTGCGCAGCAATTTCTCGTTGCTGGCGCGCAAGGTCGTCGAATACAGCGCCGATACCGGCGAACACTACATCGCCCGCGATCGCGTCGAATACCTGAAGATGCTGCGCATGGCGGCCGGCGGCGGGCTCGTGACCGTCGTCACGGTCTGCGTGAAATTCGCCATCACCGGCGCGCATCTGCAATCGATGTTCGAAGGCCTGCTCGCCGGCATCAACTACGCGGCCAGCTTCCTGCTGATGCACTTCCTGCACTTCTCGCTCGCCACCAAACAACCGGCGATGACCGCGCCTACGCTCGCCCGCGAACTCGACGGCACCGGTACGCCGGCAGGCGTCGACAGCTTCGTGAGTTCGGTGACCGCGTTGATGCGCACGCAGGCAGCCGCGGTGCTCGGCAACGTGCTGCTGGTGTTTCCAGTGTGCTTCGGCGTGCAATGGGTGTGGCACGCGCTCTTCAACGCCAACATCATTTCGCCCGAGAAGGCCCACGCCACGCTGCACTCGTTCTCGCTCCTGGGACCGACGCCGTTCTACGCCGCGCTGACCGGCGTGCTGCTATGGTCGTCGAGCTTGCTGTCAGGATGGGCGGACAACTGGTTCGTCCTGCATCGCGTGGCGGATGCGCTCGCCTACAACCGGCGCCTGCGCATGACGCTCGGCGCGGCCGGCACCGCCCGGCTCGCTGCCTTCTGCCGCTCGAATGTGGCGGGCGTCGTGGGCAACATCACGCTCGGCCTGATGCTCGGGCTCGTGCCGGCGATCCTCACCGCCTTCGCCTTCACTTTCGAGGTGCGTCACGTGACACTGAGCGCCGGCTCGATCGGCATCGCGCTCGGTGTGCTCGGCAAGGACGCGTTGAAGTTGCCGGAGCTGTGGTGGGCGGTTGCGGGTGTCGGCAGCATGGCGATCCTCAACGTGGCCGTGAGTTTCGCGCTCGCCTTCTACATGGCGGTGAAATCGCGCGACCTGCGGCGCAATGCGGTGCGCTCGCTGCGCGGCGCGATCTGGCAGCGGGTGTTCAGGCATCCGCTGGAGCTGGTATGGCCGGCCAAAGCGGCGCCGCACCCCGACCGCGTACAATAGCGCCTTATCTAACGCCTTCCGGCAACCTCAATGTCCTTCGATTTCTTCCTTCCCTGTCCGCGCGGCCTTGAAGCCTCGCTCGCCGCCGAACTCGCGGAAATTGCCGCGAAGCACCTGAACGGCGCGCCGTTCGCGGCCGGCGCGCAAGTGCCCGGCGGTGTGCATTTCCGCGGCGGCTGGGCCGCCGGCATGGCCGCCAACCTGCACTCGCGCCTCGCGAGCCGCGTGCTGCTGAAAATCGCGCATCGGCCGTATCGCAGTGAACAGGACGTTTACGCGCTCGCGGTCGAACAGCGTTGGGAGCAGTGGTTCTCGGCAAACGAAACGCTGCGCGTGGATGTCACCGCCATCAAGTCGCCGCTGCGCAGCCTCGAATTCACGACGCTGCGTGTCAAGGACGCGATCTGCGACCGTCTGCGTGAAGTGAGCGGCGCGCGTCCGAACATCGATACCGCCATGCCCGACGTGCGCGTGTTCGCGTTCCTCACGGCCACCGAATGCACGCTCTACCTCGACACGTCCGGCGATCCGCTCTTCAAGCGCGGCTGGCGGCTGGATAAGGGCGCGGCGCCGCTGCGCGAGAACCTCGCGGCGGGCATCCTGCGTCTGACCGGCTGGACCGCCGGCACGCCGCTGTACGACCCGATGTGCGGCAGCGGCACCTTCCTCGCGGAAGCCGCGCAAGTGGCGCTGAATATCGCACCGGGTGCGGAACGCCGCTTCGGCTTCGAGAAGCTCAAGCAATTCGACGCCAAGACCTGGCAACCGCTGAAGGCCGCCGCGCTCGACGCCAAGCACGCCGCGCGCACCTCGCGCGCCGATCTGCAGATCTTCGGCAGCGATATTTCCGGCGACATGCTCGACAAGGCGCGTGCGAACTTCCAGCGCGCCGGTCTGCCGTCGATTCCGCTCAAGCAGGTCGATGCGCGCGGCATGACGGCGCCGTCGGCTGAGCCTGGCATCCTCGTCGCGAATCCGCCGTATGGCGAGCGGATCGAAGTGCGCGGCCGCAACGCGCGCGGTGAAATCCGCGAAGGCCGCGCCACGCGTGAAGGCCGTGACGACGACAGCTTCCACCGCGCCCAGGAAGAGGTACCGGACAGCGAGTTTTTCCAGTCGCTCGGCGATGCGCTGAAGCAGCGTTTCACCGGCTGGCATGCGTTCATCCTGACGTCGGATCGCAAACTGCCCGGCCAACTGCGTCTGCGTGAATCGACCAAGACCCCGCTCTTCAACGGCGCGCTCGAATGCCGGTTGTTCCGTTTCGATCTGATCGCGGGCAGCGTTCGCCAGCGGCCGCAGAACAACGACACACCGGCAGCGTAAGCCGGAGCAGAGCAGCACTGAAAAACCCGCGGATTCTGGTCCGCGGTTTTTTTTTGCCGGTAGCTCGGCGATCGGCCGGGGTTGGATCCCACCTGTTGTCACACCAGCTTCTCCGTTCCTCCGTTCGCGGCCGCCTCGCCCCGCCATTCGGCCATCCCGCGCGCTCTGCCGCTCTACCATCCCGCCACGGCTGCCGGCTCTTCGACCACCACGTCCTTTTGCTACGCCCGCCACTCCCTACTGACACTACGCTGTCAGTAGCCCCCCCGCACACTCCTTCTCACGCCATCCGGCGCTTTGCACGGCTTACCGCCATCCCCAGGAGAGTGTCATGTTCGCATCATCCAAAGTTGTTGCATGGTTTGAGATTCCGTCCGTCGATTTCGAGCGCGCCGTTCGCTTTTACGAAGCCGGGCTCGACGTCAAACTGACTCGCGAGGAAATTGGCGGCCAGCCGATCGCCATCTTCGGCTACGAGGAACCGGCCACCGGCGGCGCGATCATCCATAGCCCGTCGATGACGCCCTCCGACGACGGCGTGCTCGTCTATCTGAACGCCCGGCCGACCGTCGACGCCACCCTCGCCCGCATCGAAAAGGCTGGCGGCAAGACCGATGGTCCGGTGATCAAGTTGCCGCAGGACATCGGCTACATCGCGTTCTTCACCGACACGGAGGGCAACCGCCTCGGCCTGCATTCGTTGACCAACGGCTAACAGCCAACGCGGCGCACAAGCGCGGCGGCCAGCAGGCACCGCGCAGAACGCTGACCGGAGCGCGGCATGCGGCGCTATCATCGCGGGACTGTTCCTGTCCTTTTCTACAAGACGCCCACGATGACGCGCCGCGCCGACCGTCTGTTCCAGATCGCCGAACTGTTGCGCGGACGGCGTCTGACCACCGCGCAACAACTCGCCGACTGGCTGCATATCTCGCTGCGCACGGTCTATCGCGACGTGCGCGATCTGCAACTGTCAGGCGTGCCAATCGAAGGCGAAGCGGGCATCGGCTACCGGTTGAGCCGCGCGGCGAGCCTGCCGCCGCTCACCTTCACCGCCGATGAACTGGCCGCGCTCGCAGCAGGCGCGCGGATGCTCGAATCGTGGGGCGGCGCCGGCTTCGCGAGCGGCGCACGCGGGGCGTTGGCGAAGATTGCCTCGGCCATGCCCGCCGACAAGCGCGCAACGATCGAACGTCTGGCGATCTTCGCGCCGTCGTTTCATATCAAGGCGGAGTTTTCAGCGAAGGTGGATGTGCTGCATCGGGCGATCGATGCACGTCAGGTGGTGAGTTTTGCCTATACCGATGCGAATAGCGCAGAGACCGAGCGGCGCGTGTGGCCGCTGTCGCTGGCTTATTGGGGCGCGCGCTGGACGCTCGGCGCGTGGTGCGAATTGCGCAGCGATTTCCGCAATTTCGGGTTGGAGCGGATCCGGGATCTTGAGGTACTCGAAACGTATCCGGATCAGGAAGGACGACGATTGGCGGATTGGCTGCGGCATGTGAATGCGAAGCCGCGGTGAATCACGAAGCGCCTTGCCTCGGCCAGATTTCGCGCACGCATCAGCCGCGTATCTGGCAGTTCGCGGCCCGCTGCGAGGCAGGCCGCGTAGCACAGTAGCGCTGTTATTCCACCGCCTTCACCATATCCTCGATCACCTTCTTCGCGTCGCCGAACACCATCATCGTCTTGTCCATGTAGAACAGGTCGTTGTCGAGGCCGGCGTAACCCGCCGCCATCGAACGCTTGTTCACGATCACCGTGCGCGCCTTGTACGCCTCGATGATCGGCATGCCCGCGATCGGCGACTTCGGATCGTTCTTCGCGGCCGGATTCACCACGTCGTTCGCACCGAGCACCAGCACCACGTCGACCTGACCGAACTCGCCGTTGATATCGTCCATTTCGTAGACCATGTCGTACGGCACTTCGGCTTCGGCAAGCAGTACGTTCATGTGTCCCGGCATCCGTCCGGCCACCGGGTGAATCGCGTACTTCACCTCGATGCCCTTCTCGACCAGCTTGTCGGTGAGCTCCTTCAGTGCATGCTGCGCACGCGCCACCGCAAGACCGTAACCCGGCACGATCACCACGGTTTCGGCATTGCCGAGCATGAACGAAGCGTCATCAGCCGAACCGGATTTCACCGGACGCTGCTCCGCCGACCCACCTGCTGCCGCAGCACCCGCCTCGTTACCGAAGCCGCCGAGTATCACGTTGAAGAACGAGCGGTTCATCGCCCGGCACATGATGTACGACAGGATCGCACCCGACGAGCCCACCAGCGAGCCCGCGATGATCAGCATCGGATTGTTCAGCGAGAAGCCGATGCCCGCCGCCGCCCAGCCCGAATACGAGTTCAGCATCGACACGACCACCGGCATATCCGCGCCGCCGATCGGGATGATGATCAGCACGCCGAGCACGAAGGCGATGATCGTCATGATGATGAACGGCAACCACGACTGCGTGAGGAAGAAGATCACGCCGAAGCCGAGCATCGCGAGCGCGAGGAACAGGTTGATCAGATGCTGCCCTGCATAGACGACCGGCGCGCCCTGGAACAACCGGAACTTGTACTTGCCCGACAGCTTGCCGAACGCGATCACCGAACCGGAGAACGTAATCGCGCCGACGAACGTGCCGATGAACAGCTCGACGCGATTGCCGTACGGCAGGAAGCCCGGCACCGGATTCTCCGGATCGACCAGACCGAAGGCCGACGGCTCCGACACCACCTCATACGCGATACACACGGCCGCAAGACCGATCAGCGAGTGCATCGCCGCGACCAGTTCCGGCATCTTGGTCATCTCGACGCGCGCGGCGACGAACGCGCCGATCGCGCCGCCGATCACCAGTGCGACCAGCAGCAGGCCGAGCCCTAACCCAAGATTCGAGCCGAGCGCATTCGCCTGTTTGACGATCAGCGCGATGGTGGTGAGGATCGCAATCGCCATCCCGACCATGCCGAAGGTGTTGCCGGTGCGCGCCGTCTTCGGATTCGACAGCCCCTTGAGCGCCTGAATGAAACAGACCGACGCGACCAGATAAAGCAGCGTGACGACGTTCAGACTCATTACGCATTCTCCTTGGCCGTCTTGTCAGCGATGAGCTTCTTCGGCTCTTTCTTGCGGAACATCTCCAGCATTCGCCTCGTCACCAGAAATCCGCCGAACACGTTCACCGCCGCAAGCGCGACGGCGAGCGTGCCGAAGAACTTGCCGGTGTCGCCCACGGTGAGGCCTGCGGCAAGCATCGCGCCGACGATCACGATCGCCGAAATCGCGTTGGTCACGGCCATCAGCGGCGTGTGCAGCGCGGGCGTGACGTTCCAGACGACGTGGTAGCCGACGTAAATCGCCAGCACGAAGATGATCAGGTTGATGACGGTGTGGTTGATGACTTCCATCGCCGTTCTCCTCTATGCCTTGCGCGTGACTTCGCCGTCACGGGCCAGCAGCGTGGCCGCGACGATGTCGTCCGCGAGATCGATGTTCAGGGCGCCTTCCTTGGTGATGATCAGCTTCAGGAAGTCGAGCAGGTTGCGTGCGTATAGGGACGACGCATCGGCGGGGACCATCGAGGCCAGATTCGTATAGCCGACGATCTGCACGCCGTTTCGGGTGACGACCTGGTCCGCTTCGGTCAGCGGGCAGTTGCCGCCGCGACGGCCTTCGTACTCGGCGCCGCGTCCTGCCGCGAGGTCCACCAGCACGGAGCCGGGTTTCATCGCCTGCACGGTTTCCACTGAGATCAGTGTCGGCGCAGCACGGCCCGGGATCAGGGCGGTCGAGATCACGACGTCAGCCTGTTTGGCCCGCTCGTGAACCAGTGCGGATTGCCGCGCAAGCCACGAAGGCGGCATCGGCCGCGCGTAGCCGCCGACGCCCTGCGCGGCTTCACGCTCCTCGTCGGTTTCATAAGGCACATCGAGGAACTTGGCGCCGAGCGATTCGATCTGCTCCTTGACCGCCGGACGCACGTCGGACGCTTCGATCACGGCGCCGAGGCGCTTGGCGGTCGCGATGGCCTGCAGACCGGCCACACCTGCGCCGAGAATCAGAACTCGGGCCGCTTTGACAGTGCCCGCCGCGGTCATCAGCATCGGCATGAAGCGGGGATAAAGCGTGGCAGCCAGCAGCACCGCCTTGTATCCGGCGATGTTCGCCTGCGACGACAGCACGTCAAGGCTCTGCGCACGGGTGGTTCTTGGCGCGGCTTCCAGAGCGAACGCGGTGACACCCGCGGCCGCCAGCTTTGATGAGTTTTCGGTATTAAACGGATCAAGCATGCCGACCAGCGTCGCGCCGCGCTTCAGAAGCGGCAACTCGGCATCGGTCGGCGACTGGACCTTGAGGACCAGATCAGCCCCAAAAGCAGTAGCCGCGTCGACGATTTCAGCGCCGGCGGCTGTAAAAGCTTCGTCAGGAAAGCTTGCGCCGGTGCCGGCGCCGCTCTGGATCGTGACCCGGTGGCCCTGGGTCACATACTTCTTGACCGTTTCGGGCGTCGCGGCGACGCGGGTTTCGTGCGCGCGCGTCTCGGCTGGCACTCCGATGTGCATCTTTTCTCCTCCTCGACTTCCTGTTTTACGACAGAGCTGCCGACGAGGCACGCCGGCTTGCAAGTGCAACGGCTAACGGCGTCACTTTAACCGAAACCTGGGGGTGCGCAGAAATCGGGGACAATCCGGGGGTGCCCGGCGGGCGACGCGGCTCGTTGGCTGGGGCTGAGCGGCCCTCGCAGCCGCCCGCCCGCTTCCAGGCAGCCCAGGCCCATAAACGGTAAAATGCGCACCCATGAAACCGGAAACCTGGCTGCCGCACGTCACCGTTGCGGCCATCGTCGAGCGTGACGGGCGTTTTCTCGTGGTCGAGGAACATACCGCCGACGGCCTGCGCCTGAATCAGCCCGCCGGCCATCTGGAAGCGGGCGAAACGCTTCTGGAAGCGGTCATCCGCGAAACGCTCGAGGAAACCGCGCAACCGTTCACGCCCGAGGCGCTGGTCGGCATGTATATGACGCATTTCGAGCGGCCCGGCAGTGAGGGCGTGACGTATCTGCGCTTCACCTATTGCGGCACGAGCGGCAAAGCGGATACCGAGCGCGCGCTCGATCCCGACATCGTCCGCACACTGTGGATGAGCGCCGACGAACTACGCGCCTGCCCCGAACGGCATCGCACGCCGCTTGTCATGCAATGTCTCGACGATTACCTCGCGGGACGGCGTTTCCCGCTCGACTTCGTGCACACGCATTCGGTCGGGCAAAAACAGGCGTGACCCGTCACAAGCGGGCCTGATCTGTCACGAGCGGTCAGGCAGACGACAGGGCAACACGGTCCACCCACGATCAACGAAGTTCCGCAGTACCCAGTGAGCACCTCATGAGCAAGCAGAAAGTCGTAGTAGGCATGTCGGGCGGCGTCGATTCGTCGGTTACCGCGTGGCTGCTGAAGGAACAGGGCTACGACGTGGTCGGCCTGTTCATGAAAAACTGGGAAGACGACGATGACAGCGAGTACTGCTCGACGCGGCAGGACTGGATCGACGTCGTCTCGGTGGCGGACCTGATCGGGATCGACGTGGAAGCGGTCAACTTCGCCGCCGAATACAAAGACCGCGTGTTTGCCGAATTCCTGCGCGAATATTCGGCCGGCCGCACACCGAATCCAGACGTGCTGTGCAACGCCGAAATCAAGTTCAAGGCCTTCCTCGATCACGCGATGTCGCTCGGCGCGGAAACCATCGCGACCGGCCACTATGCGCGCGTGCGCGAGAACAACGGCCGCTTCGAACTGCTGAAGGCCTTCGATCATACGAAGGACCAGTCGTACTTCCTGCATCGGCTGAACCAGGCGCAGTTGTCGAAAACGCTGTTTCCTTTGGGCGAGATTCCGAAAACCAAAGTCCGCGAGATCGCCGAACAGATCGCGCTGCCGAATGCGAAGAAGAAAGATTCGACCGGCATCTGCTTCATCGGCGAACGGCCGTTCCGCGACTTCCTGAACCGCTATCTGCCGACCAAACCCGGTCCGATGAAAACCACCGACGGCAAAGTGGTCGGCGAACACATCGGCCTCGCGTTTTACACCTTCGGGCAGCGCAAGGGCATCGGCCTCGGCGGCAGCAAGGAAGGCAGCGGCGAGCCGTGGTTCGTCGCCGGCAAGGATATTGCGTCGAACACGCTGTATGTCGCGCAAGGCCATGACCATCCGTGGCTGCTGAGCCATACGCTTTCCGCAGGCAATACGAGCTGGGTCGCGGGCGAACCGCCGGCCGACGGTTTCGCGTGCGGCGCGAAAACTCGTTACCGGCAAGCGGACGCACCGTGCTCCTTCAGCGCGGCAGGTGTCGGCGAAGGCCTCTTCGAGCTGAATTTCGACGCCGCGCAATGGGCTGTCACACCGGGGCAATCTGCGGTGCTCTACGATGGCGACGTATGTCTCGGCGGCGGCATCATCGAACACGCGGTGACTGGGCAGCCAACGGCACGCCAGCCGCAACAGGCAGCCCTGCTCACCGCCCGTTGAACCATGAGTTCGATCGTGCGGCAACGCTTCGGCGCCGCCGCACACGCCTCACCTGCATGTCTCATCTTCACGCTTCACCGACGCGTTTCACCTTCGAGCCGCAGCTAGCTTCACCATAACAAACAGGTGTTCGTTCCCCTCGCGGCAGACTCCGTTTGCGCCGACAGCGTTGACGATCCCTCCGCGACGATCCTCACTGCACTGGAGTCCCCATGTTTTCTCGACGTTATCTGGCGATGTGGTGCGCAGTCGTGCTGTTCGCAGCCTGCGCTCTGCTTGGCGCGACGCAGCACATTTCGTGGTTCTGGATCATCGTGCCGGTGGCGCTCGTCGCGCTCGGCCTGTTCGATCTGACGCAGCAGCATCACGCAATTCTGCGTAACTATCCGCTGTGGGGCCACTTCCGTTTCCTGTTCGAATTCATCCGCCCGGAGATCCGCCAGTATTTCGTCGAGGACGACACCGACGAGAAACCGTTCTCGCGCGCGCAACGCAGCATCGTCTATCAGCGCGCGAAGAACGACGTGGATAGCCGTCCTTACGGCACCGAACTCGACGTCAAAGCCGTCGCGCACGAATGGATCAGCCACTCGCTCGCGCCGACCAAGCTCGATAACCACGACTTCCGTATCGTCGTCGGACCGGATCGCGCGCAGCCCTACTCGATGTCGATCTTCAACGTCTCGGCGATGAGCTTCGGCTCGCTGTCGGCGAACGCGATCATGGCGCTGAACCTCGGCGCGAAGAAAGGCAACTTCGCACACGACACCGGCGAAGGTTCGATGTCGAAATACCACCGCGAGCATGGCGGCGACATCATCTGGGAAATCGCTTCGGGCTATTTCGGTTGCCGTAACGACGACGGTACCTTCAGCGCGGAGAAGTTCGCGAAGCAGGCCGCCGAGCCGCAAGTGAAGATGATCGAGGTGAAGCTCTCGCAAGGTGCAAAGCCCGGTCACGGCGGCGTGCTGCCAGCGGCGAAAATCACGCCCGAGATTGCGGAAACGCGCGGCGTGCCAATGGGCCGCGATTGCATCTCGCCCGCTACCCACTCCGAATTCTCGTCGCCGCGTGGCCTGCTCGAATTCGTCGACCGCTTGCGCACGCTGTCCGGAGGCAAGCCGACCGGGTTCAAGCTGTGCATCGGGCATCCGTGGGAATTCTTCGGCATTGCCAAGGCGATGCTGGAGACGGGGATTCTGCCGGACTTTATCGTGGTCGACGGTGCGGAAGGCGGCACGGGCGCAGCGCCATTGGAGTTCACCGATCACGTCGGCGTGCCGTTGCAGGAAGGGTTGCTGCTGGTGCACAACACGCTGGTCGGCATCGGCTTGCGTCAGCGCATCCGGATCGGCGCGAGCGGCAAGATGATTACCGCGTTCGATATCACCAAGACTTTGGCGATCGGCGCGGATTGGGTCAATGCGGCGCGTGGCTTCATGTTCGCGGTCGGTTGCATTCAGGCGCAGACCTGCCATACCGGCCGCTGCCCGACCGGCGTCGCGACCCAGGATCCGGTTCGTCAACGTGCGCTGGTCGTACCGGACAAGGCCGAGCGCGTGTTCAACTTCCATCACAACACGCTGCATGCGCTGAAGGAAATCATTCAGGCCGCGGGGCTCAAGCATCCGGCGGAATTGCGAGCGCATCACATCGTGCGGCGCGTGTCGTCGCATGAAGTGCGGTTGATGTCCGATCTGTTGAAGTATCTCGATCCGAACGATCTGCTGAAAGGCAACTATCGCTACACGTTGTACGAGAAATATTGGCCGATGGCGCAAAGCGATTCGTTTGCGCCGAAGGTTGAACTGGCCGCGACGTAAGGCAGTTGTGGCGGCGATTGGCTCGTGAGCCGATCGCTGCGTAGGTCTTAGAATTTGACGACGAGTTCTTGCAGAAAAAAAAGAATCCTTAAGAGCTCGTCTCATATACAAGGACAGCGGCGGACCGTACATTTGCGTGATCTTTTTCCCGCTCAATGTCCATGGTTACGCGCCCTCCTGCTCCGCTGCCGCTCAGCGAACACACGCAACTCGTCCAGACGCGTCATGGCTGGATGCTCGCCAATCCCAACGACTTCTATCTAGGCCGCGCGCTCATCGAATACGGTGAATGCAGCGAACTCGAATCTGCCGTGTTGCGGCAGTTGCTGGTGCAGCCGGGCATCGTCGTGGAAGTCGGTGCGAATATCGGCGTGCATACGATCATGCTGGCGCGTGAGGCGCAGGCGCGTCGCCAGGTGCTCGTCGCGTTCGAGCCTCAGCCGGTGATCTTTCAGAACCTCTGTGCGAATCTCGCGGCCAACAGCATGCGCAATGTGCTCGCGTGGCCGTATGCGTGCGGGGCCACAGCCGGGACGCTGTATTTCGCGCAGCCGGACTACGATGCGCTGGGCAACTTTGGCGGCGTGTCGATGCAGACCGAGGCTGCGGCGAACACGCTCCCGGTTCCGTGCGTGCGGCTGGACGACGCGCTGCGCTCACATACCGTGGGGCTGCTTAAGCTCGACGTGGAAGGGTTCGAGTTGAACGCGCTGCTGGGCGCGCAGGAAACCATCGCCCGCTCGCGACCGGTGATTTATGTGGAGAACGACCGGTTCGATCGGTCGCAGGCGTTGATTGAGTGGTTGTGGTCGAAGGAATATCGGTTGTGGTGGCACTTGCCGCTTTTGTTCAATCCGGCCAATTTCTTTGGACGAACGGAGAATATCTACGACCGCGTGGTGTCGTGCAATATGCTGGCGCTTCCGCGGGAACTGGCGATGGAGATTGACGGGTTCGTCGAAGTGACGGATTCGGGGGCGCATGCGTTGATGAGTTTGAGCAGGTAGCGGACGGGACACGTTCCGACAAAACAAACGACCATCGGCCGCCTGAAGCGGCCTTGTTTCGTTTGAAGAACACTTCAGTCCCCGTCCGACCCCGCAAAACGGACACCCCCCTCCCTTTCCGTTAAAATCTACGGTTTAGCACTTCGCTCCACGGCCAGCTCGCGCGCTCCGGCGTTTGCGGCGCGGCCCTATGCCCGAAAGGCACTTCATGCTCACGTTTCAGCAAATCATCCTGACACTGCAGTCCTACTGGGACAAGCAGGGTTGCGCGTTGCTCCAGCCGATCGACATGGAAGTCGGCGCGGGCACGTCCCACGTCCATACTTTCCTGCGCGCAATCGGTCCGGAGCCGTGGCGAGCCGCCTATGTGCAGCCGTCGCGCCGCCCGAAAGACGGCCGCTACGGCGAGAACCCGAACCGCCTGCAGCATTACTACCAGTATCAGGTCGTGCTGAAGCCGGCGCCGGAAAACATCCTCGACCTGTACCTCGGCTCGCTCGAAGCCCTCGGTTTCGACCTGAAGCAGAACGACGTGCGCTTCGTCGAAGACGACTGGGAAAATCCCACGCTCGGCGCCTGGGGTCTCGGCTGGGAAGTGTGGCTGAACGGCATGGAAGTGACCCAGTTCACCTACTTCCAGCAAGTCGGCGGTCTGGATTGCAAGCCGGTGCTGGGCGAAATCACCTACGGTCTCGAACGTCTCGCGATGTATTTGCAGAAGGTCGAGAACGTCTACGACCTCGTCTGGACCGAGTGGGAAGAGCAAGGCCCGAACGGCCCGGAACTTCGTCGCCTGACGTACGGCGACGTGTACCACCAGAACGAAGTCGAACAGTCGACCTACAACTTCGAGCATGCAAACGTCGATCTGCTGTTCACGTTCTTCAACAGCTACGAAGCGGAAGCCAAGCGCATGATCGACGCACAGATCGCGCTGCCTGCTTATGAACTGGTGCTGAAGGCCGGCCACACGTTCAACCTGCTGGACGCCCGCGGGGCGATCTCGGTCACGGAACGTGCCGCGTATATCGGCCGGATTCGCGCGCTGTCGCGTCTGGTCGCCCAGGCTTACTACGACTCGCGCGAAAAGCTCGGTTTCCCGATGCTCGGCAATCCGGTGCACGGCGTGCCCGGCCTCACGACCGACGAACAGGATGCCGCCATGCCCGCGTGGGCGCCGCCGCTGAAAGTCGAACGCAAGATCGACCAGGACTGACGAGAACATCAAGAAATGACTCAACCCCATCAAGCTACCCTGCTCGTCGAGCTGCTGACCGAAGAACTGCCGCCGAAAGCGCTCGCGCGTCTGGGCGACGCCTTCGCCGAAGGCATTGCGCAGCGCCTCGCGGCGCGCGACCTGGTCGAAGGCGAACTGTCGTTCGAACGTTATGCGACGCCGCGCCGTCTCGCCGTCACGATCAAGAACGTGCGTTCGGTCGCGCCGGAAAAACACGTGCGAGAAAAAGTGCTGCCGGTTTCCGTCGCGCTGGATAAAGACGGCCAGCCCACCGCGCCGCTCGCCAAGAAACTGGCCGCGCTCGGCTTCCCCGATTTTTCGGTGAACGACCTGGAGCGCGCACAGGACGGTAAGGCCGAAGCCTTCTTCCTGCGCTACGCCGCGCCGGGCGCCACGCTCGCCGAAGGCCTGCAAAGCGCGCTCGACGAAACGATCGCCAAGTTGCCGATTCCGAAGCCGATGACGTATCAGCGCCCGGACGGCACCAGTGTGCAGTTCGTGCGCCCGGCGCACCGTCTGACCACGTTGCACGGCGAACAGGTCGTGCCGGTCACGGCACTGGGCGTCGATGCCGACGACACCACGCTCGGCCACCGCTTCCTGTCTGAAGGTTTCGTGCAGATCCAGCACGCGGATTCGTACGCCGATACGCTGATGCACAAGGGCCGTGTGGTCGCGAATTTCGCCGACCGCAAGGAAACCATCCGCACGCATCTGCTCGCGCAAGCCGATGGCGATCAGGTCGTGATGCCGGAATCGCTGCTGGATGAAGTGAATTCGCTGGTCGAATGGCCCGTGGTCTACGCCTGCCGTTTCGAGGACGAATTCCTGCAAGTGCCGCAGGAATGCCTGATCCTGACAATGCAGACGAACCAGAAATACTTCGCGTTGACGGATGCGAACGGCAAGCTGCGCTCGCGCTTCCTGATCGTGTCGAACATCGAAACGAAGACGCCTGGCGATATCGTCGAAGGCAACGAACGCGTGGTGCGTCCGCGTCTGGCCGATGCGAAGTTCTTCTTCGAGCAGGACAAGAAGAAGCCGCTCGCCGAGCGCGTACCGCTGCTCGCGAACGTCGTGTATCACAACAAGCTGGGGTCGGCGCTGCAACGCGTCGAGCGCGTCGAAGCCCTGGCGGGTGCAATTGCCTCGCTGATCGGTGCAGATGTCGCGCTCGCCAAGCGCGCTGCACGTCTCGCCAAGGCCGACCTGATCACCGACATGGTCGGCGAATTCCCCGAGCTGCAAGGCACGATGGGCACGTACTACGCGCGCCACGACGGCGAGCCGGAAGAAGTCGCGCTGGCATGCTCGGAACACTATCAGCCGCGTTTCTCCGGCGATGCCTTGCCGGCCACGGCAACCGGCACCGTCGTCGCGCTGGCCGACAAGCTCGAAACGCTGGTCGGCATCTGGGGCATCGGCCTGCAACCCACCGGCGAGAAGGACCCGTTCGCGCTGCGCCGTCATGCGCTCGGCGTGCTGCGGATTCTGGTCGAGAAGCAATTGCCGGTCGACCTGATCGAACTGCTGCGCACCGCTTACGCGCAATTCGCCACCGTGCCGGGCGTCGCCGATTCGACGCAAGCGATCTACGAATTCAGCATGGACCGCCTGCGCGGTCTGCTGCGCGAACGCGGCTACGCGCCCGGCGAAATCGACGCGGTGTTGGCACTGAACCCGACGCGCCTCGACGACATCGTCGCGCGCCTCGATGCAGTCCGCGAATTCGCGGCACTGCCGGAAGCAGCATCGCTCGCAGCGGCCAACAAGCGGATTTCGAACATCCTGAAGAAATCGGAAGGTTCGACGACCGGCGGTGTCCAGGTTGCACTGCTGACCGAAGCGGCCGAAAAAGCCTTGCATGCGCAACTCGAACAGGTTGCACCGCGCGTGCAATCGCAACTCGCCGTACGCGACTACACGGGCGCACTCACCGCGCTCGCCGCGCTGCGCGAACCAGTCGACACGTTCTTCAACGACGTGATGGTCAACGCCGAAGATCCGGCGTTGCGCGCCAACCGTCTGGCCTTGCTCGGCGCACTGCATCAGCAGATGAATTGCGTCGCCGACATTTCCCGACTCGCCGCCTGAGCCCCGCGCCATGCCAACCAAAAAGGTGGTGATTCTCGACCGCGACGGCGTGATCAACGTCGATTCCGACGCGTTCATCAAGTCGCCGGACGAATGGGTTGCCCTGCCCGGTTCGCTCGAAGCGATCGCGCGGCTGAACCAGGCGGGTTATCGCGTGGCAATCGCGACCAACCAGTCGGGCATCGGCCGCGGTCTCTTCGACATGAACGCGCTCAATGCGATGCATCTGAAAATGCATCGCATGGCGGCGGCGGTCGGTGGGCGCATCGACGCCGTGTTCTTCTGCCCGCACACGGCGCAAGATCAATGCGAATGCCGCAAACCGAAGCCCGGCATGCTGAAGATGATCGCCGAACGTTTCGAAGTCGATCCGCACCATACGCCGGTGGTCGGCGACGCGATGCGTGATCTGCAAGCGGGCGCCTCGCTCGGCCATCCGACGCATCTGGTGCTGACCGGCAAGGGCCGCAAGACGCTCGCAGCCGGCGGCCTGCCCGAGGGCACCCGTGTGCACGACGACCTGCGCGCGTTCGCACTCGACTTCCTTTCCGACGCTCACGAGTGACGCGCACCACGCGCGTCCTCAACCCTCACTGACCACGCCGATGCGCTTCATTCGTTCTTTGCTGCTGCTGATCTACTTCGTGCTCTTCACGGTGCCGTACGCAACCGCGTGCTTCATCGCGTTTCCGTTCATGCGCGCCGACAATCGCTACTGGATGGCGGCCGGCTGGTGCCGCGCCACGCTTCACACGGTGCGTTGGCTGAATGGCATCCGCTACAAGATCGAGGGCTATGAGAACCTGCCTAACGGTCCGGCCGTGCTGCTGTCGAAGCATCAATCGGCATGGGAAACGCTGGCGTTTCCGGCGCTGATGCCGCGGCCGCTGTGCTACGTGTTCAAGCGCGAGCTGCTGTACGTGCCGTTCTTCGGCTGGGCATTGGGCATGCTGAAGATGGTCCACATCGACCGCAAGGAAGGCAAGTACGCGTTCGAATCCGTCATCAAGCAAGGCAAGCAGCGCATGGCGGAAGGCGCGTGGGTCATCATGTTTCCGGAAGGCACACGTACGCCGACCGGCAAGCAAGGCAAGTACAAAACCGGCGGCGCGCGTTTTGCGATTGCTACCGGCGCGCCGGTCGTGCCGATCGCACACAACGCCGGACGTGTGTGGCCGCGCAACTCGTTTCTCAAATATGCGGGTATAGTCACAGTGTCGATCGGCAAGCCGATCGACACGACGGGGCTCACGCCCGATGAAGTGAACACGCGCGTCGAAAAGTGGATCGAAGCTGAAATGCGTCGCATCGATCCTACCGCGTACCGCGCGGCGGAAAGCAGCTCCTCCGCCGCCGCACCAATCTGACGCGCCCGCGCCCTCGAAGGCGCATTTGCGCGAAGCCGAATCCGATGCAGAAGTCTCCTACGTCGCAGCCCGCTGCGGCGCTCGATAACCGGCAGCTCGATCTCCCGCTCTTCGCCGAGCCGGGGTCGACGTCGTCGTCCCCAACACCCTCCGCACCAACGGCGGGCTCGCAGAGCGGGCAGCAGCCGGCCGTGCCGCTCGCACCGGACGGCACGAAGCTGCGCAGCCTCACCATTGGTTCGCGCACGCTGCACTATGCGCTCAAGCGCTCGGCACGCCGCTCGATCGGCTTTGCGATCGACAGCACCGGCCTGATGATTACCGCACCACGTTGGGTCACGCTCGCGGATATCGAAACCGCGATCACCGAAAAGCAGCGCTGGATTTTTACGAAGCTGATCGAATGGCAAACGCGTGTCGAACAGCGCGCGTTGCCCAAGGTCGACTGGAAAGATGGTGCGGAAGTGCCGTATCTCGGCCAGCCGGTGCGCGTGAAGCTCGGTTCGCCGCAAGGCACGCTCGCGTTCAACGCGGATGAAGCCGCACTGCAAGTGCCGCTGCCGTTGCAAGCGGACCCGCAGCAGATCAAGGATCGCGTGCAAGGCTGGCTGCAAGGCGAAGCAAAGCGCCTGTTCGGCGAACGCCTCGCAATCTACGCGGAGAAGCTGGGCGTCAACTATCGCGCGTATGCGCTCTCTTCCGCGGCCACGCGTTGGGGCAGTTGTTCGAGCGATGGGAAAATCCGCCTGAACTGGCGGTTGATTCACTTCCCCCTGTCGATCATCGATTACGTCGTGGCGCACGAACTCGCGCATCTGCGCGAGATGAATCACAGTCCGCGCTTCTGGGAGACTGTTGAATCGATTTTTCCGGAATTCCGCGAGGCGCGGCAGACGTTGAAGTCGCATCCGCCGGAATTGCTGCCGACGCTTTAAGGCCTTCAGATCCTCTTTGGCCTTCTTCGGCCCTTCAGGACTTCGGCCATGCAGACTTAAAGCCGGCGCCTCAGCGCGAAGCGCCAGCCTTCTAAAACCCGCCACTCACTCCGTACAGAAAGTTTCCTGCAAGTGACGCCAAGTCACCTTGCCGTGCGCGTCCAGGTCCATCACCGCTGTCGAGCGCCGCACGTTCGCATTGCCCGCGTTGTCGCGCTGATACTCCCGATATTTCACCACCGCACCCGACGGATACTCAGACACGATCTCCATATCGCGAATCGTGATCTGCGAGCCGGGGCGCGCACCGTTCAGCTTCGCAAAAATCTCGCGCAGGCCCGCGTGGTCCAGTGCGAGACCGGACGGCATGACCAGCGTGAATTGCGGAGCGAAGCGCGCCATGATGCGCTCCAGCGCATCGTGATCCGCAGAACCGTCGAACAACGCCTGGATTTCGACGTGGATGTCGTCGAGTTCTTTGAAGTAGGGATTGCTGTCATTCATAGCTTGTCCTCGCCCCGCCGCTTACGTCACTTTTTCTTCTGGATGAATTCGATCTTGTAGCCGTCCGGATCTTCGACGAAAGCGATCACGGTGGTGCCGTGTTTCATCGGGCCGGCTTCGCGCACAACCTTGCCGCCCTGGGCCTTGATCTTGTCGCACGCCGCATACGCGTCTGCGACTTCGACGGCGAGGTGCCCAAAACCGGTGCCGAGGTCGTACGACGGCGTGTCCCAGTTGTGCGTGAGTTCGAGAACGGTGCCATCACGTTCGTCTTCATAGCCCACGAAAGCCAGCGTGAATTTACCGTCCGGATAGTCATCGCGGCGCAGCAATTTCATCCCGAGCAGCTCGGTGTAGAAGGCAATCGAACGGTCCAGGTCGCCGACCCGGAGCATAGTGTGAAGCAGGCGCATCGTGTACTCCCTAGTGCGTGATGTCGAGAACGACAATGTACCCGGAATCACGCCGCGCTGCAGGGCGCGCCACACGTGCCGACATGCGGCAAAACGCGTGGCGCGCCCGCTTTCAGCCCGCGCTTTTCACCTCGTCGCGCAATGCGCGCCGCAGAATCTTGCCGACATTGGTCTTCGGCAGTTCGCTGCGGAACTCGATGATCTTGGGGCGCTTGTAACCCGTCAGTTGCTCCTTGCAGAACGCAAGAATGTCCGCGTCGGTGAGCGCCGGGTCCTTCTTCACGACGTAAAGCTTCACCACTTCACCCGCCTCCGCGTCCGGCACGCCCACCGCCACCACTTCGAACACGCCCGGGTGCTTGGCCACCACGTCCTCGATTTCGTTCGGATAGACGTTGAAACCCGACACCAGAATCATGTCCTTCTTGCGATCGACGATCTTCACGAAACCTTCTTCCGTCATCACGCCGATGTCGCCGGATTTGAAGAAGCCGTCCGGCGTCATCACCTTCGCGGTTTCGTCGGGACGGTTCCAGTAGCCGGCCATCACCTGCGGCCCGCGAATGCAGATTCCGCCGCGCTCGCCGAGCGGCGCGTCATTGCCGGCGTCGTCGCGAATCGTAATTTCCGTGGACGGCAACGGCAAGCCGACAGTCCCGGTGAACGCGGTGGACGTCGGCAGATTGGTTGTGGCGCACGGCGAGGTTTCCGAGAGCCCATAGCCTTCGACGATCGGCACACCGGTCAGCGCCTGCCAGCGTTGCGCGACGGCTTGCTGTACCGCCATGCCGCCGCCGTTCGATTGCACCAGCTTCGAGAAGTCGAGCGTCTTGAAGTCCGGCTCGTTCAGCAGCGCGTTGTACATCGTGTTCACGCCGGGGAACGAGTTGATCGCGTAGCCTCGCAAGGCGTTGATCAGCCCCGGCAGATCGCGCGGATTCGGAATCAGGATGCCCATGCCGCCACAACGCATCGTCAGCAAACCGCAGACCGTCAGCCCGAAGATGTGATACAGCGGCAGCGCGACGACCGTGATGTACTGCTTGATGTCGGTGCGCCCACGATAAACCGGTTCGCGCCACAACTCCGATTGCAGGACGTTGGCGATCAGGTTGCCGTGCAGCAAGGTGGCGCCCTTCGAGACGCCGGTGGTGCCACCGGTATATTGCAGCACCGCCACATCGCTTTGCGTGAGCGTGACGGGTGTAAAGCCCGCGTCCGAACCGCGTGCGATCGCATCGTTCAGCGCAATACACGAAGTCGGCGGCACATTCTCTGCAACCTCTGGACTACCCGCGCCGAGCATCTCGCCGATCGACGTCAGCACGACATGCCTGATCGACGTTTGCGCTTGCACCGTCTCGAGCGTCTTCGCGAACGGTTCGAGCAGCACGATCGCTTCCGCGCCGCTGTCGTTCAACTGATGCTCGAGTTCTCGCGGCGTGCACAGCGGATTGACGTTCACCACCACGTAACCGGCACGCAGGATGGCCGCCATGACCACCGGATACTGCAATACGTTCGGCAGCATCACGGCGATGCGCGCGCCGCGCGCGAGGCCTAGCCATTGAAACCACGCCGCAAGGTGACGCGACTTCGCATCGAGTTCGCCGTAGGTAAACTCGTGTCCCATGCAAACGAACGCGCGCTCTGCGGCGTGCGCCTGGAAACTCTGCTCCAGCAAGTCGCCGACAGAACTGAACTGCGTAGTGTCGATCTCCGCCGGCACGCCTGGCGGATAGGACTTCAACCAGATTTTTTCCATGTCTCCTCCTTGGGTTTCGCATCGCGATGCGCCAATACACGATGTGCCGCTGCGCCAACACACCGATGCGAGTCGCTTCTATCGCGTAGTAAGTGCGGGCATACGCCGCGCGGGCCGGTCGAAGCAATCGAAGAATCTGCGCAACTGCTCGGCCGTGCCACGCTCCAGCACTACTGTGCCGTTCTCGAGGCACGCCGGCAACTGCGACACCATGTCGCGCAACATGCCGTACAGGGTGCTGGTTTCCAGCGCGAGTTGAACATCGATCGCCGACGGAGTGCGCTCGTGAATCTGCAACACGCCACGCCGCAATTCGAGCGCATGCGTTTCATTGCGATCCGTCACGCGGAATGCGAGTGTCATCTGCACATCGGCGCAACGTTCCGGATCGACGTTCACGCTAAAGCGCTGAAACACATTGCGCAACGGTTGGGCGCGCAATACATCCGTCGAGGCGAGGCTCGAGCTGCCGGCGAACGGCAGTTCGTCGTAGGCGTGTTCGAGTTCGCGCGCCGCGCTCAGGTACCAATTGCGCCAGTTGGTGTTCACCGTGCGGTAGCCCAGCTCGCGCAACACGCTCGCCTTGATGTTGCGGGCTTCGACGTCGCTTGTATCGAGGCGCACCAGCAGCGTGGCCAGTTCCGCAGCCCAACGCCAGTCGCCGTCACCCAGCGCGATACGCGCAGCGGCACGCACCGCCTCCACGCCGCCCATCATCTTGACCATGCGCTGCGAACGTTCAGCACGCGGCAACGGATCGAGCGATGCCGGATCGCCATCGAACCAGCCGAGCTGACCGCTGTACACCTGCCGCACCGAATGCTTGACCGTGCCGTAGTACTCGCCGAGCCACGCGTGCTCCGCGAGGTGCGGCGGCAACGCGGGAATGGCCTCAGCGAGTTCGTCCGGGCTCAGGCCGAAGTTCATGTGGCGAATGGTCTGATCGTGGATGAACTGGATGGCGTCGCGATACACGCACAGCACCTCGGCGACATACTGCGCGCCCGATACCGGACGGCCATGCGCCGGCACCATGTGCGCCGCGTTGAAGCCGCGCATCATGTCGATGGTCTGATACCAGCGCACCATCCATGGCGGATGCGCAATGGGGCGCCACGGTCCATCACTACTACAACCGGGACCGTACTCGTCTCCTACCCGTGCTGCTAGCGAAGGAAACGTGACTGACATTTAAAAGTTGTGTCCCCGACAGGCGCAAACGAAGCGGCCGCCGCCCGCCGGATAGCAGCACACGCAGCACCCAGTCCGTCTGGGTCGCTGCTTCCCTCACGGAGGAAACCATGACGAATCATCGAAAGAGAAAGACACGCGACACGGGCCGCGATGATGGTAAAGATGAGCGACCAGGAGACACCCCGAACTCGTCTGGCCCGCCAGTGCCCGACAGCGCTGCTCCGGTCTTGCAGTCAGAGGACGAAGACGCATTGGTCGACGAAGACGCGCCGGGATGAGATGCGACGGAGCGAGGCGTTGCGCCGAAAGGGAACATTTCCAGGAGGGACGCAGCGAGTGGAGATTGCTGCGATGGACAACTGATTTGACAGACAAGAACTGCTGCTTCACCTCGCGAACATGCTCGAACTTTTGAGCTGTTTGGGCCCGGACAGGTTCGCCAGACGCGCTGGTGGTCCAGCTTGCGAAGGACCAGGATTTGTTACAGGACTTCGAGTTTCTCCAGGCGCGTGCCGCCAAGATGACGGTGGCCGATTTCAGTGCACGCGTCACCAGCGCGTTCTTCCTGTGGCCAAAGGAACTGCTCGAGACGGAGGGATGCGGGGGGCCGAGCCGTTGCACGATGTCGCGCAGGAAGTGAATCAGGTCGGGGTCGCGCCGGGCGCGATGAGGCACCCAATCACCGCCGGCACCGGCGACCAACTTCCCGAGTCGGCCGCCTGATAAGGCCCCAGAGGCATGCGGTTAATGGTGACGCGTCGTGCGGTCCTTCGCCGCTTCCCTGGCGTCCCCGACGTCTTTCCTGGCTTGTCCCGCGGCTTGCTCAACATCGCCTTTCAGTTCCCGGGCCGGCCTGCCCGTGACCTTGCCCATGGCCTCGTTAAACTTGCCCTTCATCTTTTGAGCAACGCCTTTGACCTGGTCCTTGTTCATGATGTCTTCCTCCAAGTATGCGACCGACGTCGCGTTACCAGATTGCGACAAAAACAGTATAGGAAAAGCGGGGCGTTCGTGAAGCAGAGGGCGCGAACGAACCAGGTTGCACGATTCGCGTATGGTAAATCGCCGGGGACAAGACGCCCGGGAGCTAGCGCTCGCGATATGCATCCTGCGGCCGCCGGACGGTTGAAGCAATATGACGTTCCAGGTGCGCTCGACAAACGCGATGCTCGCCAACCCCTGCCTTCGCGCGGCGTGCCCCCTTCACCAACACAACGCCTGCGTTGTTCTGCCGACGCAACGAACAGTGAGCTCCGTGGGAACTTGTTCTGAAATCAGGCGGAACCGCAATCGCTACGGCCCCCTACAGCAGAGCCGCCCGGTAACCCTCGTCCCGCTTCGTTCGGCCAGACGGGAAACGGGTCGAGAGGTCTCCTGATAGCAGGACATCGAGCCCTTCGCCCGGTCCTCAGTTCCAGCATTGCGCAACGAATCGCGAGTTGCACGAGTCGAAAATTGTCGATTTCATGTCTCCGCGCGGTAAGCGATGACGAAGCCGTGTGCAACCCGCTGTTATCGCGTCGGTGGCAATTCAAGACGTAGCCTATACACGATTACCGAGTCAGCAAGTGGGATACCACTGGCATCGTGACGAGGAAGCTGCGTACTACTGGCCCTTTTGCCTTGAGCCACCAGGTCCGCTTTTGACGTCGCTGTTCGCGCCGCTATTTGTACCCTTATTCAGACCGTTGGTCTTGCCCCTATTGGAACGCTCCGTCCTGGGGATACTGCGCGCCGCGCCGACGCCACTGCCCGTAACGTCGGGAGAACCGTAGCCGGTCTCGTTCGGGGTCTTCATCGAACCGGCACCGGCGCCGGGTGTTGGGACCCCGCCAGCGCTGCCGCCGGCCTGTGCGTATGTTATTGCCGACAGCGCCATCGCGAGAGCCGAAGCGAAAAACGTCTTGGTTATATTTTTCATGGCTCACCTCCGGAGAAGATATCTCATGCAAGCGTCTGCCGCTCACGAATGAAGTGCAGCAAGGTGCGTGCCTCGTGTCGCTCATTCGTCTCCTTTGTAGCGGCAGGTAGGCGACAAAATCGACAACGGAGGCTCCCGCAACGCAGTCATGTCCGAAAAATGCCGCGCTCACGGCGGTCCTTCGCAATGCCTGGCGCTCCGCCGCGCCCTGCAGTGCAGCGGGCTGTTCGTGCGCTCTCGACTCTCGTCGATTTCTGGTATGGATTCGCGCGTGCTTCGTAGGAATCGGCCCGTCATTTCGGCGGGCCGATTCCTATGTACAACACGAGAAGAATCGCGACAGAGATTTCCGGTTTAGTCGTTGACGAGAAAGTTGGCCGCGTTCACACGCTCTCAATCGGGAGTTCAAACTAGGGCCCGCTCAGCTCGCCTTCCAGAATCCATTGACGCTCGCTTTCCGACAACCGGTCAATCCGGAGTGTGCCGGAATCCGGGAGCCCGTTGAATTTTTCTGTCGCTCCGCTGACTTCCCACAGGCCGTTGAAAGCAGAAGGTGACTCGCCGCGTTTGCCTGGCAAGGTTGTCTGTCGCAGTTGCGTTTTCAGATAGAGTATGCCGCCGGGGCCACAAGTGATGACAAGATAGCGGGTTCCTCGACCATTGGTTTCGGGTCTCAATGTCACCTCGTGGAATCTCCACTCCTGCCCCCGTCGCGGCGCGAAGCATGCCCTCGCTCATCACCTTGCCTGAGCGACGCACAAGCGCGGCATCTCGATTGTTGCCGTCTGCAAACACCAGTTTCGTGTATTCATTGGGCGACCCGGGTTCACCGTTCTTGATGTCAAACCGGATTTCGGCTGTAAACGGCTTTGCTTCAGTCAATGATTGGGTCCCGGCCACGCCGCCTGCGGACGACCCCTGAGTCAACTGGCTCAATTGCAACTGAATTTGCTATTGCTCGTCTTCCGTCGCCTGCGCGCGCACAGCGCCCAGCGAAAAGCGCGCCGACGATGAACACCGGACGGCCTGGCGAGTCCAATCAAATACCGACGAAAACACCTCCTATTCCGAAGAAAGAAGACCACTGAAGAGGACCAGAAACCAATTTCCGGGCATCTCAAATTTGCGGACGAGCCGTGCGACGTGGGGTTTCTCCTCCCTTCTCTGCTCGGATTCTCAAAGGTGTACGCGCCAACGGATATGCGTGCGCAGGGACCAATTTGAGGGTTGGCACCGTTCGCTGATTGCGCAGACAGGGGCTGCCGCCTACGCTTGAGCGCGTCAGCAAACTGGCGGTCCTCGAGGTTCGTGGCTGCGGGACAGACCAAGGAGCGGCAGATGGACGTTGCTCAATATCTGCAGGCGATGAAGCAACTTGAACGCGCGACGGAAAGCATCTGGAAGAATGCGCCGGAGCCATTCAAAACCCAGGCATTCAAGTGCGGCTGGGCGCTCGACGATACGAAGAAGCGCCTTCGCTCATGGGGTTACGATTTGCTTCGAGACCGCGACCGAATGTTGCTGGCTACGGCTGGCATGAACGCCCAGCGGCTAGAGGCATGCGGAGATTTTGAGAGAGCGGTAAAAGAGATTCAGGCCGCGATTTTCCTCTTGCGTAATAGTCCTGGCGGCCCGTTTGACGACATCTTCGGCGGGCCACTTACACCAGAGCAAGAGGCTGACTTCCGGCTCCGTGACCTCGGGCCGTCTACAACCGCACCGACTATGGACACCGGACTCCCTGGCGAGTCCAATCAGATACCTCCGAAAAATCCCCCTATACCTAAGAACGAAGACGACTAAGGAGAGCCAGAAACATGTTTTCGGGTCTCTCGAACCTTGCCGACAAGCCTTGTTTTAGGATTCTTCCTACCCTCGAACCACGCGCAGGTGCGTGAGCCGGCCAACAAGCAGGCCGCACTAGGCATAAGCGCGGTGGGGCTTCGAATCGGATTTGACTGAACTCTCGTAGGTGCTCGCTGTGTCAAACCAGGGTTGATGCCTCTACCTGTGAGACGGTCTCAGGCTCCTTCTCATGCATCTCGAAGTATCGGTCAAGCGCGGCGAGTGTGATGTTTTCGCGCACGACAGTGCGCCGTTTCGCTCAGGCAAAAACAACCTGCTGTCGTGAAGAGAGCTTTGTCGGATGCATGGCCGGTGGGGCGCCGTTAGCCGGTGAGTAGCGCCGACTTGATAGCTCCCCAACTCGCAATACGCGCGTCCATGCGGAGCCGTTCGGCGCGCAGGACATCGTGGCAACCAACGCGGGAACCATTATGATAAGGCTGGTACTGCCGGGAGCCCCTCAGGGGCAACTGGGCGGTTGGGTAAACAAAAAGCCGTGAACCATGGACAGCACTCTCGCCGCCGAAGCCAGTGTTTCCGCAGACGGAAAGCTGGTCGCTTTTATCGCACATGCCCGTGGGCGTGCGGTGCAATGTTCGATTACTCGCGATGCACTGGAGCAGCACTTCTGGGCACCCATCGGAGCAGACGACGCGCACCTGCTAAAAGCTTGTATGGACGGACACAAGCGGATTGTGGCAGCTGTTGAACGAAAGGTGCTGAGAGGCTCGGACGAGCCGATAAAGCTGAACGCCGCAGATTTCTCTCACTGAGCGTCGCGTTACGCCGTTTCGCTCAGGCAAAAACAACCTGCTGTCGTGAAGAGAGCTTTGGCAGATGCATGGCCGGTGGGGCGCCGTTAACCGGTGACTAGCGCCGACTCGATAGCCTCCCAACTTGCAATACGCGCGTCCATGCGGAGCCGTTCGGCGCGCAGGACATCGTGACAACCAACGCTGGAGCCAAGCGGATGGAAGATGACCAGAAAGATGGGATGCTTGAGACGCGGCTGGTGAGGGTGCGCGGCCTCGTGCAGGGCATTGGCTATCGGGAAGCCTGTGTACGCCGCGCCCATGCACTGGGCGTCACTGGCTGGGTCCGCAACCGCATCGACGGCTCGGTGGAGGTGATGGTTCAGGGTTCGCCGGAGCAGCTTGCAGAAATGTGTGCCTGGTTAAGTGAGGGCATGTCCGCCGCGCTTGTCGACAGGCTTGAGGTAACCGAGGTCCCGCCACCGTTCGCCCGCTTCGAACACTTTGAGCGATTACCGACGTTGTAGGGACTCACGGTTTGCCCATAGCATTCCCACAGTGCACAAGTCTGGCGTGCCAACTTTGAACGACGTCCTCTCCTCGACCCGGCGGCTCAATTTTTCTTTGCCTGGGACGCATTCTTCGAATGCAATTGCCAGCGTTGAGCAGATGACCGCGGCGCGACAGTACCTACGTTCCGAGACCTGGCCGCCCGCTTTCGCCTTCAACTACGCGGACCCGCGGATTCGCGCTGCTTCCTGTGTTCGTGGCGAATATCGGTACCGCGAACAACATAGACGATGGCTTCGGCAATGTTGGTAGCATGGTCGCCGATACGCTCGATGGCTTTAGCGATAAACAGATAGTCGAGCCCGATCTGGATTGTCCGAGGGTCTTCCTTCATGGATGTGACGAGCTTGAGCACGAAGGCTCGAAACTCGGTGTCGATGGTTTCGTCGTCGCGGACAATCTGTGCAGCCGCAGTTGCATCCATGCGCGCAAATGCGTCCAGCGCTCTACGAAGCAGGTGCGAAGCCATTTCGCCGGAAGCCTTGATTTCAGCGATGTTGACGGGTCGCGCGGTGCTCTCCATGGCAATGCGGCGTGTCCGCTTCGCAATCTTCCGTGCCTCATCACCAGTACGCTCGAGGTTGGTGATGCACTTCGAGGCGGCCATCAGGAGTCGCAAGTCACGAGCGGTGGGTTGCCGGCGAACGATGATGTTGCTCACTTCTTCGTCGATTTCTATTTCCATCGCGTTGAGCCGGTGTTCACCCTCGATGACCTGCTCAACAAGTGTCAAATCGAACGTGTTCAGTGCCTCCATCGCGCGGGAAATCTGCGCCTCCACCAAGCCGCCCATTTCGAGCAACCGGGTTGAAAGCAGGTTGAGGTCGAGGTCAAACCTGCTGGAAAGATGCTTATCCGACATTTTCGCTCCTCGGACAAACTTGCCTGCGATGCAATGCTCAGCTACGCGATGCCTTGGTTCATGCAACCACGTCGCGTTGCTCAAGCAGATGCAAGAGGAATGCGAATCTCTATCCACCTGCGCCGGAATGAGCGGCAGTGCAAGTCGCGCGATGCGGACATGAGCAACGAAAAATTGCTAGCGTGTAATGCGCAAGCGCGCTTGTTGCGTCCGGTGCGGAAACCGCAGCGCTACGATTTTTCTGGCCAGCCGGTCTTCACAGTTTCGACGGCAGAAATAGCTGCCAGCAAACGCTTTGGGGGCACCGATTCGAGCAGGAGAAGACCAGCCCTCAGTAGCTCGCTCTTTTTCACCGATATGCCTGCGTCAAGACATTTCTGTTTCAGCGCCGCGATTTTTTCGTAGTCGGACTTCGGCATTGTGAAGCTGTCACGCACGACCTTTTCCTTCTTCACGTGCTTTGTCTTCACTTCAACCGCTGGAGCGGCTGAAGCTGCTCCAGCGGTTGCGGCGCGCGTCTGTTTTGGAACCCTGGTCGAAACCGGTTTCGCCTCTACGGCTTCGGTGGCCGGTGCATTTGCCCTATTTGCCTGCTTGTCGGAGGCTTTCGCATGGCCGTTTGCGTTCTTCGGGAAGTGAAAGGCTTTCTTGGTCGGCTTCCTGATGCTGGCTTCGGTCATGACCATCCCCAAGTTGACAAACGATATAAACAGTATATACAGTTTTTGAGCGGTTCTCGATTGCATTGGCGACGCCACCTACGGATATGACCCGCAAGTTGTCCACACAATCTGTTTGCAAGGCTGTAGATAATTCGCGAGCAAGCGGCGCAAGCCCCTGAAACGATTGGATTTGTGTATTGCGCGCTCGACGCGTGCATTTGACGGGGCGCCAGAGACCTGTACGGAATTGTGGAGTAAGCACACCACTGGTCAGGCCTACGAAAGAATATGTACAGACAAAACGACGACAACTGACCCTCCCTCAACGATAGGTCGATTCAATTTGCATGCGGAGCGGCAACATCGTCTAATCGCCTTTCCGCGCGCGCCCCTCTCTTCAAAATCCAGGAGCACACTATGGCCCCACCCAACTTTGAACATGTCGTCAAGACAATCGCCTCTGACACCAATACGTCCACTGAGACTGTTTCGAAGATGTATGCAGACACATGGGCCGAATACAGCGACGGCGCGCGAATCCTGGACTACCTGACGGTCCTGGTCACCAAACGCGTTCGTGAAAATCTGCGCGGTGTTTCGCGAGACCTACACTAGGCGGCCGCCACAATGCTCATCAAATCGCCTCAGGGTACCCGGCGTCGATGGCGTATACCGGGAAGGCCGCTCAGGGTCTCGGCATCCCCGGGTTTGCCTGTCGTTGACGAAGACAATCCGGTTCGGTACCTTTTGTTAAATCAGAGATACCGCAGAGCAGTGATTGATGGCCGACAACGATGAAACGACCAGAGAAATTGAAATCGAACTGAACGGGTCGCGCTATCGCGGCCGGTATCGCGTTATGAGCGGTACGGTCATCGTCTACTACGAGAACGAAATCAAGTTTGCCGACTGCGGGATGAACGGACCTGAAGTCGTGGCGAAGTGGCTGCTCACAGACCTAACGCGCCGGCTCGAAGCGAAGAAGAGAAAATCCGCCGGCAGCTAGGCACACGGCGGAAAGCGCTAGGCTTGGCGGCCAACTGCTCACCATACGTTGCGAAGCATTTTGTGAGCGGCGCGCATGTGTCGCTTTTTCTGGGCGCCGAGAAATGCCACCGCCTCTTTCACAGCGTCCGGGTCGCCTAGCTGGAACGAATACTGGCGCAGCAGCGTCTCGCTGACGACTAGGTCATTGAGCTTACCCAACTCCTCCTGCACCCCGGTCAACAGTTCGGTTTTTTCCGATGGCTGCCGTCGAGCACCGGAGCAAAGAACTCGAGCAAATATCGAAGCTTTTTCCCTGCGATTCGTACCTCGTGCAGCGCGGCGTAGCCTGGATGTTCAGGTTGAATCGCACGCTTTACCTTCTTCTTCAGCGCCTTCTCGGCGACATCCACTCGCGATTCTGCAAATTCTGCGAGCATCGTATTCACAACTTGTGAGTTCAGTTGTTGTTGCGCGGAGGACAATGCGCCGTGCAATATATCTTCGACGCCGGCGCCGCGAATCGTTCTGCGACTGAACGACAGTGCAGCGGCCCGGTGCTCGCCCACCACGCGAAGCAGCGGGCCAAACGATAGCCGCGTTGGCTCCTCGCCTGAAAGAACGTCACGCAGCACATCCCAGTCTCGGGTTTTACCCGCTGCATTAGCCAGATACTTGAACTCCTCCCGTTGAAGCGTGCAGTCTTTCCTGTCAAGCAGCGGTTCGTAGGCCCAATACAGCGAACGCAATCGACGCAGCGCTACACGAAGCTTATGGAGGACCTCGGGGTCCGCTTTCGCGCGGAGTGCATGGGCGCGACGAATGGCTTCTGCAGCGGTCGCGGTGGCAAGGATAGTGAACGCTTCGGCCGCAGATGTGGCTACGCTTATCGACTCCGCAAGGGGCCTTTCTTTGACAGAGCCCGAAGCGGAGGCGTCAGGTTCTTCCATCGCCGGAGCAGAATTGTGCGAGCTCATGTCTGGAACGCCTTCGGATACAGCAACGTAGAAAGGAACTACAGAAGTCCACGACCTGCTTTCAACATACTTCAACAGCGCTTGCTTACTAGACGGTGTGTTTGACCCTATTTCAATCGTACAACGACGCACGCCTGGAAATTAATACGGTCTGGCATTTCGTTCGCGCTTCTGAATACACACGAGTCATCGCGGTCAATACTTACAAACGGTCAATGCAGCCATCAGGGTCGCTGGCGTGCTTCCGAAGCATGGTGGCCATCGCGTCCTGTCAGGCCGTCATCAAACGTTCAAGCCACCAGGCAACCATTTGACGGCCGACACACCGTGCCGGTGACTTGTCGTTCCCTCATCCCAACCCCGTCGTAAATACCACGCGGCTGCTCAGCGAGCGACCGCATCAAGTCGCGGATGCCTCGCGACACCAAGGAGATACGCATGTCGACAAAGTGTATTGCTCTCTCGAACAACGACATTATTCTTGTGGCATGGACATTCGAACACAAGCTTCCAGATTGCGTTGGCTTCGATGTCCGACGCATTGATGCATCACAAGCGAATCTCGAAAGCGATAGTCCACAGGGCGTATCGCTGCCCGCTCTGGCCGGCTTTCCGAGCAATCCGAATTCGGGACAATCCGGACAAACAACCGCTCAGGGCCCAATCCAGAAGTTCTTCTGGAAGGACCTGTATGCACGGGATGCGCATACACAGGGCAGCTACATCTATCAAATCATCCCACTTCAAGGGACCTTCAGCAAAGATGCGTCGCCGAAGCTGTCGCCGCTCACAGGCGTAAGCGCTCTCTTTTCGAACCCAGTCAGTCTGACGGCCGAACACGGTCCGCAGGAAGACCCTGAAGCCATCAAATGCTATTTCAATCGGGGGATACTTGCCACGCAGGCCGTAGCCCGTCAGCTCCCCAAGAGCAAGGCCGATTTGCCGGACTCTGGCGCTCTGCTCAAACGCATCGCCGACGCCAATGACCCACTGCGAAAGTCGCTGGCCGGCGACCTGGTCACAGTGCTGCCATCGCTGCTGGTGGAGGCAAAAGCGCACGGTGGAAGCTGTTACGGCGCATTGTATGAGCTCGCCGACAAACAACTCGAAGCATCTCTGGTCAGCAACAAACAATTGCATCTGATTCTGTCGAACACCTACGACAGCACGACGCACGATGACAAGGAAAACGCGCCCGCACGAGTAGCGCTCCATCATTCCGGAGTCGACGTGATAGACCGGATGCTGCCCGACGGCAGCCATATCGGGCACAACAAGTTCATGCTTTACGTCGATGCTTATGGCAAGCCGGCGGCCGTGCTGACTGGCTCGACCAATTGGACGCCGACGGGGCTGTGCGCACAAACGAATAACAGCATCGTGCTGCGCTCTCCAACACTGGCAAACGCTTACTCGAACTATTGGGATGCGCTCAAGAAGGATACGCTAGACGCGGGCACGGACCCTCATGCACTACAGAGCAAGACGTTCCGGACGGAAAACGCATCCCCCATCGCCGTGGAGATTCCCGGCGCGAAGAAAGCAACGCTGTGGTTCTCACCGAACACGCCGCAGAAGAACAAGGCGAAAGGCGTGACGCCGCCGGATATGGCGAATGTGTATGCGCGCATCGAGAACGCAAAATCAGCGGTGCTGTTCTTAGCTTTCGACCCAGGCCAGCCCAGCATCATTGACGCGGCTGCGTCAGCGCAGGAAAAGAACAGCACACTTTTCATCAGGGGCGCACTCACCAATGCAGACCGCGCGGGCAACTTCGTCATCGACCTTCACAACAACAATACGAGGCCAGCGGACCCCGCTCAGGTGATTCCAACCGAAGGAGTAAATGACGCATTCGGCGTCTGGGAAAAGGAACTCGCAAGAGCCGGTCACGCCGTCATTCACGACAAAATAGTTGTCATTGACCCGTTTGACCCCGAGAACTGCACCGTGGTTGTCGGAAGCCACAACCTCGGCAACAAGGCGTCGTCCACCAACGATGAGAACCTCCTTATCATTGAAGGTAACGTCAGCCTGGCATCTGCGTATGCAGTTCACGTGCTCGATGTGTACGACCACTACCGCTGGCGTTACCTTCTCGCGCAGCATGGGACCAAGGATAGCTGGCAGGGACTGCATGAGGATGACTCGTGGCAGGACACGTACTTCTCGCCAGCGGGGAAAACGAATAACGCCGAGTTGGTGTTCTGGTTGGAGGCGTCGACGCGTGCGACGGAAGCGCGACCCGCAGCGAAGCCCAAGCGGACAGCCGAATTGGAGGCGTGACCTCTAGCGAAGCGCTGAATTGCGCGACTGACCGCCGTCGTTTCGACCAATTGCGCTCTTGCACGCGATACGACGCTCAGCAGCTCTCGGACGAATCCGGTACAGGATTCGAATGGGTAACAGGCGCACTCGAAGACCCCCACACGCCGGCTGGTTCCAACCAGCTGTTTCTTTACTCCTGCTTCCGGAAACGGTGACTGTCGGGGCGTCCTGTCTCGGCGTCGCGCCTGGCCAATTGCGTGAACCTGGTCAGGCGCAGCAGGAGTCAGACTGCTGCATCGGCGGACACCTGTTGGTACCGTACGAGCAGTACACGCAGCAATCCCCGGGTTTCGGTCTGACCACTGCCTTGCAATGCTCGCATTCGTAAAACCACACACAGGCGTTGGTCGGCATCGTCTCGTTTTTCTTGTGCCCACACACCGGACAGGTGATGTTGGAATCCAACACGACTGAAATCATTACTGCACCTGCCTGACGTGAGTCGGATAGCTGGAGTCAGTTGTGGCGGTAGCGTTTGTCAACGCGTCGACCGACGCCTTGTTCGGGTCAAAGACTACCTGCGTGCGTTTGCCTGCGAAGTCGACCTTAGCCGAAGCCACGCCGTGTACTTTCTCAACTGCCTTGCGAACCGTAATCGGACACACAGCGCAATCCATCTTCGTGACGTCAAGTGTGACCTTGCGAAGCTCCTCCGCGAGGGCCGTGGATGCGCTCAGCGCCGTCGCGACGAGCACAGCAATCAGTTTCTTCATGGCAGGTGCTCAATAGAAGAGCGGCGCATACAGGGGGAACGACATCAGCGCGAGCGCGGCCGGCATCACGACCCAGAAAATGAAGCGCTGCCGATGTCGCGCCGAGGGCACGGCGCAGGCTTTGCCCACCGCACATTCTTCGGACCTGGCGTAGAGCCTGCGAAAAGCGACCGCGAAAAACGCGATGGATATGGCGACAAATAGGGGTTGGAACGGCTGCAACGCGGTCAGGCGCGAGCCCCATGCGCCCCCCACTCCCAGCACAACAAGGAGCAAGGGGCCGGCGCAACAGGCGGATGCCCCGAATGCGGCAGCAGTTCCGGCTAACAAGGAGCCGGTAGTGGCCCAGCGAGGTCGCATGGCACTTCCTTTTCGGACTGGTTGAGTCTAGTCTAGGTGCGTACCTAAGTACGGAGTCAAGCGCGCCATGCAGGAAATGACCATCGGACAACTGGCTGAAGCGGCAGAGGTCAACATCGAAACAGTGAGGTACTACCATCGTCGCGGGTTACTGCCGGCGCCACCCCGCCCAGCAGGCGGCATCCGCCGATACCCGACAGCCGTACTGACGAGGCTTCGCTTTATCAGGCGGTCCCAGTCGCTTGGCTTTTCGCTCGATGAGGTGGAGGCGCTGTTGTCTCTGCACGATGGTCAGGCGTGCAACGCCGCGCGCGCTATCGCCGAACACAAGCTTGTCGATGTGCGCCAGCGTATCCAGGATTTGTCCATGCTGGAAGCCGCGTTGGCAACACTGGTACAGCGCTGCTCGACGTCGAAAGGCACGGTGTCGTGCCCACTCATCGACACACTCATGAACGGCGATGAGCTGACCCAGTGAGCGCGTTAGCGCAACGCGTGCCGGTAGCACACACCGCCACCGACACAACCGGGACAGTGCTCACCTGTGTGACGGGGCCGGCGGTCGGCAGGCTACCTGCGGTTTACCGGCAATCGTAACGCAAGAGGCGCAATCATTTCGTCTCTCGAACGTCTAACAATAAGGTTGTGCTTATCTCTGGGTAGACCGTAATGCTGAACGTTTTTCGCCGATATCTGCTCGCGACGAGCTTGTTACTGGTCGTCAGTATCGCTTTCGCTGGCGAGCAGCCTTTTAGCCAGGCCCGGTTCGACAGGCTGAACGCCGACGGGAAGCCTGCCGTCGTCTACTTCCACGCGACCTGGTGCCCGACCTGCAAGGTCCAACAACCCATTGTGGACCGTTTGGCAGCGAGCCCGGAAATGAAAGACGTGACCATTTTCGTGGCCGACTACGACAAGGAAGTTGCCCTGAAACGGGCAATGAAAGTGAGCCAACAGTCGACATTCGTTGTCTTCAAGGGCGGCCACGAAGTTGCGCGCTCTACGGGGCAGACGCGCGAACAGGACATCAAAAACACGTTCGCCAAAGCCCTGTAATGGACTTCACGCCGGGTACGTACGCGCTCGGGTTCCTGGCCGGGGCCCTGACGACGCTGTCACCGTGTGTGCTCGCCCTTGTTCCCGTACTCGTTGCGTCTGCATTGGCGGCACATCGGCTGGGGGTCGTTGCACTCTCAGCTGGATTAGGCGTGTCGTTCTCGGTCATCGGGATTTTCGTGGCCAGCGTCGGCGCGTCGCTGGGTGTGGATAGTGAACTCTTTCGTCGCGTGGCCGCCGTGCTGATGATTCTGTTTGGGCTCGCGATGTTTTCCCACCGATTGCAGGCCATTTTCATCCGCGCGGCCGCCGGAATCGGTGGCTCGGGTCAAAATTGGTTGAGCAAGATACGAGGCGACACCCTGTCAGGCCAGTTCGCGGTCGGACTGATTCTGGGAGCAGTCTGGAGTCCCTGCGTCGGCCCCACATTGGGCGCGGCCACTACACTCGCCTCGCAAAGCAGGAGTCTCGGGAGTATCGCGCTGTTGATGGGCATATTTGGCATCGGAGCCAGCCTTCCGCTTACGATTCTCGGTTCCCTTTCCCGGACCTCGACGCAGAAGCTGCGACGCCGACTTGGCCCAGTGGGAACGGCAGGGACAACCATCCTCGGAGCGGTGTTCATCGCCGTCGGCATGCTCGTGCTTACGGGGCTGGACAAGACGCTGGAGACGGCGCTGCTGTCTGCAAGCCCCCCGTGGCTGACGGACTTCACAACGTCGCTTTGAGCAGCCACGTGCGGATTCGATACTCAGGGTACAAACCAGACTATGCTTTCGGCCGTGCACCTCCGGGCAATTTTCTAAAGCTCACTTAACTCGAAATATTCGGTTTCAGAACTCACAACCCCTTGGTCAACACTGTGGGTGTCTGCGGCGTTAAGGAGGTGAATGGTGCGAAGCCGTCCCGTTACCTGAACGGGAAAACTGCTGGAGCGGAACATGAAAAACACGAGCGGGCAGTCCCTGCGTTGTCAGGTCGAAAAGTGGCTCGCACCGGCTCCCGCGACACCTGTTCATGTGACCAGATTCAGTAGCACTGGATGGAATGGGCGACGCTACGTGTGCGTTGAGACGTCGTCACCAGCCGGAGCGCGCGCATTGTTCTTCTTCAGGCACGATGACGGCAGTTGGTGCGTATTTCCGCCGACTGCCAACAGACAGAAGTTGGCCGCAAAGCAACCTCTTATGCAGGCGACCATCGCGACGCCATAAACAATTTCAAGTCGCTGCCCTTTGTGGCCTGAGCCCACCTTTGCCAGCAGGCAAGCAGGTACGAACCCTCGTTGACTTTGCGCCGCCCCTCCCGTAATGTGAAATTCGCCGCCGTGAAGAACGTCGCTCTGGCGCCCGTCTGTCGAGCTGGCAGCATCCCGGCATCCCGACCTTCGAACTTTCTCTATTTCTCCAGTCGCTCTGTCAGCCATGGAAAGCAATCGCGCGCCCAGTCAAACGGATGAGCTCGCCCGCAGGCCGGTCCGCGCCGCAGATTATGCGGCCGAGAACCGGGCGCTTGTGGCACTCGCTCGAGCTCAGGCCGGCCCGCGCTCCGAATTCCTCCAGGCCATCGCGGATACGGCTCTGACACTTTGCCATGCTGGCAGCGCTGGCATCAGTCTTGTCGAAGGACCTGACGACAATCGGGTCTTCAGGTGGCTCGCAGTTGCCGGGCTCTGCGCTGGCCTGCGCGGCCATACGACCGCATGGGACGAGTGCCCGTGCGCGGTAACCCTGGAAGCGGAGACACCGCAACTATTCGTCAACCCTCAGGCTCGGTTCCCTTGTCTTGCGTTTCCGGGAGTCGACCTTCCGGAAGGAATAGTCGTTCCAATCACGGCTGAGAATGCAGAGCTAGGAGCGATATGGGTGATGTCACACACAGAGGATTGCAGATTTGACCTTGAAGACGTCAGACTGCTCTCAAACCTCGCCGTTTTCGCCGGCTCGGCGTTGACCATCGTCAATGCGCGCGACAGCGGTGAAGAGAGCGACCGGCGGCATAACGAATTCATCGCCATGCTGAGTCACGAGTTGCGAAATCCGATGACGCCAATCGATGGCGCCATAAGTGCAGCAAAACGACTTTGCGCCGAAGACGAAAGAGCCGTCGAAGTGCTGACTATCGCGCAACGCCAGATGAGGCATCTGCGCACGCTGGTCGATGACCTGCTCGACGCCGCCCGTTTGAAACATGGCAAGCTTGCTATCAAGCACAGCGACACGTCACTCAGCGACATTACGTTTGATGCCGTGACAGCCATCAGACATCACATCGTATCCCGCAGGCACACACTCAAAATCTCTGGGCTGGACGAGCCCGTCCCCGTGCGTGCTGACCATGTCCGCTTGAGCCAGGTGCTGGGCAACCTCCTTTCGAACGCGGCGAAATACACACCTGTCGGAGGCACCATCGAGCTCAACGTCCGCGTCGAGCCAAACAACTCGCGCGAAGAAGCACCCGGGCTGATTGTTATTGACGTCACTGACAACGGCATGGGCATCGATAGCGCGGTCCAGCCGCACGTCTTTGAGTTATTCGCGCAGTCTGCCCTTGGCCAGGCGCGTTCCGAAGGCGGCCTGGGAATCGGACTCGCGGTGGCAAAGCGGATGGTCGAGCTTCACCATGGAACAATCTCAATCCAGAGTGAAGGCTCGGGCAAAGGCACGGTTGTGACACTCCGTTTGCCGATAGCCCGGACGACAGCAGATACAGACGCATGCGCCCCCAGCGCGACCGCTGCAGCTCCCGAGCCGGCACGTCTCCTGCTCGTTGACGACAATCAGGATGCGCTCCAGGCGCTGAGCGTTTTGCTCGAGCTTGAAGGTCATGAAGTAACAACGTCGGACAACGGGCGCGATGCCATACGGCTGATGTCTGAAAAGCACCCTGAGGTTGCCATCATCGACGTGGGGATGCCGGAAATTGACGGCTTCGAAGTTGCGCGAACTGTTCGCCTGAATCGCAGATTCGACGACGTCATACTGGTAGCGCTCACGGGCTATGCATCCGAATCAGACAAGTCGAGGGCACTGGCGGCCGGCTTTGATTTCCATCTGACCAAGCCACTATCGCTCGACAAGCTGCAGTACATCCTGGCGAATCGTGCCGATGGCAAGTTACGGGGCATTGTCTAAGATTGGCGGGCCTTTGGTCACGAGTTCAGGGCTACGAAAAATCGGCTGAACTTGCGGGCGTCGGCCTGAACGGGCAGAAACGCCCTCACCACCTGCCAGTCGTATCCAGTTGTTTACCTGGGGCCTGGAATGCGCAAGGAGGCAGGCCGGAAGAGCCTTTGACTCGCGGCATTGACGCCCGAGCCGCGTGTGTATGTGGGGTGTGACGAATCGCCCCACAGCCGTGATATCGGAACGCTCACGCGTACGCTGCTGGTCCAGGCAGAATACGCTCAACAGCGAAACACTAGCGACCCGCGCTCTCGGGCCGATATGAAAGCAACGCTGGAACGTTCACGTCTTCATCTATTTCAGGCCAGATTATCTGCTCATGGTCCAGGGAGATGGCAAAGTGTTCGCGCTCGGCTGCCGTGGCGGCCTGCAACACGGGAAACCAGTCCAGTGGAAATTGAACGGCGGGACCGTCGGACATATCGAGAAACATGTGCACGCGGTCAAAATGCACGTTCACCGCAGCGCGGTTCATGGTCATCTCCTGAAGTGAATCAACTTAAAGATAGGCCGCGGCAGAGCGGCGTTCAAGAATGAATGCCGGAAAGAAGGCACGCGCCAGCGTTGGAATGAAACAGTCCGTTCGCTGGTTCGACCAGCAGCTAATTTCACGTCCCACTCCAGGGCTTTGTCGAATGATGGTTGCGCGGTATATAAGCGAACGAGTCGCCGTGTCGAAATGCTGGTGACGTTCGCCGTCTGTGGACCTCATGAGAATGATACGTTCTCAACAACGAACGCTGAGAACGGAGGGCACGTCAATTTCTTCGAAATACATGGGGTCAAGCAATAGTGTCACGCCGAAGATTGAAGCTCGGCGTCGACCCGTCGTTCCCCAGATTTCAACCTGTCCGTGCTGGCCAACGACCATGACTTCGCGGGCGCCACCTTCCAGATAGGCATTGACCCTCCGGCCGATATCTTGCGCCCTATCGCTATCAAGAAGGACCTCAACGCACAGGTCGGGCACGAATGGCACCGGCTCGTCGCGGTCGAAACTTTCCCATCTTTCGCACGGCATCCAGACCACATCGGGGACCCTGATGCCAAATGACAGGGTCGTAACGGTCACCGACATGGCCGCAAGATGTCCAATCTGCTCCGTGAGCTGACAGTAGATGTCCGTGAGCGCTATCTGGCGCCGCGCCGATGGGCGCGAATCCGTCACCACTTCACCGCGCTCGTCCAACTCATACCACTCCTGCCAGTCAGCTTCCACCGCTGTGGTCAGGTGACGCCATGTGGTAAGCAATCCGTTGCAGTCCAGGAGAGGAGATACGTCCATGAGCTTCTCGCGGGGAAGGTACTTAAGCGTATACCCTCCTGCCGCGATTTAACAATTATCTATGTGTGCAATGCAACATTCAAGCGGCTTTCACGGCCGAAGCTGGCATCACTCGGTTTTGTCCAGGCGGGATTGCGGCGAACCGACTCGCGTTCGTTTTCGGACAGGCGGCGAGCCCGGCTCGTCCTTTACCTGCTGGGTCGGCCACATCCCGATGAAGCCAAAATGTGACCTCTGCCAGTGGATTGCCCCCGTCCGGCTATGGGTGTTGCCGTGCTGTTGCTATTTTCATGAACGTGTGCGGTGAAATCGTCCATCTCCTTGCGAGGCAGCCCTTCACAGTCTAAGGTTCAAGTAGTTTCTCAAGTCTGTTGTGCACTGCAGCAGGGGGAAGAGATGAGAACCACGACGCGACATCCCGTACGATTGCTGTCCGATATCAAGCGTGCCCATGAATGCAGGACGCTCCGCGCGGTCGTCACCCGCAACACGATGCGCCTGGCAACGGAGGAAGCCGCTGCTGAGTCGGCCTCGCCGAAAGACATCCGTCGCGACGAGACGCGCCGCTCGTCGGCGGAAATCTACCTCCTGCCCGGTTCCGAAACAGGCTCCCGGCTGCACTAGAAGTGTGCGTGCGAGGGCGTTGGCTGAGGCCAGTTCACATCGGCGCGCCAGGCAACAGGAACCATAACCGGCGTGTTAGCGCCAGGAAAGCTGATAGAGCGTAGGATTGGGACACGGTCATGCGGACTAGCGCGGTGCCGGCCCATGCCGGTCCTGCATCGTGTGCCCGCATTCTGGTGAAAGACATCATGAAATTCGTTGCAGCGACAACCGGCATATTCAACGAGCCAGGCAAATGAAGGAGAAACATCGCTTTGGGGCCGGTCGACTCAGGGTGTGCTCCGCCGTCCGGCCACAGGAGGTCCAACATGAAACTAGACGCCGCCATGTTTGTGCGACTGCGCCGTCTCGCTCCGGTTCTCGATGACGTACTCAACGCAGGAGAGGTCGAGCACGCAGACCAGGCCGTGGACCTCGCTTCACTTGCTGAGTTGTGCTCACAGTTGTTCGACGCGTACCACTGCGAAAACCCGGGCGAGATTGCGCGAGCGCGACTCGACGCCCTCGAGTCGCAGTAACATACTTCGTCCGGACACCCCCCACGGCTTACCCAACAACGGGAACGCAATCCTGAATCATCCAGCGTGCTGGTAGCGCTTCCTTTCGTGTACGGCGATACTTTATACGAGATAAGGTGATGCACCTCACATTTGAGACCGCCTCCCGAATTGACCCGTACTGCGCAATCGGCTACAACTTCGGTGTCGGAGTCTTGGATAGCGGTTTCAGCACTGTGGTTGAGCGCCGGGCAGTAACTTCCGCTGTTGCAATATGTACAAGATTCAGGCGTACGGAATTCGGTGCGCTCTTTACACTTTGTTGGATTGAATGATGGAAACAGGTACAGTAAAGTGGTTCAACGACGCGAAAGGCTTCGGCTTTATCACGCCGGACGATGGCGGTGCGGACTTGTTCGCCCACTTCTCGGAAATCAGGGCAGCGGGCTTCAAGTCATTGCAGGAAAACCAGAAGGTCAGCTTCGACGTGAAGATGGGCCCGAAAGGTAAGCAGGCCGCAAACATCACGCCGGTTTAAGAGAAAATCCGCGTCACTGCAGCATACGATGCCCGGTTCGCCGGGCATCGTCCATTTTCGATGACGCTCAGCCCGGACAGCATCGCTACCGTCCGCGCCGACTCATCCGACGCCAGGCACACGACCGCGCGTGTCATTTCTTCTGGTCGCCCGAAGCGACCCGCTGGCACCTAACCTCCGCGCAATCCACCGAACTGCCCCCCGAACGCCCCTCGTTTCGCTCAATCAGATTTTCGTTTCCACTCCTAAACTTGTTTCCATGGAACGACAAGTCATAGAGCCCATCTACGCCGCCTTCCCCCGCGTTGTTTTGAACCGTATCGTTGGTTGCAATTGAAGCAGCAGGAAGTTGAAGCAACAGGAGGAGGGGTCATTCCCGGCGTCCGTACTGCTGTAACGCCGAGGACCCTCGCGCGCTGCACTCCTGGCTGCAGCTACCAGCGCATTTTGACCTGCCTGGCGCAAGGCCTGGCAAGCTGCCAGGCCAACCCTGCCCATACCTCACGCAGTTTCTAGTCTTCGTAGTTAAGTGTCGCGGGATTGGTGTTCCTGAAGATTAAGTAAAACGGTTGCTGAAGTGCGCCACCAGAGGAGTTGGCCGGCACGATGACGTCACATAGCTTGGTCGTGGGGCTGCAACGCCGCACCTGACCGGCTGTCGTGGCATCGCCGCCAGTGATGGGGATGAACAGATTGCCCCCCGGCCCGAAAATGATTGCCTGTGCGAAGGCCCTGGCGGCACCCGGCGCCGATAAAATGAGCTCGTCGAGAAGGACGCCGGTCCGGCCATCAAGTTTGAGGATTTTATCGCTATCGCTGGAAGCTGCGCGGAAGCTCGTAACCCACAGGTTGCCTGCGCTGTCGAAGACCAGGCCCTCAGGGCGGTGCAAGTCCGGGACACTGGTGTTAGATGCGAACATGTCAACAAATGCCTTGGTGCGGGCATCGAAGCGCAAGATGTATCCTATGAGCGGTTTGTAGAGCGGGTCCTTCGGGTCGAGGCAACCCACTGCCGAGACATACAGAAGACCGTCCGGCCCAAACACCACGCCGCGCGGATGGAACTCGTTGGTAAACGCACTTCGGTCCAGATTGCCTAGAAAGGCGCCCGCAGCGTCATATTCTTTGACGTTGCCTTGGTTGGCACACTTGCCAGCCTGGTCACCGATATCGGCCACGTAGAAGCCGTTGTCCCGCCCTCCGCGAACGATGCCGCGCGGCGCAAAGGGTGCGTTTCGGTCGCTCGAGGCGACAAGTTTGCCGACAAAAGTGCCAGTCGCACTGTCGAACTGCAGAACCTCGCCGCTTTTGCCGGTGCCCAGGTTCTGGTTGACAACCACAAGTTGCCCACCCGTAAAAATCATCCCCATGGGTCCCTTCAGCCCGGCAGTCTTCGGCGCAATGAAGGCGCCAAGATATGTCCCGCTCGAGGCATCGAAATGCTTGACTGAGCTGTCCCCGACGTCGCCAACGAACAGTTCCTGCGCCCTTGAGGATTGGCCGACCGACAAGGCACTTAACCCCAACGTTGCGGACAGCAGGATGGAGCGCAATACATTGCGATAAGTTGACCGATGTTTTGGCTGCAGGAAGCCGCGGCGCGAAGAGACAAGAGAAGTTGCAATCATTTTGGTGCCTCCATTCAATACGTTGTTAACTGCGTGTGACGACACAAACGTCGCGGTCAGTGCGGCGTCGGCTGCCTTAGGCGTCCTATCCGCCGTTTGCCGATGTCGACGAAACCGAATCATGGGTCGTTGCGGAGCCGGCCGCACCGGCACTCTCGCCACCCCCGCATCCCGCTAATGCAGATGTAACCAACATCGCGATTGTCAATGCCCGCAATGCTCTGTTGACGAGTGGGACCGAGTCGCGTGGCTATCGAAGAAAAGGCAGGTGGCCTAGCCTGCCTTTTCCCTAGCGGAAGCCGCGCAAGGCAATGGCTCACGCGAACGGAGCCGACGTGTTTGCAGTTGGTACGGTCTCAACTCACGGGCAACGCGCGAGGAAACGGTCGAGGTTCTGCTCGGCGTTCCTGCCGTCGCCGACGCGATACTGCGCTGCGCGCATTGCTGCAACCAATTCCTGCCGACTCCTGCTATCAGACGCATTTTCATGTTCACCCCTTGATTGCGACCAAGTATTCCTCCGCAGTGTTTCGGGGATACTTGCGGCGGCACATCTGCCAATCCGAAAAGCGAGTTGCGCCCTCCGTCCTCATTGAGACGGGGAGAAATCTATCGAGTCGGTTGGTTGGTCGAGAACGCGGAGCAATGTCTTTGATTCAAAGCGCGATTGCCGCAACCAGGACCAACGTTATAGGAGGGAGGACTGCGTCACTAAGCCATTGCTTGGCGGTTTAGTGCTGGCAGATAGGTGCTGAAGCGTCGCACTGAAGTCTGCCCGTGGTGACTTTATGAGTCTGCAACCGCATTAAGACTGAGTTGCAAGATTTGTTATAGTCCGGCGATGAGGGGATTACAAGACACCAACGTGACGACTCTTTGCAAGACGTTCAGGACTGTGTCCCCTGCCTTCTAAGGTGCCGGTGCGACCAGGCAAACGTATTCCAAGTTGGCTGCCTCTACAGTGCCCTCCTTCGAGCCCATGGCCATAATTTACCAGGCTCGCCGTTGACCCGACTTCCGGCGGATAACCACGTACGAGCTCCGCTAAGGGTCCTCCTCTCTAACGAAAGTTTCTCCTTTTTTGCACCGGCCCACATAACCCGGATTTCGCTACCCACCAACGACTGTTCAGGGCTTCCTCGCTGAGGCGAGCACACACGGCATCGGTACTCGAATCTCTCCGTCGCTTTGATACGCGGCCGCGTCTTCGGACACCGATTTTTGAATCAAAGCCAAGGCCTCCGGCGACTGAGCTTTCAAAATTGCGGCGATGCGCACGCCGCCGCGCATCAGCAGGTCGAAAGGCGTTTCCGGCATGCAGATACGCAACGTCTGGCTGATTTCCTGGACGTGGGGCTCGTCAAATCCCGCTGCGACCAATACGCGTTCACATTCGTGCAAGTCGCTGAACCGGAAGAACGGCGGCCCAGGGGGTAGTGGAACATCCAGTCGACCGTGCGCCTCGATTGCCTTGAGCACCATCGCGAATCCGACGGCTTTGTCCGGTGTCGCCCACACAGTGAAGCCAATCCTGCCGCCGGGGCGGAGCACCCGAAACGTCTCGGTGAGTGCATTCTCCGGATGGGCGAAGTGCAACATCCCGAAGCTGATGCCAACGGCGTCGAAACTCTCGTCGGGAAAAGGCAGGTCTTCCGCGCTGCCAATACGGAACGTGAGCCCGGGATACATGCGCCCGGCCTGTTTGACCATCGCCTCCGCGAAATCGACACCAACAGCATCGGCGCCGCGTTGCGCGGCCGCGGCAGCGAGATAGCCAGGGCCCGATGCGACGTCCAGGAAACGGCCCCCCGGGCGGACTTCCAGTGCATCGAGCAGGGCGCTATTGGATTGTGTGGTCAAGTTGCCGAAATACGCATGGTAGGGCTGCGCGACCTTCTCCCAACCTTGGTGCTCGAAAGCACTGAAATCGTCTTGTTCCATTTCAGCATCTCCACGCTTCGTCGTGCTCGCACAAAACGATGTCGGACCAGCATGTCGTGCTCGGTCATCTTCAGGGTGAAAGTCAGACCTCCCGTCGAGGGGCCGCGACGGGTCCGCACATCACACTCTGTTATAGGTCTCCAGCGTTGCAGTTCAACGAACATTCAATGCGGCTCTAGACGCTGTGCAGCGGTGACCAGCTCTGCCACATTTGCGCTGCGGCGAACGGATATCGATGTTTTGCACGCCTGGCAACACAGGCTATTTGCAAGTGTTGGCTTCGCGTCTGCAACCATGATTCATGGTGTTAGCCGGGGCCCAACACTGCGGCATCCTTTCCACCCTCCGCTTACCGGGTCCCGCCGGTGCAGCGCAATGAAGCCTTTGTGTCACAAGCGAGACGAGCGAGCGGTGATTGCCGGGCATACTCATTGCGTCGTTGTGACAGCCCGTCACTCGAGTGGCGCTCAGACTACATCTCACTGGAGACAAACGTGCTGGCAACGAAATCGTGCACTGCAACCTGCGTCATTGACGGCATAGCCGTCACGCTCACATTCTTCCCTGACACTGGTGTCTTGCGAATTACCGACACCACTGGTGTCCGCTTAAGGGAGATAAGGTGGGCCGCTTCATGGCATAGCCTTGTCACGACATTCCGCGAACTCAGCGAAACACCGGTAGAGGACCGTGCCGACCCTGAGACGCTCTTCGGTCGTCAGAACCGCGGCTTCGGGCGCATTGAAGAATCGATGGCCACGTTTAGCTGAGGTTGCGGAAATTCGAGCCATCGTCTCACGTCGTAATGCAGTTGGTTGTCTAAGTCGCGGTGACGTCGCGACGTTTGTTGTAAGCGTGGGTTCCATCCGTTGACTCGGGCGTTTGCGTCAGAGTGCTTGTAGACCATGGCCTGACGATAAGGAATTCCCGCGAGTCCTTACCATCCAGCCATTTGGGGCGTGTGCCCCATCCGGTCCAGGTTTGCCCGGTTTCTGGGTTCCTGTATCGCGGTGGGACGGGAGGCCGTCCACGCTTCCGGCCAACCAACTCACTCGGCGCGATACCATATTCGCGCATCAATGTGCGAATTTCCTGGATGGCGGCATCGCGTTCGATACGCCGTGCGCTTTCAATGCGCTTCTCAAGCTCAGCCAGGTCGGCCGAGAGCTCCCGATAGGTCTTCTTGCTCATAGCTCTCACTGCAAGTTCTTCGTGAGTTGTCTCCGGAGGGTGACCGCTAGCTGTTGCAGAATGTCAGGCAGCAAAACCTGTGCGTCCAGTGGTCCCACAACGGAGTATCCCGAGCCGGCGTCGCTGTCGAGAACGATGACGGCAGCGCAGCGCGCGCCCATCAGTTGCCGAACGTGATTGCACGCGGCATCAAATTGTCCGGCAGCTTCGCCGCCCTGCATGACCTTCGACTCAATGTTGTCGGCCATCGCGTCCTCATTAGGAAGTGAACACTCGGCGGACATTGTATGCCGACGGGGCGCAGTCAACGCTACACGAGATTGCCTCTCTCTGCTCCGAGAACATTTTGCATGAGCTAATCCAATGCATATCAATGCGCTGTCTCTCGTTGCCAATCCATCGGGTTACCAGGCATCCGAGACGCTTGCGTCGAGCGGGCCGTCCCAATGAAAGAGTCCCGTAAGAACTGGGGCTAACGTGTCCGACGAAGTTCACTTCAAGTGAAGAGGTTAAAGACACGAGTCGCGATGTCATTTAGACGCAGCATATCCCTAAAATCCAGATGGGCGGGGCCGCGGTCGGATGCAACCAGAATCTGCACGGCGGACTCCTTCATGCTCTGCCTTCGACATGCTCGTGCCGACACGGAAGACAACTGGTTCGCGCGTCATGGCTACGAATGAACGCTGGTCGAGGGGAGATTGCATCGGCGAGCGCCACTCTGGGGTTGGCAACAATCGTCCCCAATATCGGAGGACTTTCCGATGAACGCTACGAAGCAGTGGAGCACCAAACTCACTGGCGACCTGGACTCCCCTGCCATCTATGTTCGCGTGAAAGACCGCAGATGAATCGTCGCGGGCGCCACGCCGACCGAGGTGCGAGCACCAGGACGCATCTGGACTCACAGGGTACCAACTCGTGAGCCAAAGATTCCCACGAAGAGCGGACTAGGCGACATGGGTCTGCCCTGTTGCAAAGCCAGTAACCGTCGAGATTGAGAACGGCGGCGAGACGCGTACAGGCGTTCAGCGGCGGAACAGTGATTCCGCGTCGCCAATATTGCACGTCGTCTTCACTCACACCTAGACGCACGCGCCGCCAACGACTTTGCGCTTCGAGTTAGACAGCACTCCATAACGGCTTCGGCCGGCTGACTGCAACCCTTTTTTGCGGCGTTGCACACACCCAGGTAAATGTTCATGTATTACCTCCAGGCAAGGCTCCAAGGGTTGGCCGGGTTTTCCCTGGCTCACCGTTGTGCGCCAATACCAACGGGGCATTCAGCGTCTCCGGTACACGCCGCGCGTCACCGCAACGCAGCAAACGATTGACATTCGCACACCCAGTCCTAGAATGAGTCATGTTGCATCGCACCAACTTTCCTACTCCGTGGCTCGTCGTTTGTAATGCCGTTCGGCGGTGTTCCGAAGACTTGCCACGTCCACCCTTATGGAGTTAGTGATGAGCAGTCTCGCCCCTGAACAACTTTTCGCGGCGCAGAAGGTCGTTTTCGAAACAATATCCGGACTCCTGAGCAAGTTTTTCGGTGGCATTGAAAAGCTGGTTGAGCTGAACCTGCAAGCGGTCAAATCGACGCTCACCGAAAATCAGGAAATCACGGCCAAGGCGCTTTCGGTTAAAGACCCACAGGACTTGTTCGCTCTGCAGGCCAGCTATACGCAGTCCGTGACAGATAAAGCGCAGTCGTACGGCCGTAACGTGTACGAAATCATCTCCAGCACGCAAGGTGAATTCGCGGCGGCGGCTGAAGCGCAGTTCCAGCAGTACTATCGCGAGACGCAAGAGTTCGTCGACAAGTTCGCGAAGTACGCACCGGCCGGAAGCGAAACCGCCGTGGCAGCATGGAAGACATTCATCACGACGGCCAGCGAAACGGCCAGCACGACGTATGAAGCTGCCAAAAACGCTACGAAGCAAGCGGTTGAGATTGCCGAAAGCAATGTTAGCGCTGCGTCGTCGGCCTCGGCCAAGCGGACTCGACAGGCCGTTGTACCAGTCGCCGCCGCTGAGGAGTAACAGCGTTTTTGACGTCGGCCACCGTCGTCTAATTCTTCAAGCGAGCCCCTGCTCGCTTTTTTTTGCGCGCGGCCTTCTGGAGCACGGCGGCGTCCAGCGCGCCTCGGACGGCGTCATGGAGCAGTGGCCTGAGCTAAAAATTTGCAGGCATGGTTGCGCGGGTAGCGACCGTTGCTTCGTTGCGTTGCTTCCACTGTCAATCATGCGATTTGACCAGACTCCTTGTGGCCGAAACTTCGTCATGCCAAGTCCAATGGGGCACGACCGAACCAACGGGAGCGAGGTTGAAGGAGAAGCGGATGACCTCCGCAGAAAAGTCTTTGCATTTGCTGGTTGAAAAATGGCTGACGCCAACTTCCGCGACGCCAGTTCGGGTAACCCGATTCGGTCGCACAGCCTCTAATGGGAGACGTTATGTATGCGTTGAGGCACTGCGACCCGAAGGCCCGGTTGCACTCTTTTTCTTCCGGCACGATGACGGTACCTGGCGCGTGTTCCCGCCTGAGAGCAGGAGCTAACAATACGTGCTTACACAAGTGCCGTGTGATTGCGTTAGACGTCGCCGCTCGCTCCGCCCGGACCGAGCGGCCGCGCCCAGCCACAGCGGTGCTAATACTACCGGGTGTTTATCATGTATGCGTTCTCTCGGCGCTGGAGGTGCACGCGGCCGGAATCGCGCCTTGGGTAGCGCTATTTTGTCGCAAGGAGCCATATGCTCACAGTAAGGAAGCCAACTGATGAAGCACTTGCGCTGGAACGAGTGGTGAATGCGGCTCACGCAGTGCAAGCTGCGCTGACCGCTCTTAAACCGCGCTTTGCTTCGGATGGAGACGGACAGCCGTCGACGCTGGAGCTGGTGGCGTTCGAAGTCTCGATGCAAGAACTGAAAGACGCGCGCGAAGCGTTTGACATCCTCATGTCCCGCACGTCAGGCGAAAATTCGACAGCGACGCATCTGTAGCATGCAGCTCGTCACCGGTTCACCCGTTGATTGTGACGTCCCGCAGCAGGCAGCGTCGTAGCTCAACTTGGCCGGTGGGTGCAGCCGACGCCGCGACGAATGTTCGGCCGGGCAATCGAACCCCGATGAAATGCAAGCAATGGGAGATGTTTCATGCGTATCAACGGTGCGACAGGCACGATGATTCTGATGACTGAGCGAGACGACACGACCGGCCAAGACGTGCGCGTCTTGCGCTTGGAAGCAGCGGCAGACGGCAAGGCCGTCCTGCTCATCGACGTCGACCAACGGAAGCCTGGCATTCATCGCGAAATACGCTACGAGATTACTGCCGCAGAGTTGATTGCAGCGATTCGTGCGCATGGTGCTGAGTTGCCCGGGGAGCAGCCCAATCCGTGAAGTACGCTATAACTCGGGGCCGATGGACCAGCACCGGTGTTCCACCGCCCACTACGTCCAACCTGGCCGCAACCCGGAATGGCGCGCTGGCGAGCCAACGGCTTACGAGCGTGTCGCGTTCCCAGGTGCGATTTCCCGAACCGCTAGTGACATTCCGTACAATGGGCATTCAATTGCGCCGGCAAACCCTGTGGGACCGTTATTGGCAGTTAAACGTTGAACTCAGACACGCATCATCAAACCCTTGGCGTTGCGAGCACCGCGACGACCGGCACGCCTCTGTGCGGCACCATTATCAACCTCCCCATCATCAGCTTCACCATCACGAGCGCTCGCACGGGTAAGCATCGCGCGCGAACAACGCAGGCTCCGGTAGAGAACGGTTTGTCCTGCTATGGGAAAACCGTTTGTCGGCTTTACCGTCTAGGTCTATACGCGCACCGCCAGGTCTAGCTCTCACTCTTGGCCACTAACTAAGGCTAACCATTCACTTTTTCGCAGCGATGCGGGTAGCCGCGCGTCCCATCGAGGAGTGACCGCGGAGGCGCAGATGACAGAATCGTAATCTGCCGATCAGCACACGGTCAGTTTAAAAGGTCAATATAAGGACATTGCCTTGTGGACTGGGGGTGCCGACCTATGCCGGTCCTGCATTGCTACCCCTTCCGGGTAGAGACATCATGAAACTCGTTGCATGCAAACGACATTTTTAACGAGCCAGGCATACGGATGGTGAGCATCGCCTTGGTGCTGGCCGACTCGGTGAACTGCACAGTCTGGCCACAGGAGGTTCAACATGAAACTAGACGCCAGCACGTTTGTGCGACTGCGCCGTCTCGCTCCGGTTCTCGATGACGTACTCAACGCGCGCGAAGTCGAGCATGCAGACCAGTCCCTAGACCTTGCTTCACTTGCTCAGCTATGCTCACAGTTGTTCAACGCGTACCACTGCGAACACCCGGACGAGATTGCGCAAGCGCGACTCGACGCTCTCGAGTCGCAGCAACACACTTCATCTGACCTAGCCCGAGCGGCATGAGTCTGACTGCTGCATCGGGAGGCACCTGTTGGTGCCATACGAGCAGTACACGCGGCAGTCCCCGCGTTTCCGCCGGATAACCGACTTGCAGTGCTCGCATTCGTAAAACCACGCACAGGCGTTGACAGACATCGTCTCGTCTTTCCTGTGTCCGCACGCTGGACACAGGATGGTGGAATTCAACACGACCGCAGCCACAACTGCTCCTGCTCAACACGGGACAGCTACCTTCACTGGACATGGTTCAGCGTAGTACGCGGCGCCCGCCACCAACTCATGTGGGAGCAGTCAACCAACAACGCAACTGCGGGCTACCTGAAACCACAACGTCGAACGCTAGCGACCCGCGTTCTCGGGCCGATATGAAAGCAACGCGGGAACGTTCACGTCTTCATCTATTTCAGGCCAGAATATCTGCTCATGGTCGAGGGAAATGGCAAAGTGTTCGCGTTCGGCTGCCGTCGCTGCTTGCAGCACCGGAAACCAGTCCAGTGGAAATTGAATAGCCGGACCGTCGGACATGTCGAGAAACAGGTGCATGCTGTCGAAATGCACGTCCACCGCAGCGCGGTTCATGGTTATCTCCTGAAAGCGGAATCATCACAAAGATAGGTCGCGGCCGAGCGGCATTCAAGAACGAATGTGATTCGAGAATCCACAGGAAAGCTCTGGGCAGAGTTGGCCATTGGTCCGTACACATGGGAGTCAAGACTTATCCACTTGCGTTGCGGGAAGCACGAGTTATCCACAAAATCTGTTCGCAAATCTGTGCATAATTCGCCCGAAGTTGTTAATCGGACAGACCAGCGTCAATGCCGGACTCCCGGCTCAAGCCGGCGCCCGCGTAACTGCTAAGCAGCGGACGTTGCGGCATCGACTGGAAAATCCAGCCCTTCGAATTCATAGACGAACATTTCGTAGCCTGCTTGCACGCCGAGCTCGTCCGACCTTTATCAGATGATTCTATGTGCAGACACATGGACGCAACACCGACTCCCTGAGGGGATGCTGCGATGAGAGCCGCAGAGGCTTGGGCCGACGCCAACGGGGAATGGCGTAAGAGAACAGACGAAGAACCGGCGTCGTCGCTTGACCCTCTACCGCGGAGGCGGCGGGTCGCTTTTTCGCAGACTAAGGAACGGGTGCGGACGCAATTGCGATGCACGAGATGTCATCGGGCAAACGCTCAGGCATTGATTTTCCGGTTCCGTGGAAAAGAGCCCCCGCTCGACACGCTTTGCCCCGTCCATCAACCGAGCGGTCTGTGAGCCCGAAGCCGGAAGCTTGTGTAGAAGCGCTCGCGCCTTATCGTATTGGACAGGAATGAAAGCAGCGCGGCAACGTTCAGGTCCTCATCGATTTCAGGCCAGAACAGCTGCTGTCGGTCCAGCGAAATGGCAAAATGCTCGCGCTCCGTTGCCGTCGCCACCTTCAGAACAGGAAACCAGTTCAGTGGGAATCGCACGGCCTGACCGTCGGACAGGTTGAGAAACAGATGTGTATTGTCGAAACGCACGTCAACAACGACGCCGTGCATGGTCACCTCCTGAACGGGAAGCATCTGAACGACAGACTGTCGCAGGTTGCGCTCAACAAAAAACGCTGACAAGTAAGTTGCCCCCAGCATCGGGATTGAAGTGGGGTGTCCTCTTCACCTGGGGGCAACCCATTGATGGCGATAGCAACGCCGCCCCCTCGAAACTCTCGCAATGACCCCACTTCTGCCGCCGCCGGCTCGGGAACACCGCTTGCGCGCCACTGCAGTACCTTTTTCGAAGGGGGTAAATCATGGGCTCAATCAACCCGCAAGGTGGCACCCAACTCGGAGCCGGCATCGTCGGCGGTGGTATGGGCGAAGGGCCGGGGCCGGATGTCATGGCCGCAGCAACGCTCGATGGGAACAAGGTCATGTCTTCTGACGGCGAACACGTGGGGAAGATTTCAGACATCATGCTGGACGTCCGGAATGGACGCATCGCCTATGCCGTGCTTTCTGAGGGCGGTTTCCTCGGAATGGGTTCTAACCTGCACGCCATCCCGTGGAGTGCATTAACTCTCGACACGGACGAGAAGTGCTTCGTCGTCGACATTGCCGCACAGCGCCTCAAGGACGACCCGGGTTTCGACAAGGACCACTGGCCGACGATGGCGGATGCGAAGTGGGGAGAGTCAACGTACAGCTACTATAACCGGCAGCCGTACTGGTCTGCGACCCATGAAGTGGTGGAAAACGACCCTGCCATCAGGCCGAGCGAGCGCTGAACACCAACGGGTAACCCGTGCCAGCAGGACGGCTAGTCTTTCACTCTAGAGCGTACGCCACCGCGACCCACCGCGGTGGCGTAAACGCGTGGCTCCAGCGACCAGGCGCGCGCAAATAGCTTGGTGAACTCGGCCATCTGGTGCATTACTTCGGTCGGAAATCGCAGGTTGCACTCATGGTTCTGCTCGTAGAGGTGAGTGTCCCGGTAACCATACAAAATTATCAATGAGCCGCAGCAAGTCCGTCTCGTCCGGGCGGGTACCTTCCATGACCGCCAGGGCGATCAGTTGCTGTTGAACGAAAGCGGCCCGCTCGCCGCCGCATGGTCGCGTGTCTGGGGCGAGCACACCTCACAGAGCAACAGTGGCGCCGCCAACCCCGAATTCAGCGGCACGATGGCCGGCGTGCAAGTGGGCCAGGATATCTACGCGGATCGCAGCGCAAGCGGCCATCGCAATCACTACGGCTTCTTCATCGGCTTTGCCCGCGCGCAAGGCGACGTGAACGGTTTCGCGCTCGGTTTCCCCGATCTGTCGGCCGGGCGGCTGTCGATCAATGCCTACAGCGCAGGCGCCTACTGGACGCACATCGGTCCGGGCGGCTGGTACACCGATGCGGTCGTGATGGGTAGCTCACTCACGCTCGATCCATCGTCGAATCAGGGCATCGGTGCGAGCACGCATGGGCATGCCGTGACGACCTCGCTGGAAGCCGGCTTGCCGATTCCACTGCGCGCCAATCTCAGTCTCGAACCGCAAGCACAACTGATCTGGCAGCACGCATCGATCAACGATCTCAACGACAGCATTTCGAACGTATCGTTTCACGCGGCAAACGGCCTCGTCGGTCGGCTCGGCCTACGCCTGCAAGGCAGCTTCGAAGGCGCGGGTGCGCAATGGCAACCCTATCTGCGCGCGAATCTGTGGCGCTATTTCAATGGCACCGATAGCGCGACCTTCGCCGGCACAACCGTGATTCCCACCGATGTCGCCGCCACGGCCGCCCAGTTCGGCATCGGCCTGGTCGCGCATTTGAGCGCGCGCGGCAGCGTATTCGCCACCGCGAGTTACGCCATGAACGTGAACGGCGAACACCGCAGCACGGTAGAGGGCAATCTGGGCGCGCGCTGGAGTTGGTAAGGGTTCAGAACTGATGCCGCATGCCGGCCATCAGACCGATCTGGCTACCCTTCTGCGCAAGGCCGATACCGTTGACGCCCTGCAACTGCGCTCCGATCAGGTCGCCCCGGTACAGCGAATAATCGCCTTCCAGATAGATATCGGTACGCAGGGACAGGTTGTAGTCGGCGACCAGTTGGTACTGCCATGCCGAACCGTTCTGCGCGGCGGTTTTGCCGTCCTGCAGCGTGCGCCAGACATTCGCTGCGAAGTGCCACTTGTTGCTGACCTGCTGCGTGATGCCGCCCATGATCATGCGGCGCCGCGAAAAGTCCGTGTATTTGAGCGCGGCCAACGCGGGCGCGGTGAACGGCCCGTTGGCGAAATTCGAAAAGCCGGCGTCATTCTGATTGACGATATAGCCGACGGAGAACCGGGTCAGGTTCCACGTGTACGACCCGCCGAAGGTCCACGCTTTAGCGGCGGCGCCGTTGACCGAATCTTTCGACTCCTGATACGCGCCGCCGAAGGTGAACGGCCCACCCGGTGCATAAGCCAGTGCCATGCCGATCTGGCTGCCGTACGAATTGCCCGCGTTGCCGCCGAATGCATAGCCGGCGGCAACATGGAAACCGTTATATTTCGCCTGATACTGCACCTGGTTGCTGGTCCAGATACCGCCTGTCATCGTCACTTCCGGCTGGAAGTTGAAATCGTACGGAATCCAGATATTGCTGCCGTAGCCGCCGATGGTAATGCCTTCGATCATCACGTTGTACTGACGGCCGAAGATCACCTGGCCAAGGGAATCCGAGCGCACACCCACTTGCGCCTCATTGAAGAACGGCAAGGTCGGATCGCTTTGGCCGGTATTCATGTAGAAACGGTTTTCGAGCTTGAAGAACGTAGACCAGCCGCCGCCCAGATCCTCGACGCCCCTTATCCCCCAGCGGCTTTCCGTCATGCCGCCGTTACCGAGTCCGATCGACGAATCGCCGGCCTGGTTTGCGTGGGTCAGGTAGTGCACACTTTCGTCGATCACGCCGTAGAGCGTCACGCTCGACTGAGCGTGCGCCATTTGACACGCCAGTGCCGCCGGCACGACTGCCATCGCCCACCTGCTTACGCGCTTCATTTCGTCTCCTCATACAGATTCCCGCTTTTCACGGATATTTCGACACCGCCACGTCTGCTGCAAAGTACCGGCACGCTGTTCATTTGAGGCCGCGCAAATCGACAGGCAGGATGCGAAGTCCGCGTCGGAACCTTGCACGACAGCCAATTCAGGCTGTTTGAATAAGCTGACGAAATGCGCGTGGGTGAACCTTAGCGCGAAATAGGGGCTGTCAGAAAATAGTCTGACGTAAGTGTTGTTATGTCATCGAAGTGCTTGCAGCCTGAAAGAAGCACGCGTAGGCGATGGGGTCATCGCATTGCGGGGCAGATGGCTTTGATATCGTATGACTTATGGCAGCGACCCAACAAAATCCATGAGCACCACCGCCCGGCCCACGCGCCGCACCCTGGATAGCTTCGCCATCCTGCTGATGATCGGCTTGTGCGCGATCTGGGGACTCCAGCAAGTCGCGATCAAGAGCACCAACGCGGCACTGCCACCGGTATTCCAGGCGGGTTTGCGCTCGGCAATCGCGACTGTGCTCGTATGGGGCTGGGCGCGCTCGCGCGGTACGCCGCTCTTTCGCGACGACGGCACATTGGGCGCCGGCTTGCTCGCGGGCGTGCTGTTCGCGGGCGAGTTCGTGTGCATTTTCCTTGGCCTGACGCTGACCAGCGCTTCGCGTATGGCGGTCTTTCTGTACACCGCACCGTGCTTTACGGCGCTCGGGCTGCACTGGTTCGTCGACGGCGAGCGGATCCGGCGCATTCAGTGGCTCGGCATCCTGGTGGCGTTTGCGGGTATGGCGCTGGCGTTCGCCGACGGCTTCCCGCATGGCCACGGGGCGCAGGGCTCGACGCTGAAGGGCGTCGCCGGCGACGCGCTCGGCATGCTGGGCGGGATCACATGGGCCGCGACGACCGTGGTGGTGCGCGCCACGCGTCTCGCTTACACGAGCGCGAGCAAGACGCTGTTCTATCAATTGGCGGTGTCGGCGGTAGTGCTGCTCGCGCTCGCGCTGGGGCTCGGGCAGGCACGTGTGGAAACCGTCACGCCGCTGGCGGTGATGAGCCTCGCCTACCAGGCGGTGATCGTGGCGTTCGTCAGCTATCTGCTGTGGTTCTGGCTGTTGACGCGTTACATCGCGTCGCGCCTGTCGGTGTTCTCGTTCCTGACGCCGTTGTTCGGCGTGACCTTCGGCGTGCTGTTGCTGGGCGAGTCGTTCAGCCTGCGCTTTCTGATGGCCGCGGCGCTGGTGCTGGCCGGCATCGCGCTGGTCAATCTGCCGGCGAAGCGGGTCGCCGCTTAAGACGTGGGATGTTTCACGCGCGCTGCAGGACGCAGCGCGCTTCCTTCAAGACCGTGCAACGCAACTCAGGCGTCGTCATTCCCGGTTTCCGCGGCCGCGGCGCCGCGCGCAGGCGAAGCCGCCACGATCTGCGCGACGCGCACATATTCGGCCACCGGTACATCTTCAGCGCGGCGTTGCAGATCGAAGCCCAGCGCCTCGAAATCCACCGAGTCACGAAACGCGGCCAGCGTATTACGCAACATCTTGCGGCGCTGCGAGAAAGCCGCCGTCACCACTTCGCCGAGCACACGCTCGTCCACGGCCGGCAGTTCATGCAGTTCGTACGGGATCATCCGCACGATCGCCGAATCGACCTTCGGCGGCGGGTTGAATGCATCAGGCGGCACGTCGAGTTGCTTGTCGATCACGTAGCGGTATTGCAGCATCACCGAGAGGCGGCTGAACGCCTTGGTGCCCGGTTCCGCCACCATCCGCTCGACGACTTCGTTCTGCAGCATGAAGTGCTGATCGATCACGCGATGCGCGAATGCGGTCAGATGAAACAGCAGCGGGCTCGAAATGTTGTACGGCAGATTGCCGACAATACGCAGCGACGCCTTCTCGCCAGGTGCGGCCAGCGTGCCGAAGTCGAACGCGAGTGCATCGCCCGCATGCAGCTCGAGCAGGTCGCCGAATTTTGTCTTGAGGCGGCCGATCAGATCGCGATCCAGCTCGACGGCGTGCAACGGCGCTTCGGGCGTCGCCAGACGCTCGATCAGCGGCTCGGTGAGCGCGCCGAGCCCCGGCCCAATCTCGACCATGCGCTCGCCGCGCTGCGGCCGGATCACGTCGACGATCGAATCGATCACGCCCATATCGACCAGAAAATTCTGTCCGAAACGCTTGCGCGCGATATGGCCTTGGTGCCGGCCCGGTTGCTGTCTGCTGGTGGACATCGAAGAAACGCTAAAAAAAGAACTGCCTAAGAATTGGAACAAACCAGGAATACACGCAACGAATGCGCAACGATCGCGCAAACGTCAAGCACCCGGAAGACCCTGGGAAGCGCGGACGAAACCGCGCCGCGATCGCTGGCTCAGCCCGCGCGGCGGTGTTGTGCCATCGAAACCGCCGTATCGATCGCGGCGATCAGACTGCCCGAGTCGGCACGGCCGGTGCCGGCCAGATCGAGCGCGGTGCCGTGATCGACCGAAGTGCGGATGATCGGCAAGCCGAGCGTGATGTTGATGCCTTCGCCAAACGTTGCGTACTTCAACACCGGCAGGCCCTGGTCGTGGAACATCGCCAGCACGCAGTCGGCCTGCTCCAGATAACGCGGCTGGAACAAGGTGTCCGCCGGATAGGGGCCAGGCGCGTCGATGCCCTGCTCGTTCGCGAGCTTCAGAGCGGGAGAAATCACCTCGATTTCCTCGCGGCCCAGATAACCGTTTTCGCCCGCATGCGGGTTCAACCCCGTCACGAGGATGCGCGGCGCAGGCAGACCAAAGTGGTGGCGCAGATCGTGATCGACGATGCGCAGCGTCTCGACGATACCTTCGATCGTCAGCGCGGCGGACACGTCTTTGAGTGGCAGATGCGTGGTAGCGAGGGCAACGCGCAACGGACGCTTGCCGGTGCCGGCCAGCATCATCACCACGCGCGGCGTGTGCGTACGTTCGGCGAGATATTCCGTGTGGCCGGTGAACGGCACACCGGCATCGTTGATGGTGCTTTTTTGCAGCGGCGCTGTAACGATGGCGTCGAACGTGCCGGCCATGGCGCCATCGATCGCGCTGTCGAGCAGATCGAGCACGTAGCGGCCGTTGGCGGCGTCCAGCTTGCCGGCCAGCGAGGGTGCGCCGAGCGGCCGATGCTGCACCCGCACGCGCTTGCCGTCCGCCACCAGAAGAGCCCAATCGACACCTACCGCACGCGCGCGGTCAGCCAGCAAATCCGCATCGCCCAGCACGGTGAACTCCGCACCGGGCCAATGCGTCGCCGCGCCCGCCAGCGCCTGCGCGGTCAGCTCGGGACCGACGCCGGCAGGCTCGCCGGTCGTGATCGCGATCTGCAACGGAAGGCTGGTGGACTGCGCGGCGGTTGTCATGACGTTTATTGCGTGCTCGTCAGCTGCGGCTTCACTTCCACATAGGCGGTGTCGCGCAGTTCGCGCAACCAGTCGGCGTAGGCCTGTTCCGCCTTGCGCTGGCCGATTGCCTGACGCGCCAGATCCATCTGCTGCGAAACCGAGCCTTCCGATTCGCGACGGCTCAGCACCTGAATCAGGTGATAGCCGTATTCGCTGCGCACCGGGTCGCTGATCTGACCGTCCTGCAGGTTGTTCATGGCGCGCTCGAATTCCGGCACCGTCTCGCCCGGGCTGATCCAGCCGAGGTCGCCGCCTTGCGACGACGAACCGTCTTGCGAGTAGGTGTGGGCGAACTTCGCGAAGTCGCCGCCTGCGGCGATCTGGTTCTTGATTTCGAGCAGCTTCTGACGCGCTTGCGGCTCGGACATGCCGTCGCCGACGCGCAGCAGAATGTGGCGAACGTGCGTCTGTACGAGCTTCGGTGCGTCGGAGCTGGCACCCTGGCCCGTGCGACGATCGACGAGGCGCACGATTTCGAAGCCGTCGTTGGTACGGATCAGATCCGGGCTGACCTCGCCCGGACGCAGCGCCGAGGCGGCCTTGACGAACTCAGGCGGCAGCTTGGACGGCGTCACGAAACCCGTATCGCCGCCTTTCGACGCGTCCGGCGCTTGCGAATTCGACTTCGCCAGCTTTTCGAAGTTGCCGCCACCCTTGGCTTCGGTGAGCAGGGCCTGAGCCTTTTTCTGCGCGGCTTCGATGTCGGTTTCCGAGGCGTTCAGCGGCGCCTTCACGAAGATGTGCTGAAGGTGCAGATCGCTCGTCAGACCGGCGTTCGGTCCGCGCTGGCTGGCGATGTAGTTCGCGACCTCGGCGTCCGACACCGTGACCTTGCTGTCCACTTCCTTCTCACGCAGACGCGAGAGCGTGAGTTCGGTGCGTGCGTCGCTCGTGAAAGTGGCCCAAGGCACGCCTTGCGCCTCGATACGGGCACGGTAGGTGTCGAGTGTCAGGTTGTTCGCCTGCGCGAGCCGCTCGAGCGTTTTTTGCACAGCGGCGTCGTCGATGTTGATGCCGTCTTCTTTCGCCTTCTGCAACTGGATGCGTTCCAGCACCATCTGGTTGAGCACCTGCTGGCGCAACTGGTCCATCGGCGGGACCGGCGCGTTCTGCTGGTTCAGCCGGCGGGTGATCAGGCCGATGCGGTCGTCGAGCTCGCGCCGCGTGATGACACCGTTGTTGACCACTGCGGCGATGGTATCGACCGTCCGGCCGCTATTGCCGGACAGCGCCTGCGCCTGAACCGGCGCAACCGACAGGAAAGACGCCGCGGCGACAAGACCGGCCGCAAGCGTTGCCAAGCGAAGCTTTTTCATGATTGCCACAGATACTCCAATGATGTCGGGCGCGCCTGGCCCGTCTTTTCGCATTCTATAAATGATCGGGCGAGCGTCATTCGTAATTGGTGAAACGCGCTTCCGGCGGCGGCGGCGGGGGCAACGGCGTATAGCCCGCCACGCTGCTGCGGAACGCGGAAATCAGCCCGTTGTCGACGCTCGACAAGCCCTTGAACGTCAACTGCGCGAGAAACCGCGTGCTCGACTGATTCTGCCCCGACGTATTCAGACCGTTCGCATAACGCTGGATCCCGGCGCCGAGCGTCCAGCAGTCGGCGTCGTATTGCAGGCCGACCAGACCGTCGACGATCCGGTGCCCGCCCAGGTCGTAATTGAAACGGCCTACCCCGTACACACGGTGCGTCAGCGGCCACTGCCCCGAAATCAGCACCTGGTTGATCGGCTGGTTGTCCAGCGTGGTGTTCGCGCGGGTGTAGCGATACGCGACATTGATCACCTTGCCGCTGGCCGGACTGAACCCGAAGCCGATGCTCGTCTTCGTCAACTGGTTGTTGTCGGCATTATATTGGAACGCCGTTTCCGAAGCGAAACCGGCCCCGAGCTTGAGCGACGCACCCGCGATCAGGTCCGAATGCGTGGCCTGCGTGCTGGTCTGCGTAGGCAGCAGCGTGACGCGCTGGTCCCGAAAGTAATACTGCTGCGCGATCACGAAACGCGCGCGTTCGTCGCCCGTGGCCGGGTTGATGAAGCGCGTGGTAAGCGCCGCGGTCAGACGGTTCGCGTCGGCGATCCGGTCGTTACCGACGAACGTGTTCGGCGTGAAGATTTCCGCCAGTCCGAAGTCGGAGTCGGCCGTATCGAACAGCGGCGCGTTTTCCTGGTTGCGGTACGGCGTGTAGACGTAGTAGAGCCGCGGCTCCAGCGTCTGGATGTAATCCTCGCCGAAGATCCGCACCGAACGGTCGAAAATCAGCCCGGTGTCGAAGGAGAGCGTCGGGATCGACTCGGTGAAATTCTTCGGCGTACCGGGTGTGGCGATATTGTTCAGGTTGTACGACGCAAAGTGCCACTGCACCTTCGGCGTAACGAAGTAACCCGGCCCGACCACCGAATACGACAGGTATGGGTTGAACATCACCCGCTGGCCCTGGGTCGTGTCCGCGGTGGTGATGCGGAAATTCGTGTAGTCGGCTTCCGCGCCGTAGTCGAAGCCGCCGACGTTGTACTTCGCGTACTTCACGTTCAACTGCGGCTCGCGGCCGTACGGCGCAGTGGAAGGCGTCAGCGTCTGCCAGTGCTGTTCACGGGCGAGCACCGACCACGGGCCGTTGTTATAGGTCACCCCGGCTTCCTGTTGATACAGAAGCTGGGTGCCGTTCTGGAACTGACTGACCGACGACGACAGGTCTTCCGGATACGTGTTGTCCGAAACCTTGTTGTAGTAGATGTAACCGCCGAACCCGTTGCCGAAGTTCTGGTTGTGCTGGATGTACAGCGCGTAGCGATTGGTCTTCGTCAGTCGGTCGTTCGGCAGGTATTCACCGGTGATCGAGCCCGAATAGGTGGGCGACAGATAACGGAAGGTCGACTGCAACTGCACGCCGCGCTTCGAGATCAGCCGCGGCGTCACTGTCAGGTCGCGATTCGGCGCAATGTTGAAGTAGTACGGTACCGACAGTTCGAAGCCGTTCGACGAACTGATCGAGAACGTGGGCGGCAGAATGCCGCTGCGCCGATCGCCCGACAACGGGAACGACAGCCACGGCGAAGCGAATACCGGCACGCCCTGGAAGAACAGCACGCTGTTGTACGCGACGCCTTCGTCCGCGCCGGTGTCGAAATCGAACTCGCTGCCCTTGAGATACCAGCCTGGATTGTCCGTGCACGAGCAAGCCGTGTACGTGCCCTTCGTAAACACCGAGCGCTCGCTGTCGAGCAGATCGACGCGCTCTGCGCTGCCCGAGCCCCCCGTCACATTGAAGTGGTACTTCGGCGCGGACATGAAGCCTTCACTCGAGTCCACCCGCATATGCGCTTCCGGGCCGGCGAACGTGGCGCCGTTGTTGTTCAGGTGAACCTGGCCGTATGCGTCGGCCATGTCCGTGTCCTGATCGTAGTGCAGCGCGTCGGCCTTGATCACGAAGGTATTGCGCCGCACCTCGGCCGAGCCTTTCGCGGCCATGTCCTGGTCGGTGGTGCCGCTCGTCGTGTCGCCGAGCACGAAGGTGGCCGCCTTCTGGCCTTCCGGCAATGGATGTTCTTCGAGCTGCGGGGCGAGCTGCATGCCCCATGGCGCGTCGATAGGCTGCGGCTGCGCGGCCTCCCCCACCAACTGGGCGTGCGCAAGCGCGGGCATCAGGCCCGGAACGGCGATCAACGCCGCGACGAGCCGCCTTTTGCGCGGCACTACAGCACAAGAGGGAGTCGTTTGGGAAAGCTGTCTAGGCGGCATGTATCGTTTGGCGAATCGGCCCGTCCGTCAGCTTTTGTAGTCACGATCCACCGCCTGCACATCCCGACCGTGACAGTCGGCTGCACATCAATATTTACAATCTGTCGAACGATGAGGCGGGCGGTAAAGCGGAACACGCGAAAGCTGGCGTGAGTCGCGTCAAAAAAGTCGTGGGGTATTATATGGCAAGACGTTGCCCCTCTGAATTTGCCGCCGGTTTTCATGACGCTGCCCCCTGCCAAAAACGCTACCCAAGATTCCTCCGACAGCCGCCTTGAACTGCTCAAGGCCTGGCTGAACGCCCACGCAGCGCGCTATGCGCTCGATCTCGACACGCTTGCGCCGGCTTCGTCCGACGCCAGTTTTCGCCGCTATTTCCGGCTTGCCGGTAAGGCGGCGGAAGGCGAAAGCGCCGGCACCCTGATCGCCGTCGATGCCCCGCCGCCCGAAAAGTGCCGCGAATTTGTGCAAATCGCACAATTGCTCGAGGCCGCCAACGTGCATGTGCCGCGCGTGCTGGAGGTCGATTTCGACGCCGGCTTCATGCTCGTCACCGATCTGGGCACCGATTCGTACCTCGGCGCGCTCACCGGGGCGCAAAGCGGCGATGACCCGCGCCGTGCCCGCACCTTGATGCGTGACGCGCTCGACGCGCTGATCCGCTGGCAGCTCACCTCGCGCGAAGACGTGCTGCCGCCGTTCGACGAAGCCTTCCTGCGCCGCGAGATGGAGTTGCTGCCTGAGTGGTTCATCGGCCGCCATCTGGGCCGCGAGGTCGACGACAAGACCCGTGCGCTGCTCGATCGCACCTTCGCGCTGCTGATCGCGAGCGCCCGTGCGCAACCGCAGGTGTTCATGCTGCGTGATTTTATGCCGCGCAATCTGATGGTCGCCGCGGCCCCCAACCCGGTGAATCCCGGCGTGCTGGACTTCCAGGACGCGGTGTACGGCCCGATCACTTACGACGTCGCCTCGTTGCTGCGCGATGCCTTCCTCGGCTGGGACGAAGAATTCGAACTGGATTGCTTCGTGTACTACTGGGAGCGCGCGAAAAAAGCCGGCCTGCCGGTCGATCCGGATTTCGGCGAGTTCTACCGCCAGCTCGAATGGATGGGCCTGCAACGGCACATCAAGGTGCTGGGGCTGTTCTGCCGGATCAACTACCGTGACAGCAAACCGCATTACATGAAGGATCTGCCGCGTTTCATCGGCCATGCCCGCAAGGTCGCGGAACGCTATGCGCCGCTGCGTCCGTTCGCCAAGCTGCTCGACGAGCTCGAAGGCCGCGCGAATGAAGTCGGCTACACGTTCTGACCGATGACGATGTCTCTGAAGAAAGCGATGATTTTCGCCGCCGGGCGCGGCGAGCGCATGCGTCCGTTGACCGACACGTGCCCGAAGCCTTTGCTCGTAGTGGGCGGCAAGCCGTTGATCGTGTGGCAGATCGAACGCCTCGCGCGCGCCGGTTTTCAAACCATTGTGATCAATCACGCGTGGCTCGGCGAGCAGATCGAGGCCGCGCTCGGCGACGGTTCGCGCTGGGGCGTGCAATTGCGTTATTCGGCCGAGCATGAAGCATTGGAAACTGCCGGAGGGGTCGTGCAGGCGTTGCCGCTGCTCGAAGATGACGGAGCTAGCGAAGTGTTCGTCGCGGTAAGCGGTGACGTATACGCGGATTTCGATTACGCCGCGCTGAATGCTCGCGCTGAGACGCTGGCGGCGTTGCGCGAACCCGGCATGCATCTGGTGATGGTGCCGAACCCGGCGTTTCATCCGAACGGCGACTTTGGTCTGGTCGACGGCGTGCTGTCGCTCGAGGCGCAACCGCGCTTCACGTTCGGCAATATCGGTCTGTACGACACGCGCATGTTTCGCGATCTGCCGCGCGGCACGCGGCGCGCGCTAACGCCTTACTATCGCGAGACGATTGCAAACGGTCTCGCGAGCGGCGAGTTGTATGAAGGCTTGTGGGAAAACGTCGGTACGCCCGCGCAACTGCAGACTTTGGGTCAGCGTGTGAGCGCGCGCTGAGTACAGCAGGGTGTCGAGCGGCACCGTGCGGTATCGTGCGATAACGCGGCGCCAACGCCGCCGCAAGACTCACCGCCCACCATCCCCCGCCCCGATCGTTTCAGCCGACTCCGGCGCCTCCGCAGCACGTTGCTGCTGCAACGCCCACATCTGCGCGAACAACCCGTTCGCATGCAGCAACTCGGCGTGCGTCCCACGCTCGACGATCCGTCCTTTGTCCATCACGATGATCTGCTGCGCGTGCACGACCGTCGAAAGCCGGTGGGCGATGATCAGCGTCGTGCGCTCGCGGGCGATCTGGTCGAGCTCGTGCTGGATCGCGCGCTCCGAACGCGAATCGAGCGCCGACGTCGCCTCGTCGAACAGCAGGATCGGCGGATTCTTGAGGATGGTCCGCGCAATCGCCACACGCTGCTTCTCTCCGCCGGACAACTTCAGGCCACGCTCGCCGACCGGCGTCTCGTACCCCTTCGGCAGCCCTTCGATGAAGTCGTGAATATGCGCCGCGCGCGCCGCCGCGATCACTTCCTCGCGCGTGGCCGACGGACGTCCGTAAGCGATGTTGTAGTAGATCGAATCGTTGAACAGCACCGTATCCTGCGGCACGATGCCGATCGAAGCACGCAGCGAATCCTGCGTGACATCGCGAATATCCTGACCGTCGATGGTGATCGCGCCGCCCGTCGCGCGGTCCAGATCGTAGAAGCGGAACATCAGCCGCGCGAGCGTCGATTTGCCCGAACCGCTATGGCCGACCACCGCCGTGGTGCCGCCCGCCGGAATCGTGAAGCTGACGTCGTGCAGAATCTGCCGCGCCGGCTCATACGAGAAGTTCACATGCTCGAAGCGCACCTGCGCACCGCTCACCCGCAGCTCGGGTGCGTCAGGCACATCGGGCACTTCCTGGGCCGCGCCAAGCAGCGTGAACATGCGATCCATGTCGGTAAGGCTTTGCTTCAATTCCCGATATACGACGCCGAGAAAATTCAGCGGAATATAGAGCTGCAACATGAAGGTGTTGATCAGCACCAGATCGCCGAGCGTGAGGCGCCCGGCCATCACGCCTTCGGTCGCGCGCCACAGAATGAACACGAGCCCCGTGCCGATGATCGCCTGCTGCCCGAAGTTCAGCGCCGACAAGGAGCGTTGCGATTTGATCGCTGCCGTGCGATAGCGTTTGAGGTTTTCGTCGTAACGGTGTGCTTCCCACTCTTCATTGCCGAAGTACTTCACTGTCTCGTAGTTGAGCAGCGAATCGATCGCGCGCGAATTCGCCTTTGAATCGAGGTCGTTCATCGTGCGGCGAAAATGCGTACGCCATTCGGTGACTTTCACGGTGAACGTGATGTACACGGCGAGCGCAATGAACGTGACGATCGCGTAATACGCCTCGTATTTGACGACGAAAAAACCCAGCACGAGGCCGACTTCGACCAGTGTCGGCAAGATGCTGTACAGCGAATACGAAATCAGTTGCGTGATGCCGCGTGTGCCGCGTTCGATATCGCGCGACATGCCGCCCGTCTGCCGATCGAGATGGAACCGCAAAGACAGTGCATGCAAGTGGCGGAACACTTTCAGCGCGAGTTGCCGCACCGCGCTTTCGGTCACCTTCGAAAACAGGATTTCGCGCAGTTCGGTGAAGAGCGAAGTGGACAACCTCACCACCGCATAGGCGACCACCAGCAAACCGACGCCGCCCAGCAGCACGATGGCCGGCGAATCGTGCGCGCGGCCGAGCGCGGTGAGATGCTGCACCGACGCGAGGCTGTCGACGATCCGTTTCATCACGATCGGCACGCCGAGATTGGCGACCTTCGCGCCGATCAGGCAGCTCAGCGCGAAGCCGACGCGCCATTTATAGGTGGCGAGGTAGGGCAGCAGCGACAGGATCGTTTGCCAGTCGTTGCGTGGCTGGGTCGAGATCGGGGAAGGTTCGGACGAGGGCGTACGGCGCATGGGATCGGCTGGGGAGAGTGTGGAAGCGACGGAGTTCGCAGCGGCGCGCCGACCGGCAGCGTGCCAACCTGGCATCCTGCTTTATGTCGCGCGACCCGGCTGGGCGCTTTCCCGTACAATTCCTGATCTTTCTATTGTCGCAGAAGCTGGCTGGCGCCGCTTTTCATCCCCATGACCGATCTCCTTCAACTTCCGCAAAAGCATTGCGCGCTGCGCGTCGTACCGCAACCGTCGGACGCGAATGTCCACGGCGACGTGTTCGGTGGCTGGATCATGGCGCAAGTGGATATCGCCGGTTCGATTCCGGCAAGCCGCCGCGCCAACGGGCGGGTGGCGACCATCGCGGTCAATTCGTTTGTCTTCAAGCAGCCGGTGTTCGTCGGCGATCTGCTGAGCTTCTACGCGGATATCGTCAAGACGGGCACCACGTCGGTGACGGTGGCGGTCGAGGTTTACGCGCAGCGCATGAGCCTGACCGAAGACCTCGTGAAAGTGACCGAGGCGACCCTGACCTACGTCGCGACCGACAGCGACCGGCGCCCGCGCGCGTTGCCGGTGCTGGATTGAGCGGCAGACTTTGAACGAAAAAAGAGGCGCTTGGGCGCCTCTTTTAGCTTCATACGTCGTACTTTGCCAGGATCCCCAGCACAAGCACGACCGGACCGGCAACCTCCATCCGGCCCGCAGCCGCTTACTGGCTCGCCGCCGCGGCGGCCGCCGCCTTCTTCTGCGCGTTCTGGAGATCCGTCGGATAGTTCGGATCGTTGCGCGCCGGGTTATACCCGTTGCTTTCCAGTTGCTTCAACTCGGCATTTTTCTTCGCCCGCGCCTGCTTGCGGGCAGCCTTACGTTGCGCCTTGGCGGCTGCCTTGGACGCGGCCGATGGCGTGGCGGCAGCGGCTTCATCGGCCGCCGGAGCACTACCGCCGCTTTGCGCGAACGCCGGTGCAACCGAAGCCACACTCAGTACAACCGATGCGAACAGCACAGCCCATTTCTTTGCAGGTGAAGACGTCATTTTTCTCTCCAGTCGGATTGGCAGATATTCGACGGCGAAGCGCCCATGACCCAGGTGCGAGCAGCGAAAACCGGGCGCAACGCCACGTGAATCGATGCTTTGTGGTTCCCAGCGAAGTCAGAGATGGGAATCCCGAATATATACGACTGACCCTCGCGCGCAAACCGGTAATCCCCCGCGAGCGGCAACCTGCACGCGCCAATCGGCACCGAATCTCACCCGCCGCTACGCAAATAGACGTCGACCTGCGCTTCGATCCACTGCGCAAAATGCGCCTGCTTCGCGTTCAGGATTTCGCGTTGCTGCCACACCAGCCAGTACGGGTACCGGTACGGCACGCGGATATCGGTGATCTGTACCAGATCGCCGCGCGCCAACGCATGCGCGACCAGACTGCGCCGTTCGAGCGCGATGCCCTGCCCCAGCAAAACCGCGCCCAGCACGATGTTCGAATCGTTTGCAGACAGCACGACCGCCTCGGCGGCCGGCTCCGCCACCTGCGCCGCCTGGCACCAGTCGGCCCACGGCGTGTTGGGGCTGGAGATCAACGGACACGCGATCACGTCCTCGGCGGTGACGGGAAGGCGGCCACCCGGCGCGAGCGTGAAGTGCGGCGCCGCGACTACCAGCACTTCGTCGTCGAACAGTTTCTGCTGCGCAACGTCGGGCCAATGCCCTTGCCCCATGCGAATGCCGATGTCGCTCACGCCCTGGCGCAAATCCTCGACCTGCAGACTCGTCAGCAGACGGATTCGATAGTACGGATGTGTCTCGCGGAAACTCGCGAGACGCGGCACGAGCCAATGCTGCGCAAACGACGGCACGGTCGCGATGACCAGCTCGCTTTCGTGTGGGCGCGCCTGCGCGCGGCGCGTCGCCCGCGTAATGTCGCGCAACGCCGACCGTATTTCCAGCGCGTAGAGCCGGCCTTCCTCAGTAGGCCGCAGGCCGCGCGCTTCGCGCACGAACAGCGCAACGCCCATCGAATCTTCCAGCACCTTGATCTGCTGGCTCACCGCAGAGTGCGTGACATGCAATTCGCGCGCGGCCTGAGTCACACCGCCCAGGCGGGCGACGGCTTCGAAGCAGCGCAGAGCAGTGAGGGGCGGGATCGGCTTCATGTAAGAAATTCTGACGTAAACCGTCGATTAATGTCGCTTTTTTTGACTTGCCGAGCGCTTTAATCTATTAGTCTGATGCATCACAAGTACCGTCTGGCAAGCGAACAGCCGGCTCTTCGCCCGCTCAGGCCAACCATATAGATCTTCTAACGGAAATGAGATGAAACTGATCGGAATGCTGGATTCGCCCTACGTGCGCCGCGTCGCTATCTGCATGAAGTTGCTGAAGCTCGACTTCGAGCACCAGTCGATTTCCGTGTTCAGCACGTATGAAGCGTTCGCGAAGATCAACCCGGTTGTGAAAGCGCCCACACTGATCCTCGACAACGGTCAGAGCGTGATGGACTCGACGGTGATCCTGCAGTATCTCGCCACGCTCGCCGCGCCGGATCAGCGGATCTTCCCGTCACAGCCGGAGCACTGCCTGCGCGCCGCGCGCCTAACGGGTCTGGCGCTCGCCGCTTGTGAAAAGACCGTGCAGATCGTCTACGAACGCAATCTGCGTCCGGAGGAGAAACAGCATGAGCCGTGGGTCGCCCGCGTGACCGAGCAATTGCATGCCGCTTACCGCGAACTCGAAGAGGACCTCGCGGCGGCGCCGCTGCCGATCGAGCCAGGCCATTTCGGCGCGGCGGACGTGGCGGTGGCCGTCGCGTGGAATTTCACGCAAATGTACTTTTCGGAGATCGTCACCAAGGCGGCACATCCGCGCTTGCAGGCATTTTCCAAGGTAGCCGAACAACTACCGGTATTCATCGATACGCCTGCCGTCTGAGGCACGCGCAGCGGGGAGCGGAACGCCGAACTACACCGTCTCCGCTTCGCGCCCCACTCCCCCCTGAAACAACGCCGAAATCGCCTCCGTCGACAGCGGCTTCGCGAAGTAGAAGCCCTGCATCTCGTCGCACGCACGTTCCTTCAGAAAGTCGAGTTGCGCCGACGTCTCCACGCCTTCCGCGATCACCTGCAATTTCAGCGAATGCGCGAGCGCGATGATCGCCGAGGTGATCGTTTCATCGTCGCCCGACACGCCGATATCCGACACGAACGAGCGGTCGATCTTCAACCGGTCCACCGGGAAGCGCTTCAGATAGCTGAGACTCGAATAGCCGGTGCCGAAGTCGTCGATGGCGAGGCCGATGCCGAGCGCGTGCAGCTCGTTGAGCATCAACACCGCCTCCTCGGCATTGCGCATGATGGTGCTTTCGGTGAGCTCGAGTTCAAGATACTGCGGTTCGAGCCCCGTCTCGGCGAGCACCTGCATGACGAGCTTCGCGATATCGCGCTGCTGAAAAACGCGCGCCGACAGATTCACCGACACCCGCGCCGGCGGCAATCCTTCGTCCTGCCAGGCCTTGTTCTGGCGGCACGCCTCGCGCAAGACCCATTCCGACAGCGGCCCGATCAGCCCGCTCTCTTCTGCCACCGGAATGAACAACGACGGCAGCACCAAGCCGACTTCCGGATCGCGCCAGCGCACCAGCGCCTCGGTGCCGACGATCTGCCCGCTCACGATATCCACCTGCGGCTGGTAGTGCAGCAGGAATTCGTTGTCACGCAAGGCGCGGCGCAAGCGCCGTTCGAGATTCATGCGCGCGCCGGCGCTCGCATTCATTTCCGGCTGATAGAACTGGAACGTATTGCGGCCCATGTCCTTCGCGCGATACATCGCGAGGTCGGCCTTTTTCATCAGCGTTTCCGCGTCTTCGCCGTCCTGCGGGAAGAGGCTCGCGCCCATGCTGCAGCCGACATACAACTCGGTGCCGTCGAGCCAGACCGGTTCGGAGATCGATGCGCGCACCCGCTCCATCCATGCGATCAACGACTGCTCGTCGACGGTATCGGTCATCACGATCACGAACTCGTCGCCGCCGTGCCGCGCGACCGTGTCGCTGGTCCGCGTGCAACGGGCGAGCCGTTCGGCGACCACGCTCAGCAAGCGGTCGCCGACGCTATGGCCGAGGCTGTCGTTGACGTTCTTGAAGCCGTCCAGATCGATGAACACGACAGCGACGCCCTTGTGATGCCGCTGCGCCACGATCAACGCATGCTGCAGACGATCGCGCAGCAGGTTGCGGTTCGGCAGCCGCGTGAGACTGTCGTAGTTGGCCTGATATTCAAGCTGTTCCTGATAGCGGATCAGATCCGTCACATCATTGATCACGCCGATGTGGTGCGTAATCACGCCCTCCGCATTCGGCACGGGCGCAATGAACAGTTGATTCCAGAACAGCGCGCCGTCCTTGCGATAGTTGCGCACCACGGCGCTCACCTCGCGATTCGCGGCGAGCGCCTGGCGGATCAAGGCGACGCCTTCCTGGTCGCGGTCGTCGCGCTGCAGCACACGGCAATCGTGACCGATCACTTCGGCGGGATCGTAGCCGGTGATCCGCATGAACGCGGGGTTCACGTATTCGATCAGATTGCCCGACGGCGACGGCGCGGTAATCAGAATCGCGTTGACGCTCGCATCGAGCGCGCGGCTTTGCAGACGCAAAGCCAGATCGGCGCGCTTGCGCTCGGTGATGTCCGTGTACGAACCGAGTACGCCGATCACGCGGCCGTCGCCGTCGGTGAACGGCAGCTTGCTCGTGACCGTGGTGCGGTGCACGCCGTCGATCACCAGGTCGACCTCGAAACTCATCTTCGGCACGCCGGTGGTCACCACCTCCTTGTCGTGCTCGTTCAGCAGGTCGGCGAAGGCGCGCCACGGCATGTCGCTGTCGCTCTTGCCCACCACCTGCTCGGGGTAAGAAAGCCCCGCATCGCGCGCAAACGCCATATTGCAGCCGAGATAACGCGACTCGTGATCCTTCCAGAAAATGCGCTGCGGGATGTTGTCCATCACCGTTTCGAGCATCTGGTTCGAACGCTGCGCTTCGGCTTCGGTATTGATCTGTTCGGTGACGTCGTCGGCCAGCACGAAGAAAGCGGCGCGGCCCATGAAGTTGAGTGCGTGATACGAAATGTCAGCGCTGATCGTCGAGCCGTCCTTGCGCCGGTGATGCCAGACACCCGCCATCGTGCGGCCGTGTTGCGCGGTGTCGCTGCGCTGCATGTGCGATTCGAGGCGCGAGATTTCGCCATTCGGCCGGATCGCGCGAATCGTCATGCTGAGGAATTCGCTTTCCGAGTAACCGTATTGCTGAATCGCCGCCGCGTTGACGGCGAGAAAGCGCAAGGTCTCGCGATCGAAAATGTACATCGGCACCGGATGGTCGTCGAACAGGCCACGGAAGCGCTCATCGTTGCGGCCGAGCGCGCGCACCGTGCGCAGTTTCTCCCGCGCACTGCTTTCGCGGGCGCCGAACGTGAAGATCAGAAGCGCGCTGCCGGCCAGCATCGTCACGATCAGCAGAAACATGGCGCGCTGGGTTTCGTTCGCGGAACTCGCGAGCGACGCCTGCAACGCCTCATTCTCCTGTTTGCGCAACGCCGCCAGACCGTCTTCCACACGGCCGAGACCCAGCCCGAGATGCGTATAGGTCGACGCCGCCCAGGCGCGCGACTCGTTTGGCGTGGTGCTGGCGCTCTTCAGGAGCGCATCGTCGATATCGTGTTGCAGCGCGTGACTGTCCGCGCCCAGCCTCGCGAGCGTGTCGAGCATGGCCGGATCGCCGGCGAGCTCTTCGCGCAACTCGCGCTCCAGAGCTGCCAGCGAAGCCGCCATGGCGGCGGCCTCGTTGACAGGCGCGGCCTCGCCCGTTGCTTCGAAACGGCCGAGCGCGGCCAGCCCGCCGTCGAGCGCCGTATGGTAGGCGTCGAGGTTCTGACGCACGCTCATCGAAAGCAGCATGCGCGCGTCGGCGTCGCGCTGGCCGCAAATCTGCGTATAGGCGACGAACGCGTTCGCGCCGACCGCCGCGGCGACGACCGCCAGATTGATCAGCAGCCGCTTCGATAAAAAAGGAGTCATGGGTTCCGAACGTCAATCGTTCTGAGGGCGGGAGCGCGGGGTCGCTTTCGGTGCGTCGGGTCGCACCGAGTCGAGTCTTTTTACGCGCCAACCCATGGATAACGGCAGAGTTCGGAACAGATTGAGGGGGCGAGGAGAAATATTTCGCGGATTGAGCTGGGGCGTCTGGCTGGAGGTGCCTGGGCGGCAGCGGCTGGCCGGACGTCCCTTGGTCTGTACTAACCGGCCGCACCTAGCCGGCCGCACCAAATTCCTTCATTGCGGGGACGAAGTCGTGGTTGCTTTCCGGCTTGCGCGACAATTTGGCGAGTACGTAGCGCTCGAACGGCTCGAGTTCGGCCCACTGAGCGACACGCGGCGTGGGCAGGCCGGCCAGCCCCGCCTGATGCACTACGCCGTCCGGCACGGCATCCGTGCGGCGCCAGGCAGGCGCTTCCTCGGGCGTGAACCACTCCGGCTCGATATTCGCGTGCGTGCGCAACATCTCGAACAGAGCGTGGTCGAAATTCGGCTCGATTTCTGCGTCTTCTTCGACCGGAAATCGCGCCAGCAGCTTGCGGTCTTCGAGCGGCAGCATTTGCCACTGCTCAAGGGTGATGCGCAGCCCGAAGCGATCGAGATTGAAGCGCACCGACATCGGGATGTAGGTGAAATTCTCCGAGGACGCGACTTCGAAGTTGAACAGAAGCGGTGCTTCGTTGAGTCCCATGACAGTATTCCTCTTTGGTGGCGGGCAACGCGCAAGCCCAGCTTGAGGTATTTTAGAACCTTATTCGCGCGATAGCGGCGTGGTCTGGCGCTGCTTCGCGCCGCCGGGCAAGGCTGCAGGCCGTAGAAACGCGCGCAGCATGAAAGGAGTGAAGTCGCTTGAACGAACTGGACACAGACGGGCAGACGGGCGCCGTGGAGCGCCAGGTGCACCGGCATCGCGGCGCAGCGGTCGAAACCGTCACCGATCACGTCGGTCAGGAATGGCCCGTGGCGCTCGTCTTCAATGGCATCTCGCACGCGGTGATGATGTGCACGCCGCGCGATCTGGAAGCGTTCGCGGTCGGTTTCGCGATTTCGGAAGGGATCGTGGAGCGCGGCAGCGACATTCAGGACATCGAGGTCGAGCTGCACGACGATGACGAATTGCCGCACGCCGAAGTGCAATTGACGGTGGTGCAGCAGGCTTTCGTCGCGCTGAAGGAAAAGCGCCGCGCGCTCGCCGGGCGCACCGGCTGCGGCGTATGCGGGATCGAAAGCATCGATCTGCTGGATCTGAAACCGGAACGCGTGCCGGACACCGGCTTTTTGCAGCGGCTTGCGCCGGATGCGATCGCGCGTGCCGCGCGCGAGTTGCCCGAACACCAGGCGCTGACGCGTCTGACCGGCGGCCTGCACGCCGCCGCATGGTGCGATGCGGCAGGCGCGATCCGTTACGCCTTCGAAGACGTCGGCCGTCACAACGCGCTCGACAAGCTGATCGGCCAACTGGTGCTCGACCGCGCGGATACCCGGGAAGGTTTTGTGTTTCTGTCGAGCCGCGCCAGCTATGAGCTGGTGCGCAAGGCGGCGCGTGTCGACGTGCCGATGGTCGCCACGATTTCGGCGCCGTCTTCTCTGGCGATTGCGATTGCCCGTAAAGCGGGCGTACGGCTTGTCAGCTTCTGCCGGGAAACCAGCTACGTCGACTACGATACCTTGCAGCCGACGCAACCTTGAGCGTCTGAAACATTCTCAAGCGCCTGAGGCATTTTCAGGCACCCTCGAGGAGCGCCTGAACGCAGCCGGTCAGTCGAACTGCCGGAAATCCGGCTTGCGCTTCTCGAAGAACGCCTTGAACGCCTCGCGCGCTTCCGGCGCGATCAGCATCTTGGCGAAGTGCACCGCTTCCTCGCTCATCTGCGTTTGCAGTTCATGCTGGCTCGCGCGCTTCATCAGACTCTTCGTCAACCGCAGCGACGACGCCGGCAGCGCCGCCAGCTTCGCCGCTTGCGCGGCTGCAAACGCATCGACTTCAGCCGCGGGCAGCACGCGATTCACGAAACCCATACGGTGCGCTTCGGCAGCGTCGAACGCTTCGCCGAGCAGCAGCTTTTCCGCTGCTGCCTGATAGCCGGCCACGCGCTGCAACAGCAAACTCGACGCCGCTTCCGGACACAGCCCGAGTTGCGTGAACGGCAGCGAAAAGCTCGCCGTATTGGCTGCGTAGACCAGATCGCAATGCAGCAGGAGCGTCGTGCCGATGCCGACTGCCGGCCCCGCCACCGACGCCACCACCGGTTTTTCCGCCGAACTGAGCGCACGCAGGAACTGGAATACCGGCGCGTCTTCGCCGCCTGGCGGCTTCTTCATGAAGTCTTCGAGATCGTTGCCGGCGCTGAAAATGCCGGCGCTGCCGCGAATCAGAATCGCGCGGATCGATGTATCGCCATGCGCTTCGACCAATGCGTCGGACATCGTCTGATACATCGCGGCGGTGATCGCGTTTTTCCTTTCGGGCCGGTTGAAGGCAATCGTCAGCACGCCGTCGGCGCGCTCGACCAGAATATCCATTGTCATCTCCTCGTACTCCTCGCTACTGCTGAATGAAAAAACGGTTCGCAAGCCTGGCGGCCTGCGAACCGTTTATGCGGTTCCTAAGGGATCACTGCGGGGATCACAGGGGAGACCACTGCGGGAATCACCGCAGCGATCGCGACAAGGATCACCGACGGAACCTGAGCGAACATGATTACAGGCGTTCGATGATGCCCGCCGCGCCCATGCCGGTGCCGACGCACATCGTCACCATGCCGTACTTGAAGTTACGGCGGCGCAGGCCGTGCACTACCGTCGACGCACGAATCGCGCCCGTCGCACCCAGCGGGTGGCCGAGAGCGATCGCGCCGCCGAGCGGGTTGATCTTCGACGGATCGAGACCGAGGTCCTGAATCACCGCCAGCGATTGCGCGGCGAAGGCTTCGTTCAGCTCGATCCAGTCCATGTCCTCGATCTTCAGGCCGGCGGCCTTCAGTGCGGCCGGAATCGCTTCCTTCGGACCGATACCCATGATTTCCGGCGGCACGCCGCGCACGGCGAAGCTGACGAAACGGGCGAGCGGCGTCAGGTTGAATTCCTTCAGCATCTTTTCCGACACGACGATCAACGCGCCCGCGCCGTCCGATGTTTGCGAGCTGTTGCCCGCCGTCACCGAACCCTTGTTCGCGAACACCGCGCGCAGTTTCGCCAGACCTTCCAGCGACGTTTCCGCACGCGGGCCTTCGTCGAGCGCGACTTCACGCGTCTTGATACGCACTTCGCCGGTAGCGAGATCAGGGAAACGCTCGGTGATCGTGTACGCGGCGATTTCGTCGTTGAACTCACCAGCTTGCTGCGCGGCGATGGCGCGGCGATGCGATTCGACCGAGAACGCGTCTTGCGCTTCGCGGCTGATCTTCCAGCGCTCGGCGACCTTCTCCGCGGTCAGGCCCATGCCGTAGGCGATGCCGATGTCTTCATTGCGATCGAAGATATGCGGCGACATCGACGGCTTGTTGCCCATCATCGGCACCATGCTCATCGATTCGCAGCCGCCCGCGATCATCGCGTCCGATTCGCCGACGCGGATACGGTCAGCCGCCATAGCCAGCGCGGTGAGGCCCGAAGCACAGAAGCGGTTCACCGTGACGCCGCCCACCGTGTTCGGCAGGCCGGCCAGAAGTGCGCCCATGCGCGCGACGTTCAGGCCTTGTTCCGCTTCCGGAATCGCACAGCCGATGATGGCGTCTTCGATGACCTTGGTGTCGAGGCCGGGCACTTGCGCCACAGCCGATTTGATCGCGTGCACCAGCAGTTCGTCGGGGCGCGTGTTCTTGAACATCCCGCGCGGCGCCTTGCCGATCGGCGTGCGGCTCGCGGCGACGATGTATGCGTCTTGCAATTGCTTTGTCATTTGAGGCTCCTCGCTTAGTTGCGCACCGGCTTGCCGGTTTGCAGCATGCCCATGATCCGTTCCTGCGTCTTTTGCGTGCCGAGCAGATCGACGAACGCTTGACGCTCTAGTTTGAGCAGCCATTCTTCGTCGACGAGGCTGCCCGCTTCCACGTCACCACCACACACCGCTTCCGCGATGCGGCTGGCGATCAGGTAGTCGTGCTCGCTGATGAAACGGCCGTCGCGCATGTTGACGAGCGATGCCTTGATGGTTGCGATCGCCGAGCGGCCGGCCACCGGCACCTGCGTGACACGCAGCGGCGGACGGTATCCCGCGGCGGACAGCGCGCGCGCTTCCTTCTTCGCGATGTCGAGCAGTTCGAACACGTTGAAGACGATCGTGTCGGACGGCTTCAGATAGCCCATTGCGCGGGCGTCGAGCGCCGAGGCCGAAACCTTCGCCATTGCCGCGTTTTCGAACGACTTCTGCACGAACTTCAGCAGGTCGTTGGTCGCGCCGGCTGCTGTCGCGGCTTCCGCCGCGCGCAGTGCCGCTTCCTTCAGACCGCCGCCCGCCGGCACCAGACCCACGCCGACTTCCACCAGGCCGATATAGCTTTCGATGTGCGCGACACGCTTCGCGCTATGCAGCGCCAGCTCGCAGCCGCCGCCGAGCGCGATGCCCGACACAGCCGAGATGACCGGCACGTTCGCGTACTTCACGCGCAGCATGCCTTGCTGGAATTTCTTCACGAACGGCTCGATGCCCTTCGCGCCGCCCATCATGAACGCGGGCATGGCTTCTTCGAGGTTCGCACCTGCGGAGAACGGGCCGCCCGGCGTGCCGAGTTTCAGCGACGTCGGCTGCCACACGACCAGACCCTTGTAGTCCTTCTCGGCCAGTTCGATGGCTTGCGTCAGACCGTCGATCACCGACGGTCCGATCGTGTTCATCTTGCTCTTGAACGACACGATCAGGACGTCGTTCTCGCCAGCACGGTCGTCGACCCACGCGCGCACGGCGTCGGTTTCGAACAGCGTCTTGCCGTAGGTCTTCGGATCAGCCGACGTTTCGCCAACCAGCGGTGCGCGGAACACCTGCTTGTCGTAGACCGACAGCGACGAACGCGGCACAAAAGTCTTCGAAGCCGGCGACCACGAACCTTCGTTCGTATGCACGCCGCCCTTCTCAGCAACCGGACCTTCCAGCACCCACGACGGCAGCGGCGCGTTCGACAACGCCTTGCCTGCCGCGATGTCTTCCTGCACCCATTCGGCGACCTGCTTCCAGCCGGCCGTCTGCCAGCCTTCGAACGGACCTTCGTTCCAGCCGAAGCCCCAGCGGATGGCCAGATCGACGTCACGTGCGTTGTCAGCGATCGATTCCAGATGCACGCCGATGTAGTGATACACGTCGCGGAAAATCGACCAGAGGAATTGCGCTTGCGGATGCTCCGATTCGCGCAGGAGCTTCAGACGCTCTGCCGGCGGGCGCTTCAGAATGCGGCCGACCAGTTCGTCGGCCTTCGCGCCGCCGTCGACATACGTGCCCGTCTTCGGGTCGAGCACCTTGATCGCCTTGCCTTCCTTCTTGTAGAAGCCGCCGCCGGTCTTCTGACCGAGCGCGCCCTTCTTCACCAGTTCAGCCAGCACGGCCGGCGTTTCGTAGACCGGGAAGAACGGGTCGTCCTTCAACGTGTCCTGCATCGTCTTGATGACGTGCGCCATCGTGTCGAGGCCGACCACGTCAGCCGTGCGGAACGTTGCCGACTTCGCGCGGCCCAGACGTGAGCCGGTCAGGTCGTCCACTTCGTCGAAACGCAGACCGAACTTTGCGGCTTCGGTAATCACGGCGAGGATCGAGAAAATACCGACGCGGTTGGCGATGAAGTTCGGCGTGTCTTTCGCGCGCACGACGCCCTTGCCGACCACGCTCGTCAGGAACGATTCGAGTTGGTCGAGGATTTCCGGACGCGTCGTTGCGGTCGGGATCAGTTCGACCAGGTGCATGTAGCGCGGCGGATTGAAGAAGTGCACGCCGCAAAAACGCGCCTTCAGTTCATCCGAGAAACCGTTCGACAGTTCCGTGATCGACAGACCCGACGTATTGGTCGCGAAGATCGCATTCGGTGCGATATGCGGCGACACCTTCTTGTACAGGTCGTGCTTCCAGTCCATGCGTTCGGCGATCGCTTCGATCACGAGGTCGCACTCGGCGAGCTTCTCGATGTCGTCGTCGTAATTCGCGGGCTGGATGTATTGCGCGTCGTCCTTCACGCCGAACGGCGCGGGCGACAGCTTCTTCAGATTCTCGATCGCCTTCAGGGCAATCGCGTTCTTCGGGCCTTCTTTTGCAGGCAGGTCGAACAGCAGCACGGGCACCTTGGCGTTGATCAGGTGCGCTGCGATCTGCGCGCCCATCACGCCGGCGCCGAGCACGGCTACCTTGCGAATGATCAGATTGCTCACGTCGTTCCTCCGGGGAGTTATGCGGTGTCGCGAAGGTGTCTCTTATGTTTCGCGATGTGTGACTTGTGGCGGTGGAAGGCGCCACGCCTCTTGAGGGCGTGGCGCTTGCCGTGAAGTGTGTGTCTTAGAACAGCGACTCTTCGACGTCCATCATCGACTTCGAACCGGCGCGTGCCTGACGGATCGTCATGGCCGTTTCCGGCAGCAGCTTCGCGAAGTAGAAGCGTGCGGTCGCGAGCTTGGCCTTGTAGAACGGATCGCCCGATGCTTCGTTGTCCAGCGCGATACGTGCCATGCGCGCCCAGAAGTACGAGAACACCAGGTGGCCCACGGTACGCAGATACGGCACGGCGGCAGCGCCGACTTCGTCCGGGTTCTGCATGGCCTTCATGCCGATTTCCATCGTCAGCTTCTGCACCTTGTCACCGATGTCGGCGAGCGGGTTGATGAACTCCTGCATTTCCGGTTTCACGCCTTCGGCTTCGACGAAATCCGACACCAGCTTGCCGAACTTCTTCATCTTCGCGCCCATGTCGCCGAGAATCTTGCGGCCGAGCAGGTCGAGCGCCTGAATCGCGTTGGTGCCTTCGTAGATCATGTTGATACGCGCGTCGCGCACGTATTGCTCCATGCCCCACTCGGTGATGAAGCCGTGGCCGCCGTAGATCTGCATGGCGTGGTTGGTGCTCTCGAACGCGTTGTCCGAGAGGAATGCCTTCAGGATCGGCGTGAGCAGCGCGACCAGATCCGCGGCTTCCTTGCGCACCGATTCGTCGGCGTGCGACAGTTCCTTGTCGATGTGCAGCGCGGACCAGTACGAGAACGCGCGCGCGCCTTCGGCGTAGGCCTTCTGCGTGAGCAGCATGCGGCGCACATCCGGATGCACGATGATCGGGTCGGCGGCTTTTTCCGGCGCCTTCGGGCCGGTCAGCGAGCGCATTTGCAGACGCTCTTTCGCGTACACCAGCGAGTTCTGATAGCCGATTTCGGTCAGGCCCAGGCTCTGCATGCCAACGCCCAGACGCGCGGCGTTCATCATCACGAACATCGCGTTCAAGCCTTTGTTCGGCTCACCGACCAGCCAGCCCTTCGCGTTGTCCAGATTGATCACCGCGGTCGCGTTGCCGTGAATGCCCATCTTGTGTTCGATGGAACCGCACTTCACGCCGTTGCGCTCGCCCGGTTCGCCCGCTTCGTTCGGCACGAACTTCGGCACGATGAAGAGCGAGATGCCCTTGGTGCCCTTCGGCGCATCCGGCAGACGCGCGAGCACCAGGTGAACGATGTTCTCCGCGAGATCGTGTTCGCCGCTGGAGATGAAAATCTTCGTGCCACTGATCGCGTACGAGCCGTCGCTGTTCGGTTCGGCCTTGGTGCGCAGGATGCCGAGGTCGGTGCCGCAGTGCGGCTCGGTCAGACACATCGTGCCGGTCCAGACGCCCGCAACCAGCTTCGGCAGGTAACGTTGCTGCAGTTCCGGTGTGCCGTGCGCATGCAGACATTCGTACGCGCCGTGCGACAGGCCCGGGTACATCGTCCACGCCTGGTTCGCCGAGTTCAGCATTTCATACAGCGCGTTGTTGACGAACGCGGGCAGGCCCTGGCCGCCGTAGTCCGGATCGCAGCCGAGTGCCGGCCAGCCGGCTTCCACGTATTGCTTGTAGGCTTCCTTGAAGCCCTTCGGCGTGGTCACGACGCCGTCGCCGACATACGTGCAGCCTTCCTGGTCGCCGCTGTGATTGAGCGGGAACAGCACTTCGGAGCAGAACTTGCCGGCCTCTTCGAGCACGGCGTTGATCGTGTCCGCATCGAGATCCGCGTGCTTCGGCATCTGCTTGATCTCGGCTTCGACGTTAAGCAGCTCGTGCAACACGAATTGCATGTCGCGCAGCGGCGCGGCGTACTGTCCCATGACTCTCTCCCAAGTTTGACAAGGAGCGAGGCCGTTAGCTGAGTCCGTGGATCGGATCTTTCAGCGCCGCTGAATCTGCTTGATTTCGGCGGCTCTGCTAACGGCTTTCGCTCTGATACGAAACAATCAATTTTTCCAGCGCGGCCCACGTCAGACGCACTGCGTCCGGCAGATGCAGGAAGCGCGCGTCGTGATGCAGGCCGAGCGTGAAGCTGTACAGTTCGAACAGCATCAGCTGCGGATCGGTATCAGCGCGCAGATGCCCTTCTTCCATCGCCTGCGAAATTGCCCGCGTGAGCGCCGCACGCCAGATCGTTACACTCGACACCAGTTGTTCACGCACCGGGTTGTCCCCGCGGTCGTCGTACTCGACGGCGCCGCTGATGTAGATGCACCCCGTGGTGACTTCCTGAATGCGTTTCTCGATCCAGCGGGAAATCATCGCGCGCAAGCGCGGCAATCCACGAGGCTCACGCAAACTCGGGAAAAACACCTCGTCTTCGAAACGACGGTGGTATTCGCGCACGACTTCGACCTGCAAATCCTCGCGCGACCCGAAATGCGCGAACACACCGCTTTTGCTCATCTGCATGCGCTCGGCCAGCAATCCAATCGTCAGACCTTCCAGTCCGTCGCGGCTTGCCAGATCAAGTGCTGCTTCGAGAATCGCGACTCGTGTTTGTTCGCCTTTTCGCATAGCTTTTTACCGTTCTAATGTGACCGAAAGAAAATCGAACGGCCGTACTATTATTGTGTGCGACCGTCCGCGAAACAAGGACTTTATTAGAAACCGGTTTCTAACCCGGCTTCAATTCTGCGGCATCCGTCAATCAGAGGAAGGAGATTTTTTAGAGGCGTTTGCCTTCTTTTTGTCCCTTTCATTGACGCTGTGCCCTTGCCGTTATGTGCGAGGTGTCGATGAGCTAGTCATAGCCACCCACCGTTAATAGCTTCATTACCGCCCGATAGGTCGTGTAGGCAAGCCAGTTGAGCAAGCGCTCGCCCGCCGGACGGGCATCATAGCGCGCCTCGTCGATCCGGCGCGATTCCTTGAACGCGGCGACGATCGCTTCGCGCAGCGCGCCGATCGACGGGTCGTTCACCAGCACCACGTTGGCTTCGTTGTTGAGCATCAGGCTCAACGCGTCGAGGTTCGACGAGCCGACCGTCCCCCAGTTCGAATCCACCACCGCGACCTTGCCGTGCAGCATGGTTTTCTCGTACTCGGCGATCTGCACGCCGGCTTTGAGCAGCGCACGATACAGGAACGGCACGGCGTAATCGAGCGCCTTGAACTCCTTGCGCCCGATGATGAGCTTCACGTCGACGCCGCGCCGCGCCGCGAACACCAGCGCGCGCCGCAGCTTGCGGCCCGGCATAAAGTACGGGTTGGCCAGCAAGACTTCGCTGCGGGCCTGGCCGATCGCGGTCAGATACGCCTTTTCGATGGCGCGGCGGTTGATCAGGTTGTCGCGCGCGACGAAGGCCACGCATGGCAGCCCGCCGGCCCAGAGCGCCTCGTTGCGATTGCGGCGCCGGCGGCGCAGCGTGCCGAGCGACGCCATGGTCTTCGGCCCGAGATCAGGCCCGAGCGAATCCAGGGGCCGATGCCCGAGATGGATCCGCCGCCATTGCACCTCGAACGCCTGGCGGATATCGGCGACCACCGGCCCCTGCAATTCCACCGTGAAATCCCAGCGCCGGTAAGGCAGCTTCTCGCCGTTGTTCTCGTAATCGTCGACGATGTTGATGCCGCCGCAGTAGCCGAACTGATCGTCCACCACCGCGATCTTGCGGTGCGTACGCGAGAAGCCGAAACGCCCGAACAGATGCGGGTTGTAGATACGATGGTCGATGCCAGTGAGCGGCCATTCGTTGAACATCGGCAGGCGCTCGGTGCCGATGCCGTCGGTAATCACGCGCACCTTCACGCCGCGCGAGGCTGCGCGCAGCAAAGCCGCGCTGACGGCCCGGCCCGCGCTGTCGTCACAGAAAATATAGGTTTCGAGAACCACGTCGCTTTGCGCCGCGTCGATGCGCTCGATCAGCGTGGCGAAGTACTCTTCGCCGGAACGCAGCAGCTTGACCTCGTTGCCGCTGGTGAAGCGGTAGCGCTGCCAGTAGCGGCGGCCGAGCAGCGCTTGCCGGAGTCGCGCGAAACGGCGCGCGCCGCCGACGCTCACCGGGCACGCTCCTCGGGCTGGCCATTCAGGCGCCCAGCGAGCCGTTTCGGCAATTGCAGGATCGCGTCGGCATTCGACGACGAAAAGCAGCGCGAGGCCGCCTCTTCATAGGGCAGCCACAGGAACGCGGTGTGCTCGCGCGGCGCGAGCGTCACTTCGAGCTGCTCGGGCACTTCCAGACTGAACCAGTGCTCGGTGTTGTGGATCACGCCCTCGGCATAGCGATGCCGGAACTGAGGGTAGATCTCATAGTCGATCGAGTACTGCCAGTCGAACAACGCACTGTGCGGCACGAGCGTACTGCCGATCACGATGCCGGTTTCCTCCGCCACCTCGCGCGTCGCCGTCTCGACAAAGGGTTCATCGATCTGGTCTTTCGAGCCGGTCACCGATTGCCAGAAATCTGCATGATCGGCACGCCGGATCAACAGCACGTCGAGCGCGGGCGTATGGATGACGACGAGTACGGATTGCGGGATCTTCGGCGGTTTCGGCATGGCGTAAAGACTGGGCGCAACGCTTGCGCGGTACATGTCGGCGAATGGTCCAATAAGCGGTCGAGACCGGTTGCTGCGACTGTAACGCAAAAAACGAAAAAGGCGCATCACGCGCCTTTTTCGTCTGCTTCCAGCTGTCGTTTTCAGACAGCGTTAGTTCGATCCCGCTTAGACCTTCGGTTCCGGCTGACGCAGACGGATGTGCAACTCGCGCAACTGGCGCTCGTCCACTTCGCTCGGCGCCTGCGTGAGCAGACACTGCGCGCGTTGCGTCTTCGGGAACGCGATCACGTCGCGGATCGAATCGGCGCCGGCCATCATCGTGATGATGCGGTCCAGACCGAATGCGATACCGCCGTGCGGCGGCGCGCCGTATTGCAGCGCGTCGAGCAGGAAACCGAACTTGGCTTGCGCTTCTTCCGCGCCGATCTTCAGCGCGCGGAACACCTGGCTCTGCACTTCTTCACGGTGAATACGCACCGAACCGCCGCCGATTTCCCAGCCGTTCAGCACCATGTCGTAGGCCTTGGCGAGGCAGCGCGCCGGATCCGTTTCCAGATACTCGAGGTGCTCGTCCTTCGGGCTCGTGAACGGGTGATGCGCGGCGACGTAGCGGTTGTCTTCCTCGTCGTACTCGAACATCGGGAAGTCGATCACCCACAACGGCTTCCAGCCGGATTCGACCAGGCCGTTGGCCTTGCCGAATTCCGAATGACCGATCTTCAGACGCAGCGCGCCCAGGCTGTCGTTCACCACCTTCGCGCGATCCGCCGCGAAGAAAATGATGTCGCCGTCTTGCGCGCCGGTGCGCTCGATGATCGCCTTGACCGCTTCGTCGTGCAGGTTCTTGACGATCGGGCTTTGCAGACCGTCACGGCCCTTCGCCACTTCGTTGACCTTGATCCACGCGAGGCCCTTCGCGCCGTAGATGCGCACGAATTCCGTGTAGCTGTCGATATCGCCACGCGAGAGCTCGCCGCCCTTCGGCACGCGGATCGCCGCGACGCGACCGTCTTTCGTGTTGGCCGGCGTGCTGAACACCTTGAAGTCGACGTCTTTAACCGCGTCCGTCAGGTCGGTAAATTCGAGCTTCACGCGCAGATCCGGCTTGTCCGAACCGAAACGGCGCATCGCTTCCGAATACTCCATGACCGGGAATTTCTCGGCCAGTTCGACGCCGATCGTTTCCTTGAACACGTGACGGATCATCGCTTCGAACAGATCGCGGATTTCCTGTTCCGACAGGAACGAGGTTTCACAGTCGATCTGCGTGAATTCCGGCTGACGGTCAGCGCGCAGGTCTTCGTCGCGGAAGCACTTGACGATCTGGTAGTAGCGATCGAAGTTAGCGACCATCAGCAGCTGCTTGAACAGCTGCGGCGATTGCGGCAATGCGAAGAACTGACCCGGGTTGGTACGCGACGGCACGAGGTAATCGCGCGCGCCTTCCGGCGTGCTCTTGGTGAGCATCGGCGTTTCGATGTCGATGAAGCCCAGCGAGTCCAGATACTTGCGCACTTCGATCGCGACGCGGTAACGCAGACGCAGGTTGTGCTGCATCTGCGGACGGCGCAGGTCGAGCACACGGTGCGTGAGGCGCGTGGTTTCCGACAGGTTGTCGTCGTCGAGCTGGAACGGCGGCGTGATCGACGGGTTCAGCACGATCAGCTCGTGGCACAGCACTTCGATCTTGCCGCTCTTCAGCGAGGCGTTCGTGGTGCCTTCCGGGCGGGCGCGAACCACGCCCTTGATCTGCAGGCAGAACTCGTTCCGGACGCCTTCGGCAGTCTTGAACATTTCCGCGCGATCCGGATCGCAGACGACCTGAACGAGGCCTTCGCGGTCACGCAGGTCGATGAAGATGACGCCGCCATGGTCACGGCGGCGGCTTACCCAACCGCACAGCGAGACGGGTTGGCCCAGCAGTTCTTCGGTCACCAGACCGCAGTATTCAGATCTCATCGACATGATGTTTGTCTTTCGTTTTGCATTGGTTGGACGGCGCGCGGCGATAAACGCTGCGCGCCGGCATTACAGCGGAGGCTCGACTGTCGTGCGGCGCACCGGCGCCGGCGGCGCGGACGGCGCCACGACGCCCATCGAGACGATGTACTTGAGCGCAGCGTCGACCGTCATGTCGAGTTCGATCACTTCGCTCTTGGGCACCATCAGGAAGAAGCCGGACGTTGGATTCGGCGTAGTCGGCACATACACGCTGACGTAATCTTCTTTCAGGTGATTGACCACGTCGCCGCCCGGAATGCCGGTCAGAAACGCAATCGTATAGGAACCGCGGCGCGGGTACTCGATCAGGAGCGCCTTGCGAAACGCATTGCCGCTGCTCGACAACAAGGTGTCCGACACCTGTTTGACGCTGGTGTAGAGCGGGCCGACCACCGGAATGTGAGCGACCACGACTTCCCACCACTTCACGAGCTTCTGCCCGATGAAGTTTTGCGTCAACAGCCCGACGACAAAGATGAACGCCAGCGTCAGCACCGCGCCGAGGCCCGGCAAACGGAAGCCGAGCGCGCGCTCCGGCTGCCATGAGGTCGGCAGCAACAATAGCGTCTGGTCCATCGTGCCGATGATCAGGCCGAGCACCCACAGTGTGATAGCCAGAGGCACCAGCACCAGCAGGCCAGTCAGGAACACCGATTTGAGCGTCGTTTTTTTCGTCGTCATGTGTACCGCCAGAAAGCCGCGCAAGCCGATACCCGACGCGCGGCGTGTGCGCCGCCCATAAGGGCGGCCATGCTACTAGGCGCTGCCGGAACCGCTCGAACTGGCCGAAGCGGCGGGTGCGGCAGCAGGCGTGGCGGCTGCGGCAGGCGTTGCGGCGGCGGCCGTGCCGTTGGCCGGAGCCGTGTCGGAATTCGCCGCGCCGCCGTTCCCGGCTGCAGCGTTTTCGCCCGAATTCGCATTCGAGCCGCCGTTCGCGTCGGGCTTGGCCGGCGCGCTCGCGCCGCCGTTACCGCCGCGGAAATCGGTCACATACCAGCCGGAGCCCTTCAACTGGAAACCGGCTGCTGTCACCTGCTTGCGAAAGGTGTCTTTCCCGCACTCGGGACACTGCGTCAACTGGGGGTCGCTCATCTTCTGAAGCACGTCCTTCCCGAAGCCGCATGACTCGCAACGATAAGCGTAGATCGGCATGAACTTTTCCCTACTGAAATCTTGTAAACGCTTGCAAAGCCTTGAATTATAGCCGCATATGGCTAGTCACCCGCGATTTTCGGGGACAAACGCCAGGCGCAGCCGCGGTTCACGTAAATGGGGGCGGCCGCTATCGAATCAAGTGCGGCCCGAGCCGCCGTCAAACGCGGCGGCGACGCGCTCAGGCACGACGGCGCCAGCTCATCCAGCGCTCATGGCCAGCAAAGACGGGAATCGAGTCGTTCACGGCTTCATCTTCGATCAGATCGAAGTGCGGCATGAGCAACGCGTCGAGTTCAGCGCGCTCGATGCCGAACGGCGGCCCTTTCGGCGTCGCGCCGATGAAAAAGAAACCCGCCAGCAACGCACCAGCCGGCAACAACTCGGCCATCCGTTGCGCGTAGTCTGCACGGCGCTCCACCGGCAACGCACAAAAGAACGCGCGCTCGTAGATCCATGCCGGCGTGAACGGCGGTTCGTACGTGAAGAAGTCAGCCTGTTCGACCAGTTGCTCATGCTGCGCACCCAATTGCTTGTGCGCTGCCGCCACGGCAGCCGGCGAGAAATCGATCGCCCGGACTGGATTGCCTAGTTGCGCCAGCCAGAGCGCCTCGTAGGCACTGCCGCAGCCGGGAATCAGTACGGCGGCGCCGCTGTGCCGGCCAGCGAATGACTGGAACGCCGACGGCACGCCCGCCTGATCCCACGGCGTGAAATGGCGTTCGAAGCGCTCGTCCCAGAACTCGGGCGAGTTGGGATCGCGGGTCGCGAAGTCGGGTGCGGAAGGCGGGTTCGGGTCGCTCATGGGATGCCTCGTAGGAATCAGGTTCGGGATCACCCGCCGTAGGCGAACGCCAGAAACGCCCGTGCCAGCACCGCGCCGACACCCACCGCCACGCCGAATAGCAGCAAGCCTTGCAGCAGCCGGTTGGTACGCTTCTGCTCGAGCAGAATCTGGCGAATCATGTCGTCGTTCACGCCGCGCGTGTGGTCGTGACGCTGAGCCAGCACGTGATGAATCAGGCGCGGCAACTGCGGCAGTGTCTTGCTCCACTGCGGGGCTTCGATCTTCAGCCGCTCGTACCAGCCGCGTAGACCGATCTGCTCGTTCATCCAGCGTTCGAGATAGGGTTTGGCGGTCTTCCACAAGTCCAGCTCAGGATCGAGCGAACGGCCGAGCCCTTCCACGTTCAGCATGGTTTTTTGCAGCAGCACCAGTTGCGGCTGGATTTCCACGTTGAAGCGGCGCGAAGTCGAGAACAGGCGCATCAGCACCTGGCCGAGCGAAATATCCTTCAACGCGCGGTCGAAATAGGGCTCGCAAACTGCGCGGATCGCGCTTTCCAGTTCCTCGACCCGAGTCGTAGGCGGTACCCAGCCGGACTCCAGATGCAGCGTGGCGACACGGTGGTAGTCACGCTTGAAGAAAGCGAGGAAGTTCTGCGCGAGGTAGTTCTTATCGAAGTCCGACAGTGCGCCGATGATGCCGAAGTCGAGCGCGATATAGCGGCCGAAGTGCGCCGGATCGAGGCTCACCTGAATGTTGCCCGGGTGCATATCGGCGTGGAAAAAACCATCGCGGAACACCTGGGTGAAGAAAATCTCGACGCCTTCGCGCGCCAGTTTCGGAATATCGACGCCGGCCGCGCGCAGCGTCTCCACCTGGCTGATCGGCACGCCGACCATGCGCTCCATCACCAGCACGGTGGGCGTGCAGAACTCCCAGTACATTTCCGGCACCAGCAGCAGATCGAGCCCGGCGAAGTTGCGGCGCAGCTGGCTGCCGTTCGCCGCCTCCCGCATCAGATCGAGTTCGTCGTGCAGATACTTGTCGAATTCAGCGACCACCTCGCGCGGCTTCAGGCGCTTGCCGTCGGCCCATAAACGCTCGGCCCAGACGGCGATGTCGCGCAGCAAGGCCAGGTCGGAATCGATCACCGGCAACATGTTCGGCCGCAGCACCTTCACGGCGACCGACTTGCCCGCGTGCTGCCCTGCTTTCACCTTGGCAAAGTGAACCTGCGCGATCGACGCGCTCGCCACCGGCACCCGCTCGAAATCGTCGAACAGCACGTCGACCGGTGCGCCGAGCGACTTCTCGACCAGCCCGATCGCCACCGCCGAATCGAACGGCGGCACTTGATCCTGCAGCTTGGCCAGCTCATTGGCAATATCGACCGGCAGCAGATCGCGCCGCGTGGACAGCACCTGGCCGAACTTGACGAAGATCGGCCCGAGGCTTTCGAGCGCGAGCCGCAAACGCACACCCGGAGGTGCTTCGAACTTGCGGCCGATGGTAGTGATACGTAGCAGCAGACGCACACGCCGGTCGTTGACGCGGCTGAGCATCATCTCGTCGAGACCGAATCGAATGACCGTGAAGAAAATCTTGAGGAAACGCAGAAAACGCATAGTTGTGCCCGATGACTAGCGCGTGCCGCGCAACGTGGCGGCGCCGCCCGGCGCATCTGCGCCGCGGGCTTCGACCTTCTGTTCAAGACGCTCGATGCGCTTTTCCACGCGCGCCAAAGCATCGCGGGCGCGGGCCAGTTCGACGTTGAAGTCTTCCAACGCGGCGCGGCGCACCAGTTGCGGGTTTTCGTCGAGCAGATACTCGGCGGCAGTGTCGAGCAGATTGCGCCCGGTACGCCGCGCATGTTCGCCGACTGTGCGCACGACCGACGCGACCCGCCATGCCGGACCGTCGCCGATCAGCTTCGCCAGATCCTCTTCGGGCTCCCAGCGCAGATGCTCGGCGAGCTTGGCGATCACGGTCGCAAACTCGGCGTCGCCTTCGATCTTCACGTGCTTCATCACGGCGGCCTGGCCGCCTTGCATGAAGGCAGGCAGCGCATCGGACGGCACCGAGATGGTCACATCGAACTGTTGCGCATCGGTTTCGTCGACCGCGCCGAGGTAGCCGTCGGGTTGCACCAGCAGCATCAGCACGACTGGCGGACAGGACAGTCTGGCGGTCTTGCCCGCGTAAGGGGCGAGGCGCTCGCGAGCCCACGATTCGCGGGCGAGCAGATGATTGACAGCAGCAGCGAAGGGCTTGGCGGCGAGGGTCATTGAAAGTGGCAAGAAAAAACCCGCGCGGGCGAGGTGCCCGCGCGGGTTCCTATTGTAACGTCCGTTCGCTTCGCGGCTTGCTATGCCGAACGGCCAATGCTTTGTGCAAAATCAGGGCAAGCAGGGCTGTCCCGGCCCTGCCCCGCTGCTGGCTCAGTGCTGCGCCACCTGCTGAATGCCGGCCAGCAGCCAGCCTTCGCCAGGGCGGTTCGCCTTCGTCAGGTTCCAGACCTCGACGAACGGCTCTGCCGCGGCACCCGCCGATTCGCGGATCAAACCGGAGAAGCGCACGCTGGCGAAGTATTCGGTTGCACGTTCTTCAACGCCCAGCAGCTCCGCGTTCAGTTGCACCACGTCGGTCTGATTGGACTCGGCACCGCGCGAGTTCAGATCGACCTTCACTTCGGCGAACATTTCCGGCGTGGTGAATTCGCGGATGTCTTCCGTGTTGCCGACGTCCCACGCAGCTTGCAGGCGCACGAAGTACACCTTCGCGTTGCGCAGGAACGCTTCCGAATCGAAGCCGGCCGGCACGGCCGGGGCAGCGTTGATCGACGGCGTAGTCAGCGGGTTGCCTTGCGGTTCGAGGTACGAGCCGGTGGGCGGAGCGTTGTAACGCGGCTCCTGCGTATAGCCGGTGCCGCCCGCATTCAGCGACGGTGCGCCACCCGCGTACGACGGTTGCGACGTATCGCGCTTACGACCCATGAAGCGGCGGATCAGCCAGATGCCGATCATCGCGATGACCGCGATCACGATGATGTTGGCCATAGCGCCGGCGAACGCGCCGCCCAGACCGAAGTGCGACAGCAGCGCCGCGATACCAAGACCAGCCGCAAGACCGGCGATCGGCCCAAGCCAGCGCGAGCGATTAGGCGTTGCGGCGGGAGTCGGCGCGGGCGCCGGTGCCGGCTGCGCGCGCTGCTGCATGGCCTGATTGCTTTGGGAAGGTTGCGACGGGGTCGACTGTTGCTGAACCGTGTTCGACTGACGGCCAATGCTACGGCCGCCGCCCATGCGGCGGGCTTCCGCATCGAGCGAGGCGAGAGAGCCGGCCATGATTAGACCGACCATCGCGATCAGTCCGATTCTTCTCACCAATGACCTCGTAACCTTACGGGGAGATAACACACCTGAATCGGACATTTTCGTACTTTCCTTTAAAAATCGATGGGTTAGGAACCCTAGTATTTGGTCCCCACATGTAAAGCTACCACGCCAGCTGACAAATTGTAATATTTGACGCCGTCCAGGCCCGCTTGTTCCATCATTGTTTTTAAAGTTTCCTGATCCGGATGCATCCGGATCGATTCCGCGAGGTAGCGGTAGCTCTCGGCGTCTTTCGCAAAGCGGTCGCCGAGCCACGGCAACACTTTAAAAGAATAGACGTCGTAGACCTTTTTTAGCGGATCCCACACCTTCGAGAACTCCAGCACCAGCAGACGGCCTGCCGGCTTCAACACCCGCCGCATCTCGGCGAGCGCCACATCCTTGTGCGTCATGTTGCGCAAGCCGAATGCCACCGTCACTACGTCGAAGTAATTGTCCGGAAAGGGAATTTTCTCGGCATCGCACAGCAGCGCCGGCGTGATCACGCCCTTGTCCAGCAGGCGATCGCGGCCCACGCGCAGCATCGACTCGTTGATGTCGGTGTGCCAGACTTCCCCGGTTTCACCCGCCTGTTTGGCGAACGCCTTCGACAGATCGCCCGTGCCGCCCGCGATATCAAGCACCTTGAAGCCCGGCCGGACGTTGGCCTGGGCGATCGTGAACATCTTCCACGCCCGGTGCAACCCGCCCGACATCAGGTCGTTCATCAAGTCGTAGTTGGAGGCGACCGAGTGGAACACGCCCGCCACCTTCTGCGCTTTTTCCTGTTCGTCGACCGATTGAAAGCCGAAGTGGGTTTTGCTCATCGCGCTCGTCCTTTCGCGTATTCTGAAATGTTGCGCCGCATCAGCGCGGCGACCAGGGCGAATCGTATCAGTGACAGTGCCCGTGCGCAGCACCGGCTGGCGCCATCGGGGCATCGCGGTCGACGCCGGCCGCTGCCAGTTTGGCGAGATAGTCGCGCCAGAGTTCATCCTGACGGACGGCCATGTCGTACAGCAGGTCCCAGGAATAGATGCCGGTGGCGTGTCCGTCGGAGAAAGTCGGCTGCACCGCATAGTTGCCGACGCCTTCGATCATGGTGATCGTGACGTCGCGTTTACCGGTTTGCAAAGTTTCCTGGCCGGGCCCGTGGCCCATCACTTCTGCCGACGGCGAATACACGCGCAGCAGTTCGAACGGCAGGCGATACGTTTCGCCGTTTGCGTACTGCAATTCGAGCACGCGCGATTTGGAATGCACGACCACGCCGGTCGGCACCGGGGTATCGGGAGTCAATCCACTCATGATGACCTCATAACAAAAAGCAGAGCAGCCCCAAGCTTTCCGCTCCGCAGGAGGTCCCTTGGGGGATTGGCCCGTCGGGGCACTGGCGCGAAGCGGCTGGTTCGGCGGCGCTCAGCCAAACGCCTGTTCGATTTCTTGCCGCACAGCTTCGCGCAGCAGGGTAGCTTGCGCACGGCGCGACGACAGCATGGCTTCGGACACCGTGCGTTGGCGCGGCGCCCAGATCGGCAGCGGGAAATGAGCGTCGTTCGAAAAACGCGGTATCACATGCCAATGCACGTGCGGCACCTGGTTGCCGAGGCTCGCCAGGTTGACCTTCACCGGCTGGAGAATGCGCCGGATCGCACGCTCGACCGCATACACGGCCCGCATCACGCGATCGCGGTCGGTCTCGGCGAGATCGGAAAACTCAGCGATATGCTTGTTCCAGATCACCCGGCAAAAGCCCGGGTAGTCGTGTTCGTCGGCGAGGACGACACGCAGGGTGTCGTCCTGCCACAGCACATCGCCGCCATCTTCACGGCAAAAAACGCAGTCCATCGTCGTCCTCAGGCAAAAATCGTCAGTCGTGCCATTAAACCAGCACGCGCTCGATACCGCCATTGTTCGCCCGCTGGACGTAATCCGCCATCCAGTCTTCGCCCAGCACGTGACGTGCCATTTCGACGACGATGTAGTCCGCCTCGGTGCCCGCATCTTCGTTGTAGCGCGACAGGCCTTGCAGGCAGGATGGGCAGCTCGTCAGGATCTTCACCTCCGTGGCGCCGTTCGGCTGCGGCCCGTCGCCCGCCTTGAGCACGGAGCCGTTCGGCGCACCCGCCGCGCCGGTCGACGCATTGGCCGCGTTGATCCCATTCGCCCCCACCTCAGCTACGAGAGGAATACCACGGAGCTTCGCTGCGCCCTTGCGCATTTCCTCTTCCTTGCGGAAACGGACTTGCGTCGAAATGTCCGGGCGCGTCACCGCGAGTGTGCCGGATTCGCCACAGCAGCGATCGTTCTTCTCGATCTTGTAGCCGTCGTTCTCCGACCCCATCAGCTGATTGACGAGCTTGACCGGGTCCATCGTCTTGATCGGGGAGTGGCACGGGTCGTGATACATGTAGCGCACGCCGTTCACGCCTTCGAGCTTGATCCCCTTCTCGAGCAGGAACTCGTGGATGTCGATGATCCGGCAGCCCGGGAAGATCTTCTCGAATTCGTAGCCGGCGAGCTGGTCGTAACACGTACCGCACGACACCACCACCGTCTTGATGTCGAGATAGTTCAGCGTATTCGCGACGCGGTGGAACAGCACACGGTTATCCGTGACGATCTGCTCGGCCTTGTCGAACTGGCCCGAGCCGCGCTGCGGGTAGCCGCAGCACAGGTAGCCCGGTGGCAGTACCGTTTGCACGCCCGCTTCCCACAGCATGGCTTGCGTGGCCAGACCGACTTGCGAGAACAGCCGCTCGGAGCCGCAGCCCGGGAAGTAGAACACCGCTTCAGTGTCGGCGGTGGTCGTCTTCGGATTGCGGATGATCGGGACGATCTTGTTGTCCTCGATATCGAGCAAGGCACGCGCTGTTTTCTTCGGCAGATTGCCCGGCATCTTCTTGTTCATGAAGTGGATCACCTGCTGCGTGACCGGCGGCTTGCCGACCGTCGCCGGCGGGTGCGCCGTCTGCTTCTTCGCGAACTTCTTCAGCACGTCGTTGCCGAGACGCTGCGCCTTGTAGCCGATGCCCATCATCGCGGTGCGCGCGAGGTTAATGGTCTGCGGGTTGGTGGCGTTCAGGAAGAACATGCCGGCCGCGTTGCCCGGATTGAACTTCTTCTTGCCCATCTTGCGAAGCAGGTTGCGCATGTTCATCGTCACGTCGCCGAAGTCGATCTTCACCGGGCACGGCGTCACGCATTTGTGACAGACGGTGCAGTGATCGGCGACGTCGTTGAACTCGTCCCAGTGCTTGATCGACACGCCGCGGCGGGTCTGCTCTTCGTACAGGAACGCCTCGACCAGCAAGGAGGTGGCGAGAATCTTGTTGCGCGGGCTGTACAGCAGGTTCGCGCGCGGCACGTGAGTCGCGCACACCGGCTTGCACTTGCCGCAACGCAAACAGTCCTTGATCGACTCGGAAATCGCGCCGATGTCGGACTGCTGCATGATCAGCGATTCGTAGCCCATCAGGCCGAAGCTCGGCGTGTAGGCGTTGCGCAGGTCGGCGCCTTCGAGCAGCTTGCCCGCGTTGAAGCGGCCATGCGGATCAACGCGCTGCTTGTACGCGCGGAATTCGCCGATCTCTTCCTCGGTCAGGAATTCGAGCTTCGTAATGCCGATGCCATGCTCGCCGGAAATCACGCCATCGAGCGAACGCGCCAGCTTCATGATGCGCGCAACCGCCGTGTGGGCGTCCTGCAGCATCTCGTAGTTGTCGGAGTTGACCGGCAGGTTCGTATGGACGTTGCCGTCGCCCGCGTGCATGTGCAGCGCGACGAACACGCGGCCACGCAGGACCTGCTTGTGGATCGCCTGGGCTTCTTCGAGGATTGGCTTGAATTCGCCGCCGTTGAAGATCTGACGCAACTCGGCCCGGATCTCCGCCTTCCACGACACGCGCACCGTACGGTCTTGCGTGATATGGAACACGGTCGCATCCGGCTGCGCGTCGGCGCGATCGGCAAACTTCTCCGCCAGCCCTTCGTAGCCGAGGCCGACCAGATAGTGCTGCGCCTCGCGCAAGGACAGATCGAGCTTGTCGCGCAGGAATTCCCAGCGCGTGCGCACCTTCTTCAGCATATCGAGCGCCTGCTGCACGCGATCTTCGAGCAACTCCGCGCTCGGGATCTCGTTGGCGTCGTCGCTCTTGCCGAGCGGCAGCTTGCCGCCTTTGAAGAACGCTTCGAGCGCGTCGACCAGTTGCAGCTTGTTTTTTATCGACAGCTCGATATTGATGCGTTCGATGCCGTCGGTGTACTCGCCCATCCGGTTGAGCGGGATCACCACGTCTTCGTTGATCTTGAACGCGTTGGTGTGCTTGGCAATCGCGGCGGTACGGCTGCGGTCGAGCCAGAAACGCTTGCGTGCTTCGGCGTTGACGGCGACGAAACCTTCGCCGCTCTTGCCGTTGGCCATGCGCACGACTTCCGAGGTCGCTTGCGCCACCGCGTCCGCATCGTCGCCGACGATGTCGCCGATCAGCACCATCTTCGGAAACGCGTTGCGCTTGCTCTTGGTCGCATAACCGACCGCGCGCAGATAGCGCTCGTCCAGATGCTCGAGGCCGGCGAGAATCGCGCCGCCCTGCTTCGACGTTTCGAACAGATAGTCTTTGATCTCGACGATGCTCGGAATCGCTTCACGGGCCTGACCGAAGAACTCGAGGCAGACCGTGCGCGTATGCGCCGGCATCTTGTGCAGCACCCAGCGCGCCGACGTGATCAGGCCGTCGCAGCCTTCCTTCTGCACGCCCGGCAGACCGGCCAGGAATTTGTCGGTCACGTCCTTGCCGAGACCTTCCTTACGGAATACGCGGCCCTTGATGTTGAGCGCTTCCGTGCGCAGCAGTTTTTCGCCCGGCGCGTGGTTGCCGTCGAACCACTTCAGCTCGAAACGCGCGACTTCGATGTCGTGAATCTTGCCGAGGTTGTGGTCCAGACGCGTGACTTCGAGCCAGTTCCCTTCCGGGTCGACCATGCGCCACCAGGCGAGGTTGTCGAGCGCCGTGCCCCACAACACCGCTTTCTTGCCGCCCGCGTTCATCGCGACGTTGCCGCCGACGCAGGATGCATCCAGCGAAGTCGGATCGACGGCGAACACGAAGCCGGCCTGCTCGGCCGCTTCGGTCACGCGGCGGGTGACCACGCCCGCACCAGAGAAAATCGTCGCCACCTTGCGCTCGACGCCCGGCAGTTCGGTCATCTCGACCGCGCCAAGTTGTTCGAGCTTTTCGGTGTTGATGACGGCCGAGAACGGCGTGAGCGGCACCGCGCCGCCTGTGTAGCCCGTGCCGCCTCCGCGCGGGATCACCGTCAGACCGAGCTCGAAACATGCCTTGATCATGCCGGCGATCTCGGCCTCGGTATCCGGCGTCAGCACGACGAACGGGTACTCGACGCGCCAGTCGGTCGCGTCGGTCACGTGCGAGACGCGGGACAAGCCGTCGAACTTGATGTTGTCTTTTTCCGTGACGCGGCCCAACACCTTGGTCGCGCGACGGCGCAGATCGAAGGTCTTCTGGAATTCGCTCTCGAAATCGTCGACAGCGCGGCGTGCAGCGGCCACCAGTGTTTCAACGCGGGCGGCCCGATCGATGCCCGCTTCATCGCCGTGCTGGACCAGATCGGCGCGACGGCGCTTCTCGATCTCGCTCAGACGGTGATGCAGCGCCTCGATCAGCAGCGCGCGGCGCTTCGGATTGTCGAGCAGGTCGTCTTGCAGGTAAGGATTGCGGCGTACGACCCAGATGTCGCCGAGCACTTCGTACAGCATCCGTGCCGAGCGGCCGGTGCGGCGTTCCGCGCGCAGTTCGGCCAGGGCCGCCCAGGCTTCGTCGCCGAGCAGACGGATAACGATTTCGCGGTCGGAAAACGACGTGTAGTTATAGGGAATTTCGCGCAGACGCGCTTCGGGATCGGCGGCCACCGCAGTGGCGGCCCCGTGCGGATCGAAAACTTGAGGTGCGTTCATGTTCGGACGACTCGGTGGGTCAACCGGGCGCGCTCATCTCTGTGAGGCGTCGGCGGACGGTGCGCGTGGAGCGCAATGCTGGAAATCTTCTAGGGGAGCGAAGCGCAACCGACGGCCTACCCACATCGGTCGCTTCACGGCGCTCAGAGACTGCTACACGATCGCGCGTGGCGGACGTGACGCTCCGCCGCGGGGCAAGACTCACGCGGGACGGGCATCAAGTGGGCGATCCGAGGCTGCCAGTGCATCTTCCGATCCTTATTCCAAAATGGAATTCTACCCCATGATCCAGCCACGCGTTGGCGCCTGAAATCAGGGTTGTGGCAGGACTTTTGGCGTTTTTGTGCTGAACGGCGCTCGTCAACGCATACGGACGATTCTCCGACCGGACGGTCGGGTTGGACTTTGCCGCCGGCGCGCCGGGATACGTGGAAGGTTCACAGAGGGCCAGCGTGCACACCGTTGGCGCTATCATTGACCCTTTCCCGTCTCGCAAAGCGCACCGCGCCCCCCGCATGGCTTCCCACGACTACCTGAAGAAAACCCTGACCGCGCGCGTCTACGACGTGGCCCGCGAGACCGAACTCGAACGCGCGCCGAATCTGTCGGCACGGCTGCGTAATCCGGTTTATCTGAAGCGTGAGGACAACCAGCCGGTGTTCTCATTCAAGGTGCGCGGCGCGTACAACAAGATGGCGCATATTCCGGCGGATGCGCTGGAACGGGGTGTCATTACCGCGTCGGCGGGCAATCATGCGCAGGGCGTCGCGTTGTCGGCGGCCCGCATGGGGGTGAAGGCGATCATCGTGGTGCCCGTGACGACCCCGCAGGTGAAGGTCGATGCGGTACGCGCACATGGCGGGGCGACCGTCGAAGTCGTGCAGTTCGGCGAGTCCTATAGCGATGCGTACGGTCACGCGGTGAAGCTGCAGGAAGAACGCGGCCTGACGTTTGTCCACCCGTTCGACGATCCGTACGTGATCGCCGGCCAGGGCACGGTCGCAATGGAGATTCTCAGCCAGCATCAGGGCCCGATCCACGCGATCTTCGTGCCGATCGGCGGCGGTGGACTCGCGGCAGGTGTGGCTGCGTACGTGAAATCGGTGCGCCCGGAGATCAAGGTGATCGGCGTACAGACCGACGACTCGTGTGCGATGGCGGCTTCCTTAAAAGCAGGCGAACGGGTGACGTTGAATGAAGTGGGCCTGTTCTCGGATGGCACGGCCGTGAAGCTCGTGGGTGAAGAAACCTTCCGCCTGTGCCGCGAATATCTCGACGACGTGCTGCTCGTGAACACCGATGCACTGTGCGCCGCGATCAAGGACGTGTTCCAGGACACCCGCAGCGTGCTGGAGCCGGCCGGCGCACTGGCCGTGGCGGGTGCCAAACAGTATGCCGAGCGCGAAGGCATCGAGGACCAGACGCTGATTGCGATCACGTCCGGCGCGAACATGAACTTCGACCGCATGCGTTTCGTGGCGGAGCGCGCCGAAGTCGGCGAAGCGCGTGAAGCGGTGTTCGCCGTGACGATTCCGGAAGAGCGCGGCAGTTTCCGCCGCTTCTGCGAACTGGTGGGGACGCGCAGCGTCACCGAGTTCAACTACCGCATTGCGGACGCGAATTCAGCCCATATCTTCGTCGGTGTGCAGATCCGCAATCGCAGCGAATCCGCGCAGATCGCGGGCGCATTTGAAGCGCATGGTTTTGCCACCGTCGATCTGACTTTCGATGAACTGTCAAAGCAGCACATCCGTTATATGGTCGGCGGCCGTTCGCCGCTGGCCCACGACGAACGCCTGTTCCGCTTCGAGTTTCCGGAGCGTCCGGGCGCGCTGATGAAGTTCTTGTCGTCGATGGCGCCGAACTGGAATATCAGCCTGTTCCACTATCGCAACCAGGGCGCGGACTACAGTTCGATTCTGGTCGGCATCCAGGTGCCGGTAAGCGAGAACAGCGAGTTCGACCGCTTTATCACGACGCTTGGTTACCCGTGCTGGGAAGAGACGCAGAATCCCGTGTACCGATTGTTTCTCGCTTGATCTTATTGGACTAAAACGCGCAGATGGCTCTTTCGCTTGTCGACAAACTGGTGGTGGCAATCTCGTCGCGCGCGCTGTTCGACTTCGAGGAAGAGAACTGCGTGTACGAGAAGGGCAACCTGCAAGCGTATGAAGCATTGCAGCGTGAGCGGCTAGCTGTGCCCGCCAAACCGGGTGTCGCGTTCCCGCTGATCCGCAAGCTGCTGGCCTTGAATGCCGGTGGCCATCGGGTCGAAGTGGTGATCCTGTCGCGCAGCGATCCGATCAGTGGATTGCGCGCATTTCATTCGTGCAGGGAGTATGGGCTGGCGATCGAGCGTGGCGTGTTCACACGTGGGCGCGCGCCATTTGGTTATCTGAAACCGTTGAACGCCTCGCTGTTTTTGTCTGCGAATCAGGACGACGTGCGCGATGCATTGGCTGCCGGATTTCCGGCCGCGCGCGTCTTGCCCGAATCGGCGAAAATGGCGAGCAAGTACCCGGACGAGATCCGGATTGCCTTCGACGGCGACGCCGTGCTGTTTTCCGACGAAGCCGAGCGTATCTTTCAGAAAGATGGCTTGCGGGCATTCGTCGGCCATGAGATTCACAACAAGGATTTGCCGCTTGCGGATGGGCCTTTGAAGCCGTTGCTCGAAGCGCTGCACCGCCTGCAGAAACTCGCGGACGAAGCCGCACCGATGCATATTCGTACGGCATTGGTGACGGCACGCTCGGCCCCCGCGCATGAGCGCGCGATTCGCACATTGATGGCGTGGAACATCGAAATCGACGAAGCGATGTTCCTCGGCGGCCTCGACAAGAGCGCGTTTTTGCGCGAGTTCGAGCCGGACTTTTTCTTCGACGACCAAATTGGCCACTGCGAATCGGCCCGCGTCGTGACGGCGACGGGGCACGTGCTGAGTGGCATCGTGAACGCATCATGACACCCGAACAATCACCGCTGGGTAAGGCATCCACTTACACCGAACAATATGACGCTTCGCTGCTCTTCCCGATTGCCCGAAAGAATGCGCGCGAGGCGATTGGGATTGGCGCGCAGTTGCCGTTTTTCGGCACGGACATCTGGAACGCTTACGAGCTTTCCTGGCTGAACGCGCGCGGCAAGCCGCAGATTGCGGTGGCGACTTTCTTTGTGCCGGCTGATTCGCCGAACATTGTCGAGTCGAAGTCGTTCAAGCTTTATCTGGGGTCATTTGCGCAGACGGCTTTCGAGTCGATGGAAGTTGTGCGCGACACGATCAAACGGGATGTTTCCGCTTCATGCGGCGCGACGGTGTCTGTTCATCTGGCGGCGCCCTATGAGTTCGGCAAATTGCAGATGGAAGAGTTTGACGGGTTGTCGCTGGACCGGCTCGATCTCGATACCGATGTTTATCATCCTGATGCTTCGTTGCTGAAGGCTGCGTTTGACGAGTCGCCTGTTGAGGAGACGTTGGTTTCCAACCTGCTTAAGTCGAATTGTCCCGTGACGGGGCAGCCTGATTGGGGCAGTGTGCAGATTCATTATGTTGGGCCGCAGATCGATCATGCGGGCTTGCTGAGGTACATCATTTCCTATCGGAATCACACTGGGTTTCATGAGCAGTGCGTCGAGAGGATTTTTATCGATGTGCTTAAGGCCTGCCGGCCGGTGAAGCTTGCTGTTTATGCGCGGTATACCCGCCGCGGCGGGCTGGATATTAATCCGTTCCGGACGAATTTTAATTTGCCTATGCCGGATAATTTGCGGTTAGCGCGGCAATAAGGGGGCGTGGTTTTTTTGCCTGCGCGGCGCTTGTTGTCAGTGTTCTTAGGGCGTTGGCCTTTCCTTGAAATGTTAGTGGTCTATTAACAATTCAAGGAAAGGCCAAAGCCCCAGGCACACAGACAAACAAGCGCCGAGCAGGCAACCAAACCCCAAATCAGCGCCTGCGGCAAACAAAAAAGACCATCAAGCCGAAGGCTTCTTATACGCCACGCAATCAACCTCAACCCGACAATCAATCACCATCGAAGAAACCACACACGCCCGCGCCGGCGGATTCTCCCCAAAGTACTCCCGAAACACCTTATTGAACGAAGCAAAGTCACGCGGATCATCAAGCCACACACCACAGCGGACAACATGCTCCGCCCCATACCCAGCTTCCTTCAGAATACCGAAAACATTCTGAATCGCCTTGTGCGATTGCTCAACAATGCCACCATTGATCACCTCACCATTTTCCATCGGCGTCTGCCCGGAAACGAACAACCAGCCATCCGCTTCGACCGCCCGAGCAAAGGGCATATGTTGACCACCCGTACCCTTGCCACCTTCAACACCATATCGCTTCATCATCCAACTCCTTAAAAAGTCAGGCACGCGGCGCGAGCAACGCCACAACCGCTTGTCACATCAATCAGAAAACAAAAAAATCAAAACGCGCCGTGCGCATCACCCTTCGACGCCGCACCACGCGCCACAAAATGCCCTGCCCGTTCGCCGGTCACCGCGCCATCGCGATACGCCAACACGCCGTTCACCCACACAGCATCAATTCCATCGGCCGCCTGTTGCGGCTTCTCGAACGTCGCCGCGTCGCGCACTTTGGCCGGATCAAACAACACCAGATCCGCGTGATAACCGATGTGCACCTCGCCGCGCTGCGCCAAACCAAACCGGCGCGCAGACAAGCTGGTCATCTTGCGCACCGCCTCTTCAAGCGGCAGCAAACCGGCGTCACGTACGTAGTGCCCAAGCACGCGCGGAAACGCGCCCCACAACCGCGGATGCGGCAACGGATCGTTCGGCAATCCATCCGAGCCAACCATCGTCGCGGGATGCGACAGAATGCGCCGCACGTCGTCCTCGGACATGTTGTGATACACCGCGCCCGCCGGCTGCAAACGCTTGCCGGCCTCCTGCTGCGTGACGCCCCACTCGGCGGCAATCTCCCTGATCAGCTTGCCCGCCATCTCGGGATGCGGCTCGGACCACGTGATCGTGATGTCGATGTCGCCCGTCACCTGCTTCACGTCGAGCGTCGACGAACTGCGGTTATACGGATAGCAATCGCAACCGATCGGCTGCAAACGACGCGCGCCTTCCAGCGACTTCAGCACCTCTTCGCTACGCCCCCAATTCGACGGCCCCGCGCACTTCAGATGCGAAATCACCACCGGCACATGCGCGTGACGGCCCACCCGATACGCTTCGTCCATCGCGTCGAGAATCGCGTCGAACTCGGTGCGCATATGCGTCGTGTAAAGCGCGCCGGCGGCGGCGAGCGGCTCGGCCAGCGCCATCACTTCTTCAGTCGGCGCAGAGAAGGCGGAGCCATAGGCAAGCCCCGAACTCAGACCCAATGCCCCGTTCGACAACGCCTCTTCCAGTTGCGCGCGCATTCCGTCGATTTCCTTCGCGGTCGCCGCGCGGTCGAGCCGGTCCATCTGATTGCTGCGCAATGCCGTGTGCCCAATCAGCGCGCCGACATTCACTGCCGGACGCGCGGCGTTCACCGCTTCGACGTACGCAGCGAAAGTCGGGTACTGGAACGCATCGCGCTCGCCAAGCAGATTCATCGGATCAGGCGGATCGCCCTTCAGCGATACCGGCGACGCACTGATCCCGCAATTGCCGACGATCACCGTCGTCACGCCCTGCGTGATCTTCGGCAGCATTTGCGGCGACCGGATCACGTGCGTGTCGTCATGCGTATGAACGTCGATGAAGCCGGGCGCCAGCGCGCGGCCGTTCGCCTCAATCACCTCTTCGGCGAGCCAGTTCGACAGGTTGCCGATCGCGGCGATGCGGCCGTCGCGGATCGCGACGTCGCGTTCTACCGGCGGCGCGCCCGTGCCGTCGTACAGTTGCGCGCCGACGATCAGCGTATCGGCGGCTTCGGGATGCGAATGCATGGATCAGTCTCCTAACGGTTGTCGGTCGCCGCCGCCACGGTGCGCGTCGAGCGCGTGCTTCATGCGGCGCAGCAATTCGCGGCTCTCGTCACCCTGACTCACGGCAAGTTCAGTGACGAGCACATCGAGCGCCATCATCATCGCGTAACGCGACGACGACGGTTTGTAAATGAAATCGGTTTCAAAGGCGACGATCGGGATTACCCAATCGGCCAGTTTGGCCAACGGCGAAGCCGGCGCGGTCAGAGCGATCACGGTCGCCCCGTAGCTGCGCGCGATCTTGCAGTTCTCGACCATCTCGGGCACACGACCGGTGGTGGACAACGCGATCACTACGCACTCGCGCGACACGGTGCTCGCCACCATGCGCTGCAACAGGCCGTCCTGATAGGTCGCAACCGGCCGGCCGAGGCGCACGAGCCTGAAGCGCATTTCGTCGGCAAGCGCGGTCGAGCCGCCGCCCATGCCGAAAACGTAGATCATCCGAGCGGCGCGCAACGCGGCTGCGGCTTCGGCTAAAGGCGCCTGACGAAGAAGTTGGTGGTTATGTGCTAGCGCCGTTTGCAGTTCGTCGAATACGCGGGTGGCGATCGGCTCGGGCGCGTCGGTGGGTCCGCTCGCCTGCAGGAAGCGCTGACCGACAGCGGCCGCCTGCGCGAGCCGCAGCTTCAACTCCCGCACGTCGCGGCAACCGACCGCCTTGGCAAAGCGCGTCACGGTCGCGACACTCACCTCCGCCTGCTGGGCGAGCGCGCCAATGCTGGCGCGCGATGCGCCGGTCAGATCGTCGAGAATCAGCGCCGCTACCTTCCGTTCGGCCGAACGCAGTTCCGGCGCGCATTCGGCGATGCGCGCGACGATATCGAAGGCCAGCGGTTCGGCGGTCAGGTTCATTGCAGGCTGTGGGGTGTCTCGCGAACGCTTACAAAGCGCTTCGGGAAAACTATGGTACTAAATAACATTCCTCCAACCATCGTACTTTCGGTAACATGGTAAAGTCAACTTTGATTCGATTTAACTGGACGATGGAGCAGGGAGACATGAAAGTTACAAACTATCAGGGCGCAACGATTGATCCTTATAGCAAGGGCTTGGGCATGGTTCCGGGCACCAGCATCCAACTCATGGATGCCGCGCGCCTCGAGTGGAACCTGCTGAACGAAGACGTGAGCCTGCCTGCCGCCGTGCTGTACGCGGATCGTGTGGAACACAACCTGAAGTGGATGCAGGCATTCGTCGCAGAATACGGCGTCAAGCTGGCGCCGCACGGCAAAACCACCATGGCGCCGCAACTGTTTCGCCGTCAGCTCGAAACCGGCGCATGGGGCATCACGCTCGCCACCGCGCATCAGGTGCGCGCGGCGTATCACGGCGGTGTTTCGCGGATCCTGATGGCCAACCAACTGGTCGGCCGCCGCAACATGATGATGATCGCCGAATTGCTGAGCGACCCTGATTTCGAGTTCTTCTGCCTCGTCGATTCGGTCGAAGGCGTCGAGCAACTGGGCCAGTTTTTTACGTCGGTACGCAAGCCGCTGCAAGTATTGCTCGAACTCGGCGTGCCGGGTGGCCGCACCGGCGTGCGCGACGAAGCGCAGCGCAACGCGGTGCTTGAAGCAATCGCGCGCTATCCGGATGTGTTGAAGCTGGCGGGCGTCGAGTTGTATGAAGGTGTGCTGAAAGAAGAACACGAAGTGCGCGAGTTCCTGCAGAGCGCGGTCGCTGTGACGCGCGCACTCGTTGAGGAAGGACGATTTGCCCGCACGCCGGCCGTTCTGTCAGGCGCCGGCTCGGCCTGGTACGACGTGGTCGCGGAAGAATTCGTGAAGGCCTCGGAGACCGGCAAGGTTGAAGTCGTGTTGCGGCCCGGCTGCTATCTGACGCATGACGTCGGCGTGTATCGCAAGGCGCAGACGGACATCTTCGCGCGCAATCCGGTCGCGAAGAAAATGGGCGAAGGCTTGCTGCCGGCGCTGCAACTGTGGGCATATGTGCAGTCGATTCCGGAACCGGATCGCGCGATCATCGGCCTCGGCAAGCGCGATTCTGCTTTCGACGCAGGCATGCCGGAGCCGTCGCGCCACTATCGTCCGGGCACCGAAGCGCCACGCGATATCGCGGCGAGCGAAGGCTGGGAGATTTTTGGCTTGATGGATCAGCACGCGTATCTGCGGATTCCCGCGGGCGCCGATCTGAAGGTAGGCGACATGATCGCGTTCGACATCTCGCATCCGTGCCTGACGTTCGACAAGTGGCGTCAGGTGCTGGTGGTCGATCCGTCGTATCGCGTCACGGAAGTGATCGAAACGTTCTTCTGATCGTGATAGAACCGGCGCGTTTCACCGTGAGGTGGCGCGCCGTTTGTTGCAGTTGAGTCGGGCTTAAGCCTAGCGAGCCGGGCCGGCCTCCGCCGTGTCGGACACCTGGGCAGCCGACGCGGCTGCCGCGCCAGTCGTAGCAGCCACTTCGCCGATCCGCACTTCCAGCATCTTCAACGCCCCCGACAACGCGCTCAGCGCTTCGTCCGGCAACGCCGCCATCGTGTCGTGCAAAAAAGCATTGCGGCGCGGCAGGCTGGCTTCGGTCGCCGACCGTCCCGCTTCGGTCAAACGCACATTGGTCACGCGGTTGTCGTGCGTATCCATGCTGCGAGCAATCCAGCCTAAACCCTCCAGCGTTTTCAGCTGCCGAGTCAGCGCGCCCGGATCGACGCGCAAGCGCTCGACCAGCCGCTTCTGCGAAGATTCGCCGGCCTGCTCGTGCAGCGCAAGCAGAATGCGCCAGCGCGGCAACGGATGGCCCACGTGGGCTTCGAACGCCGACATGAACGCCCGATAAGTGCGGCCGAATTGTTGCATGACGGCGACGCGGTCCTGTTCTTCCATGATCTGTCAGTAAAACGGTAAGGCGAAAAAATCAGTCCGCGTGAATCACCGGCTCGAGCTTGCGCTGGAGCTTGACCGGCGGCACACGGCGGCTTTGCCACACGGACACCACGGCGATGATCGCCGCGAGCGCGAGACCCAGATGAATTGCTGAAACGAGCGCCTCGCGTGCACTCTCAAGCAGCATCGCGCCGTTGTGACCCGCATGCGTCAACTCGCCGAGCAAGGTGGTTTGCGCATCGCGATTGATGAGGATTTGCGGGTCGCCGAGATCGGCAAACCACTGCGACGCGTGATCGTTTTCCAGCGCGCTGCGCACGCCGCTCGCGTACATATGGCTGATCAGCGTGCCGGTCAGCGCCGTGCCGATCATCCCGCCGATCATCCGCAGCGACTGCAGCAGCGCGGTAGCGATACCGAGGTGTTCGCGGCCCGCAGTCTGCTGCGCGAAGATCGTCAGATTCGGCATCACGAAACCGAGGCCGAGGCCGCCGAGCACCATGAACGACATCAGCAGCCATTGCGGCATGGCACGCGTCGCGACGACCACGCCGAGACACGACAGCGCCACCAGCGCAAAGCCGACGTACAGCATCAGATTCGGATTGCGTACACGCGAGACGATACGTCCGTTGGCGATACTGCCGATCGTGATGAATACGACGAGCGGCGTAATGACGAGCCCCGCCTCTTTCGGTGACATCCCGAAACCACCTTGAAATAGCAACGGTGCGTAGAACAGCAACGAGAACATCGTGAAACCGCCCAGCACGGCGAGCGTGAAGAGCGCGGCCAGACTGCGATTACGAAACATATCCACCGGCAGAATCGCCGTCGGGCAGCGCTTTTCCCACTGCCACAAGCCGTATGCCGAGGCGACGCTCAGTGCAAGCAGCGCGAAGGCGCTCAAGGTGACGCCGTGCTTCGGCAACAACTCGACGAACAACTGCAGCGAGCCAAGAGCCACTGCGATCAACAACGCACCCGGCCAATCGAGCCGCATCTTGCCTTCGTGCTCGATGTGCCGCAGGTGCGGCAGGAAGCGCCAGACGAAAAATAGCGACAGCAAGCCGACCGGCAGATTCACATAGAACACTGAGCGCCAGCCGTAGTACTGCGTGAGAAAACCGCCGAGCGACGGCCCCACCGCGTTCGCAATCCCGAACGCCGAACTCATCAGCACCTGCCAGCGCAGTCGCACGACCGAGTCGGGAAATAGATCAGGAATGCACGCGAAGGCTGTGCCGACCAGCATGCCGCCGCCGATGCCCTGCAAGCCGCGCGCGAGCACGAGGAACAGCATGTTGTTGGCAGCGCCGCAGAGCACCGAAGCAGCAGTGAATACGACGATCGATGCGATCACAAATGGCTTGCGCCCGTAGTAATCGCCGAGGCGGCCGAAGATCGGCACGGTGATCACCGAGGTCAGCAAATACAACGTGCCGACCCACGCGTAGAGCTCGAAACCCTTCAGCTCCGCGACGATCGTGGGCAACGCGGTGCCGACCACGGTCTGGTCTAGTGCGACCAGCATCGAAACGAAGGAAACGCCGAGCATCGCCAGCAGCGACTCACGGAACGGTAAAACTTGCCCACTCGAGTGGTGGGCCGCGGTATGGACAGCCATTTTTTGATGGGGCAACAGTTGACTCGTCAAACGATTTGGAATCATACCATGAGGTGATGCTCTAAGCTGGAACGCGCCGGTGCGGCTCACCGCATCGGCAATCGACTGAAGAATGGACAATACATGACGCCAGGGAGGCACATGGAGCCGAGTTCGCTCGCAGCACAATCCTTATCGGACGACGACCTGAGCGCGCTGCGACGCGCGAAACACGAACTGGAGAGCCCCGCGCTGGCGATGAAACTGGCGAGCATCGTCGGCTCGCCGCTCGAGAAGCTGCTCGCGCGCATGCCGGCTTTTGCCAACGAAAAGGTCACGGATGCGACGGAACTGGCATTGCGCAAGTGCCTCTCGATCGCGCTGCGCACGCTGGGGCGGCAGGCTGGCGCCTCGCCCCTCGTGGTGCCCGACAAGCCGAGCAACCTGCTGCACAAGTTCGCCGTGGCGACCACCGGCGCGGCCGGCGGCGCATTCGGTCTGTTCGCGCTGCCAGTGGAGTTGCCGGTCACGACCACGCTGATGTTTCGCTCGATCTGCGACATCGCGCGCAGCGAGGGCGAGGATCTGTCGTCGATCGACACGCAACTGCAATGCCTGACGGTGCTCGGCATGGGCGGCACCTCGAAAGCCGACGACGACGCCGACTTCGGCTACTTCATCATGCGCGGTGCGCTGGCACAGGCGGTATCGAAGGCTTCATCCGAAATCGCGACGAAAGGCTTCACCGCGCATGGCTCGGCGGCCTTGTTACGCTTACTCAACACGATTGCCGCGCGCTTTTCGGTGCAGGTGAGCGAGCAGATCGCCGCCAAGTCGATTCCGGCGATCGGGGCGGTGCTTGGCGCGATGGTCAATACGGTATTCATCGACCACTTCCAGCAGGTCGCGCACGGCCACTTCACCGTGCGGCGGCTGGAGCGGCAATACGGCCAGGAAACGGTCGAAGCCGCCTATCAGGCGATCGACGTCACCCTGGCTGGCTGAGCGGCCGTGTCACGCCCGCTCGTTGCACTCGTCACGCGCCGCACGAAGGCCGCGGCGCGGTCGAGCGCGCGGCCGCCCTCCGGGATGAACGGCGTGAACAAGGGCCAGACGTGCGGCATCTTCTTCCACACCTCAAGTTCGCAATCGACGCCCGCCGCGCGCGCCTTGTCGGCAACGCGTTGCGAGTCGTCTAGCAATACCTCGGTGCTGCCCGCCATGATGAAGAGCGGCGGCAAGCCGTTCAGGTCGGCATAGACCGGCGAAGCGTAGGGATGCGTGGCGGGCGTGTCGCCGAGATAAACCTGCGCGGCCCGCGCGATCGCGGGACCGCTGAACATCGGATCGAGACCGTCGTTGGTGCGAATGGTGGCGCCGGCAGCCGCCAGATCGGTCCACGGCGAGAACAGCAGGCAGCCTGCCGGTAGCGGATCGCCGGCGTCGCGCAAGGCGACTACGGTAGCGAGTGCAAGGCCGCCGCCCGCTGAATCCCCCGCGATCACAATCGACTCGGGCGGCGTGCCGTCCGCGACCAACTGACGATAGGCCGCGGTTGCATCGTCGAGCGCGGCCGGGAAGCGATGCTCGGGCGCGAGACGGTAGTCGAGGGAAAAGATCGGTGCGTTCGCACGCGTGGCGAGGTCGAATACGAGCGAGCGATGCGTACGCGGCGAACAGAAATAGTAGCCACCACCGTGGCAATACAGCACGATCGGGCCGCTCCCGGAAGTGGACACGCCGTCAGCCGGCTCGATCCACTCACCCTGCAGTGGCCAATTGTCCGGCCCGTACGATTCGCGCAGACGCCAACCGCCCGGCACACGCGGCGACCAGGCGCGCTTGGCCGTCAGCGCACGCGCCTTCTCGACATTGATACTCGGCTTGAGGGTCTGCGGTCGAAACTGCTTACGCAGATACCAGCACGCGAGTGCACTTTGCCAGCTCATCAGGACACGCTCCTTCGATAGTGTCCCACATGGTACGTGCAGTCGCCGCCGCGCCGGTGGACGGCGGCTTCTAATCCCGAAAAGGCGCCCGCGCCACCGGGCAAGGTTTTCCTCGTTTTCCTCTGGCCTAGTTCGCCGGCAAAACCTGTCCGCGAATCTCGCCCGTCGGATTCTGCTCAGTATGGACGTTGAAGTACCACTGTCCCGCCATCAGGTCCGTCACCTGCTGTTCGGTGAGCGCCGCCGATCCTTTGATCGGGCTCGCGAGCGCGTCCTTCCCGATCGGCACCTGGACCTTGGCGTTCTGCCCGACCGGCGCAGGACCGTGGAAGTGCGCGGCGGTTGCCGGACCACTCAGCCCTTCATAGGTGATCGTCCATTGCAGGGACTTGGTCGACGTATCGAACGTGGCGTTCAACATGCCGTGCCCGTGACTCACGCGCGGCGGCACTTCGCTCGACGGCTCGAGATCGGCCTTCAACGCCACCGTATCCGCAAAGGCGACGCCCGACGCCAATGCCCACACCACCACAGCAAGATTCAGTTTTCGAAGCGCAATCATGGTCTTCTCCGGACTTTGATGCACCGCCGCACCGACATTTCGGTCACGCGCAGAGCCACCACATACTAGTGCAAATCCGTTGTAGCTGTTTGCGTCGGGGTCAAATGACATCGCGGCGATCTGCGCGACGCCTTCTTCGATATTTACAAACAGTTAATTGCGCAATTTGTACTGAATCTTTTGCGTCATCCCGACTATGCTTCCGGTTGCGAGAAGTGACTCCTTCATCGAGGGATGTCTCCAAATCTTTAACGCGGCTTCGGCCGCGTTTTTTTTCGTCCTCTCGATTCGACGCGTGGATTTACTCACGAGCGCGCGCCAATGCGATCGCCCAAGCGAGGCGCTACAGCCTCGCTTCCGTGCGGTGCGGTGCGGTGCGAAGCAGCGTCACGCAAGTAATGCAGCCTGCTCCTCGATTCCATCGAGCATCGCATTGCACTTGCGCGCCAATGCCAGCCCGTCGCTGCGCAAGCGTTCCGGCGTCTTGACGGTGATATCCCGGCGGTAGTCTTCCAACGCGTTGAGCAGCGGCGGGTATTGCAACACGCTCGCCGCGCCTGCCACGCGATGATGCCACTCGCGCAGACGCTCGACCTCGATGCGTTCGAGTAGCGGCGACAATGCCTGCACGTCTTCGCGCACCGATGAAACGAATGAATCGAGCAACGCCTTAACGGTCGATTCGCTCCCCCACAACTGCGTCATGTGACTCAGGTCGACCGGGACAAATGGCTCTGCGCCGCCATGCGCATCCGGCCCGGAAACCGGCGGTGCGTTGACCGCTTCAGCAGGAGCAGCTTGCCATGCGCTGTCAGTGCCGAACCAACGGCTCAGGTACTCGCGTAGCGTAGCAAGTCGCGTCGGCTTGACGAGGCAGTCGTCCATGCCGGCGTCACGACATAGCTTCAGGTCCTCCGGCGCGGTGTTCGCGGCAGATCGATTGGCCACGCACGAACATTCTTATAACTTCTGCCTTTCTGGGGGACAATCGCGATACAGGCGGCAACTCGCTCGCGTCGTCTCGAGGCTGGGCAAGCGCTTCGATGATGGAGCGGCCGACGTACACCTCACCCCTCCTGCTCGCCTCTATCGCTTGCTTCCGGCATCGTCAGGTCGGTGACGAGCACATCGCATGGCGTGCTCTCCAACAGCGTGATCAATGAAGTGGGCGTAGCCGCTTCGCCGACAATGGCGACACCGGCGCGCATTTCCAGCGCGGCCCGAACGCCAAGCAGAACGAAAGGATGATCGTCCGCAAGAATGACTCGAACGTTCGTCATGATTTGTCTCCGTTGTTGTAGGCATACTCAGCAAACGTATAGGGAAATACCGCTCGCTTCACGCGTGCTCTAATGGCCCAGTGGCGTTGGATGCCACACTAGGGGCGGCCATGAAACCACTGCTACAAACCGGAGAAAATCGGAGCGCTCTGAAACCCGCCAACAATTTGATAGTCCATTGCGAAACTATCAAAGCAGGAATGCGCAATTATGCAAATCGAATATGCGAGAATTTTTCCGTCGCTGTTTGTTTGCTTCTGAAAAGCACTGCAGCGACGAGAGCGCGCGCCGCCGCTCTCGTCGCGTGAAAAATAACGAATTTGACCAGCAGCATGACGCCACCGGCCACCATTACTTCATCATGTGGCATCACAAGCGCGTGCCGCCGTCAGCTTGCTAACGCGAGCAGTGCGCGGAAATACCGGTAACGCGATCAAGGCGCATGCACTGGCTACCGCCCACACCATCGGCCACGAACCCACCGACAACAGCAGCGGAATCGCGAGCGGCGTCAGGAACAACGTGAGAAAGACGCAGGTATTGCCGATCGCGAGTGCGGTGCCTGCACGGCTCGTCCCCGCGAGTGTCGCGAGTTCCGTGAAGGCAACGCCGTGCCATGCGGATGCGCTTATGCCGCCCAGCACGATCATCAGCGCGACCACCGCTGTCATCGCCGTATGGTGCATCCCGGCCAGACCCGTCACCAGCGCGAGCGAGGCGAACAGCACCGCGGTCAGCACGCTGCAGGCGCGCATGTAAGCACGTCGATTGCCGCGCCGGTCGGTCCACGCACCGCTCCAGACCCGCGCAATCGCAGCGCCCGTTTGCACGGCCGCCATCGTCAAACTGATCGCCAGCACACCGGCGCGGCCGAAGTCGTGCAGGAAGACGGTCCCGAATGTCACGATGGCAATCTGCGGCACACACAACGCGCCGGCGCCGAGCGCCACGCGCCAGATGCCGATGTCGCGTAACGGCGAAACCTTCACCGGCACCGCACCTGCACCTGCTCCGGCAACCGCAGCGTTGCGAGCCGGACCCACACCGTTCCCTTCGACGTGCGAAGGCTCGTGCAACCACCACCATGCGAACACCGCAGTAATCGCGCACGCAAGGCCCAGCACGGTGTACGCGCTGGCAAAGCCGAATCGCGAGGCAAGCGCCGGCAAGATCAGCGCGCCCAGGCCTCCACCGGCCGGCACCGCAGTCTGCCGAATGCTCATCGCGAGGCCGCGCTCACCTTCGCGAAACCAGGCCATCACCGCACGGCCACTCGAACCGTTGACGCTGCCGCCGAGTAGGCCGACCAGCAACAAGCCGAGCGCGAGCGTCGCCACGCCCGGCACATGCGAGCCGGACGGCACCGCGAACAACGCCAGCCCGGCTAGCGCCGCGGCAGTCGAAAGAAGCCCCAGCAACAGCACGCGGCGATCACCCCAACGATCGGTCAGGAGTCCCCATGGCAACTCGCTGACCGCGATGCCCAAACCGAGCATGCCGAGCACCAGCCCCAGCCCGTCGTTGCCGAGGTGATAGCCCGAACGCAAAAACACGGCCGTGGTCGGAATCCCTGAGAAAGCGGCCGAAAAGCTCGCGTTCGCCGCAAAGCCGACTCCCAGCACTTTCCACCGATGGCTCGCCGTACGCTCACCCGGCACCCGCACGGCGGCAATCGAATCGTTTCCCATGACAGCCTCTGCAATGAATGAATTGGAGGTATCCTACGGCTGGGCAATCCATCGGAAAAGCCGGAAAATCAGATGATTTCCATCGGATACACCGAATCATGAGCCAGCGCGGATTTGACCTGACGCAGTTGCGCACCTTCGTCGCCGTCGCCGAATCGGGCAGCGTTTCGGCGGGCGCGGAGCGCGTGTTCCTGTCGCAGTCGTCGGTGAGTGAGCAACTGAAGAAACTCGAGGAACGCGCTGGCCAGCCACTCTTCGTGCGCAGCAAGCAGGGTGTGACCGCCACGCCGGCCGGTAGCCGCCTGCTCGATCACGCGCGCCGCATCATCGCCATGAGCGAGGCGGCGTTCGAGGACCTGCAAGGCCGCTCGCTCGACGGCGAACTGCGCATCGCCATCACGGACTACTACCGTCCGCTCGACATCGCGCGCATTCTCAAGACATTCTCGGAACAGCATCCGCGCCTGAAACTGCACGTCACCGTGCAGCCGAGCGCGGTGATCGATAGCAGCGCCGGCGACGATGCGTCGTACGACATCGGCCTTTCGTTGCGGCTCGTCACCGGGAACGCACGCTCCACCAACCGGCGCGGCAGCGCGCAAAGCACCGTGGTGCGGCGCGAGAAACTGCTATGGGTCTGCGCGGCCGATGCCAGTCCGCGGCCGGCCACGCCTTATTCATTGGTATTGCTACCGTCGAGTTGTCAGTTGCAGCGCTTCGTCGTGAAACTCCTCGATGAGCACAAGGTGCCGTATCTGGTGTCGCATTCGGCCTCGGGAGTGGCTGGCTTGCAACTAGCGCTGAAGGCCGGGCTGGGCATTTCCTGCCTGAACGAATCATCGATCGGCGGGGGCCTGGTAGCCTGTCCGCAGAGCGTCGGGTTGCCCGCACTGCCCGCTGTCGAGTTTCATCTGTTGCCGGGGCGAATCGGCGAAAGCGAACGCGTCAGTAATGCACGCACGGCGTTGATGCATCTCTTCAGTTGACGCGCTCCGCGTCGATGCGCGCGCTGCGACTCAAGGAACACGACAGAAACGCAGCGCATCAATCGCATTCGGCGATGCAGTCCGCACTCGAACCAGACACAGAACAAATATCGATGGCGCTCTAATCGACGCCTGTGCTGATAAAATACGCCACCAATTGACCTATCAAATTTTATTGACGCATCGGATAAATTCCTGCAACCTGCTACACGTCTGCCGCACGCATCAAGCGTTATTACCGCAGCCCGAAAGCCGCCACCCATTGGCGCACTCAGGCAGATCATTGCTTTATATAGAAGTTGCATTGCCGCATCGCTTCAATACTGTGCCTCCTTAATAAGTCCGTTTCGATTTGCTGTTCATGCAGTCGTTATGAAAAAGAATTGGCAGGCTTGTCATGCATCGTTCATCGAATCCGATGAGTGAATTCACGAGCGAATGCATGAGAAATAAATAGCGAAAATAACCGTTCCCTCGGCGAGGCCTCGCGTGCATCGTAGATCTATCGGATTTTCGATTCTGGTGGTGCTTTACGTCATGTGGCGTGGCGCGGCGTTCGCAGCCACCGACGCGTCAGCCGCGATGCCCTCTGCCATGGACGAGCGCGTGCGTGCCTGCACCTCGTGTCATGGCGTGCAAGGCCAAGGTCTGAACAATGATTACTTCCCGCGCATCGCCGGCAAACCGGCCGACTACCTGTTCAATCAGTTGAGTGCGTTTCGTGACGGCGGCCGTACTTATCCGCCAATGGGCTATCTGCTCGCCTTCCTGCCCGACGACTATCTGCGCAAGATCAGCCAGTACTTCGCGGACCTGCAACCGCCCTACCCCAATTCCGATCACACCGACGTCGCACCGGCAGTGCTCGCAGCCGGACAACGGCTCGTCACCCAAGGCGACCCGGCACGCAAGATCCCGGCGTGCATCGCGTGTCATGGAGCGCGCATGACGGGTACGCAACCTGGCATTCCGGGACTGCTCGGCCTGCATGCGAGCTACATCGCCGGGCAGATGGGTACGTGGCGCTCGGGCACACGTCACGCGCTTGCGCCGGACTGCATGCATTCGATCGCCGTCAAGCTGACCGACAAGGACATCACCGCGGTATCGAGCTGGCTCGCGCGCCAGCCGCGCCCTGCCGATCCGCGGCCCTCGCCGGCGTCCGCTGAGCGGCTGCCGCTTGCATGCGGGAGCCAACCGCAATGAAGCCGACCTTCCGCTCGAGCCGCCCTGTTGCGTATGCCATGACGAAGCGCCGTCGCACCGCTGTTTCGCTCGTCTCCTGCTTGCTGGTTGCCGGCTTGATCGTCGGTGGCGGCGCCGCGCTTTTCAGCGCACCGCGTGCGTTGTTGATCGCAGAGGCGAGCGCGGCTGAAGCCGTGCCTGTCGCCACGACCGCCACGACCGCAATGGCCACTGCCGACAAAACCGACACCCGTCCCGACATCGTCAAACGCGGCGAGTATCTGGCGCGCGCCGGCGACTGCGTCGCCTGCCATACCGCGCCGCGTGGCAAGCTGTTCGCCGGCGGCCTCGCCATGGATACGCCGTTCGGCACGCTGTATTCGCCGAACATCACGCCGGACGCGCAGTACGGCATTGGCACATGGAGCGAGGACGCGTTCTTCAAGATGATGCGCACCGGCCGCACGCCGGACGGCACTCTGCTCTACCCTGCGATGCCGATCGCTCAGTACACCAAGGTCACACGTGAAGACTCGAACGCAATCTTCGCGTACCTGAAGTCTGTGGCACCGGTACGCGAGCCGAACCACAAGCACACGCTGCGCTTCCCGTTCAATCAGCGCAAGCTGCTGTACGGCTGGCGCACGTTGTATTTCCGTGAAGGCGAGTTCCAGCCGGACCCGACCAAATCGGTCGAATGGAATCGCGGCGCGTATCTCGTCGACGGGCTCGGCCACTGCACGATGTGCCACACCAAGATCAACATGCTCGGCGGCTCGTCGCAAAGCGAACAGTTCGCGGGCGGTCTGATTCCGGTGCAGAACTGGTACGCGCCCTCACTCACATCCGATAAAGACGGCGGTCTCGGCGACTGGAGCATCAAGGACATCGTCGATCTGCTGCAAGCTGGCATTTCCGATCGCGGCGCTGTGTACGGGCCGATGGCCGAAGTCACCTATCACAGCCTTCAGTACATGACGGAAGATGACGTCAAGGCGATGGCCGTCTATCTCAAGACGTTACCGGACAACCGCGGCCGCAAATCGGGCCCGTCCGCACCGACCAATACCAACGTGTTCGCACTCGGCGAAAAGATCTACGCCGACAAATGCGCGCTATGCCACGGCGCGAGCGGCGAGGGCCAGTTGCAGCACTACCCGCCGCTCGCACGCAACCAGTCGATCGAAATGGACTCCGCGGTCAACCCGATCCGTATCGTGCTCAATGGCGGTTTCCCACCCGGCACCGCGCGCAATCCCGAGCCGTACGGCATGCCTCCGTTCGGTCAGGAGTTGAACGACACCGATGCCGCCGCCGTCGTCACGTATATCCGCACTGCGTGGGGCAACCACGGCCAGCCGGTGACGTCCCGCGAGGTCAACGAATTGCGCAAAGCGCCGCTGCACTGAACCTGAACCGCTGCACCGGAGAATCTCCAGATGGAAGCGAACGATACCCGCAGCGCGGCCCCACCTACGGATGAAGAAGTGGAACGCGTCGTCGCGGCCGGCCCGCACGGTGCGATCGCCGTGGCCGGTGTCGCCACGCTGATCGTCATAGCGATCTGGTTCGGCTTCTACTTTCTTGTCTTTCTGCCGCGCGGCGTCATCCACTGACTATGTCGACTGATTCCAATCACCAACCGGGCAGCGGCCACGAAGTCGCCTTACGCGCCGAGCGCCGCTGGGCGATTTTCGCCACGGCGCTGATCGTGCTGATGCTCGTCGTCATCGTGTTCTCGGGGCTCCATTGGGCGATGATGCCGCCGTCGCGGGTCGAGACGATCGATCCTTCGCGCCTGCAACTGTCGGGCGAGTTCGTCGAAGACAACCTCGGCAGCGCCGTCGAGCCGGACGGTTCGGTCGTTGTGCGTTTCGTCGCGCAGCAGTATTCGTTTACGCCGCAATGTCTGCTGGTGCCCGCCGACACGCCGATCACGATCCGCACCACCAGCGCCGACGTCGTGCACGGGTTGCTCGTGACCGACACCAACATCAACACGATGGTCGTGCCCGGCTATGTCGCTACGCTGAATACCCGCTTCGACCAACCCGCCGATCACACCATGCCGTGTCACGAGTTCTGCGGCTTCGGCCACCAGACCATGTGGGCGCACGTCAAGGTCGTCGACAAAGCCACGTTCTTCGAGCAAGCCCGACAATCACGGAGGCTCAGCTGTGTTTCACGCTAAGCGACTCGTTCTCGCGCATTTCTGGCTGGCCTTCATCGCGTTTCTGGTCGCGCTGCTGCTCGGCGCGTGGCAGATGCTGGTACGCAGCCCGCTGGTGCCGTGGGTCGGCGACCCCGAACTCTACTATCGATCGGTGACCGCGCATGGCTCGGTGATGGCTTACGTGCTGCCCACCCTGGTTTCAATGGGCTTTGGCTACGCGATCGTCGAACTCGCGCTGGCACAACGGCTCGTCGGTCTGAAATGGGCGTGGGCCGCGTTCATCATGCTGGCAGTTGGCGCGGTGATGGCTATGGTGCAGGTCGCGCTCGGCAAAGCTTCGGTGCTCTACACCTTCTATCCGCCGATGATCGGCAGTCCGTTCTATTACCTTGGCGTGGTGCTGGTGGTGGTCGGCTCGTGGATCTGGGTCGCGCTGATGCACGTGAATCTGCGCATCTGGAAGCGTGCGAATCCTGGCAAGCCCATACCGCTCGCGATGTTCGCCAACGTCGCAGGCGCGTATCTGTGGGCATGGACCGCGATCGGTGCGGCGCTCGAAATCCTGTTCCAGATCTTGCCCGTCGCCTTCGGTCTCACCAACACGATCGATGCCGGCCTCTCGCGCATCCTGTTCTCGTGGACGCTGCATGCGATCGTCTACTTTTGGCTGATCCCGGCTTACATCGCGTACTACACGCTGGTGCCGCGTGCGATCGGCGGACGGCTCTATAGCGATTCGATGGCGCGCGTGTCGTTCATTCTGTTCCTCGTATTCGCGATGCCGATCGGCATTCACCACCTGTTCGCCGATCCGCAGGTCGGCTCGGGCTTCAAATTCCTGCATGCGGTGTTCACCGGCATGGTGTCCGTGCCGACGTTGCTGACGGTGTTCACCATCTGCGCTTCTGTGGAAATCGCCGGACGGTTGCGTGGTGGCAAAGGCGCGTTCGGCTGGTTGACCACGTTGCCGTGGCAGAACCCAATGATGCTGGTGATCGCATTTTCGTTCGTGATGCTGGGTCTTGGCGGTGCGGGTGGCCTGATCAACATGAGCTATCAGTTGAACTCGTCTGTGCACAACACGCAGTGGGTGACCGGACACTTCCATCTGATTTTCGGCGGGGCGATCGTCATCATGTACTTCGCGATCGCGTACGAACTGTGGCCGCAACTGACCGGCCGCGCGATTGCATCGGTGAAACTGGTGCGTACGCAACTGTGGCTGTGGTTCATCGGCATGATGGTGGTGACGCTGCCGTGGCATTACGTCGGTCTGCTCGGTGCGCCGCGCCGCATGGCCTACTACGACTACAACATGCCGGGGATGGAATCGCAGGCGTTCTGGGTGGGGATGTCGGCGGTGGGCGGAATGATCCTGGTGGTGTCGGGCATGCTGTTCATCTACATCCTCGCGAAGTCGCAATTCGGGCCGCAGGTACAGCAGCAGAGTTTCCGTTTCGCGAGCGCGGTGCAGCCAGTGGAGCACGTGCCTGCCGCGCTCAATAGTTTCGGCTTGTGGGTGGCGTTGATGATCGGGCTGACGGTTGTCAACTACAGTGTGCCGATCGTTCAGTTGCTCAGATTGCCGCAGACGTCCGTGCCGGCAGTTGTCGTTGGAGCGCAGCGATGAGTCAGGAACGCGTCTTCAGCTTGCGCAACCCGTGGTTCACGGCGAGCCTGGGCGGCACGATTGCGATTGCCGTGGTGGCGATACTGATCGGCTTCATCTGGTTGCCATCGGCGAACAGCGGATTCAGCGAGCGCGGCTTATGGGCGACGATTTGCAGCGCGGCAGGCGCGCCGTCGAGTTGGTACGGCGGCGCCAATATTGCCGGTCCGGCGCCGAGCGAGGTGGTGGTCTTGCCGCCTTTGCGGCGGGCGCGCGCTGACACGAATTCGATTGGCCGCGGCGCGACGATCGCGACGCAGAATTGCTCGATGTGTCATGGCGTGCTAGGCACGGTGCAGGTGACGGCGCCCGCGTTGGCCGGGCAGTATGCCGACGTGGTCTATAAAGAGTTGCGCGACTATCAGAACGGTGTGCGGCAGAACGCGGTGATGCAGCCGATTATTGCGGCTCGCAGCGATCAGGATCTGCATGATTTAGCGGCTTATTATGCTTCGCTGTCTCGCGCGCCGGCGGCCGAGGTTTTGCCTGTAGGCGTTGGACCGGATGCGAATGCTGTGAAGCTTGCGATGCAGGGTGATCCGCAGCGGAATATTGCACCTTGTGCGGCCTGTCATGGACAGTCGGATCGTAAAGGGGCTGCGCCCTGGCTTGGGGGACAGTCGTCCATTTATCTCGCTGCGCAGATGCGCGCGTTTGCTTCCGGTGCCCGGCATAACGATATCAATGAGCAGATGCGGAATGTGGCTCGGCAGATGACCTCGGCGGAGATCGATAGCGTGGCTAAGTATTACGCGGCGCAGCAGTGACCGTTTGAGCCTGGTTTAGCCTTTGCGGCGCTTAACCGCGAATAGCATGTCAGAAGGCCCGCACTCAGCGGGCCATTTTTTGCCCAATGTCTTACGCGCGGCTCGCGCCTTTTTCATTGCTTCTGCGTGGTGGCCTCTAGTGCCGGTTAATGTGCAACGGCGGCGGCCTGTGCACCCGCTTCTGCTCGCGACGCGACCTTTGTGCGCACCGGTTTGGGTCGCGTGGTATCTGCGGGTTTCGCGTTCAGCTTTTCATCTGATTTCTTCCGCACTGCCTCAGACAGAAGGCTCGCGGCACGTTTGGCCGTGATGCGGCTATGAGGCACGTCCTTCGCATCAAGCGCGATCACCTGGTACAGTTCGCGGTCGCATTCAATCTCGCGCTCGTATCCTTCGCCAGTTTCGACAAGCAGTTCCAGCAACGCTTGTTGGCTTTGCCGTTCTTCCCTTGTCATGCAGGGAGTCCTACGTATTGAGGCCGCAAGCGTAACCAGTCGCTTAAGTTGATCCAACTGCCGGTTGCACAAATCGAAAGCTGAGAGCGCGAGTTTCTCGTACTGGAGCGCATCAACGGGCGCGCGTGAGGTTGCTTGAGGGTTCTTGGTAGATTTGCTCATGGTGCGATTTCCGGTTCGTTCCTGAATCGCCCGACACTCGCTGAAAGGTGAGCGGGCACGTGGTGAGGTTGACAGACCGGGCGAAATACGAAACCGGCGAGCCTCTCGGCTTCCTCACCACGACCCGCCCATTGAACGCGGCGCGCGTAGGTGAGCACTACCCACTTTCGCGGGCAGTGCCGTACTTCGCTGCGGGCTGTCAAACCCGCGCCGTTTTGTCTAACGGCAGGAACAATCTAACGCACCTATTTTTTAAGACGATCAACCAAACAGGCTAAACGCGCGAATTATAACTAATCTTTACATTTGGCCTGGCGCGCACCCTGTACTGATTTTCATGCAGCGCACGCAAGCGCTCGATCACCCTTCAGCACACTAGGTGGTCTGCCGCATCAAGCCGCTACAAACTCACCCGCATCAACCTTCCGCGGCGCAGCCGCGGCCCCACCTTGCCGACCGGCAAGAGAAGAGTCCCCACTCCCCGTCTGAAACACAGCCACCGCCGAAGTCAACCTGCGAGCCTGCTCCTCCAGCGAACCAGCCGCAGCAGCAGCCTGCTCAACCAGCGCGGCATTCTGCTGCGTCACCTCATCCATCTGCGCAACAGCCAGATTCACCTGATCGATCCCGGTGCTCTGCTCAAGCGCAGCAGCCGCGATCTCACCCATGATCGAACTCACGCGCGAAATCGAATTGACAATCTCGGTCATCGTCGACCCCGAGCGCTCGACCAACTGCGAGCCCGCCTGCACGCGAGCCGTCGATGCATCGATCAACCCTTTGATCTCCTTTGCCGCCGCGGCGCTTCGCTGTGCCAACGACCGCACTTCGCTCGCCACCACCGCAAACCCACGCCCTTGCTCTCCCGCGCGCGCCGCCTCGACCGCCGCGTTCAACGCGAGAATATTGGTCTGGAAAGCAATGCCTTCGATCACGCCGACAATGTCGGCAATCCGGCGCGAGTCGTCGACGATGCCATGCATCGTGCCCACCACCTGCTCCGTCAGATCGCCACCCTGCGCAGCAAGACTCGATGCACCCTGCGCCAGCGAACTCGCCTGCTTCGCGTTGTCCGCGGTCTGCTTGACCGTCGAGGTCAGCTCTTCGATGCTGGCTGCCGTTTCTTCAAGCGACGCGGCCTGTTCCTCGGTACGTTGCGACAGATCAGTATTACCCGCCGCAATCTCGCTCACGCCCGTATCGATGGATTCCGTACCGTGACGCACAGCGTTCACCGTCTCGATCAGCGAGTCCTGCATCTTGCGCAACGCCGCTGCGAGACGGCCCATTTCGTTATTGCTCGTCACGTCGATCCGGCCGGTCAGATCGCCATTGGCAATTCGCTGAAACTGCGCAATGGTTGCGTCGACCGGGCTGACAATGGCCCGCACCATGACCGCCCGTCCGATCAAGGCGCCCAGCAGCGACAGCCCCATACCGATCGCCACCGTAATGCAGATTGCGTAGAACAGATCCTGTGCATCCTGATAACGCTGTGCGCCGTGATCGATTTGCAATTGCTCGAGCGTGAGCATGGCCTTCTCGTACGCGCTGTAGAGCGACGACAGCTTGTGCGCCTGCAACTGCTCAAATGCGGTCTTGTCGCCGGACTTGAGCGCGGCCAGCGCCGGATCGACGCCCTCGTGCAGGAAGGTGTCGCGCTTGTCCTGCATGTCCTTGATCAGGCGCTGTTCGTCGACATCCGTGCTCGCGCGGCTCACATAGTGGGCAAGGCGATCGTTCGATGCTTTCTGGTACTGATCAAAGCGATTGAGCACCGCGTTCGCACCGTCCTGATCGTTCAGGTCGACCAACGATGCGTAGGTCGCCAGCGCCAGACGCAGGCGCAGCAGTTGTCCAGCGCTACCTTCGAGGTCGGCGACTGCGGGTGTGTCCACGGTGTACATCTGTTGCAGCGACGCGTTGCTCGAACGCAACGACAACAGTCCGGCTGCAGCGCCGAACAGCAGCACCACGCCGAAGAACACAATCATCAAGGTAAGGCAGGTGCGAATCGACAGATTTTTAAGCATCGGACTGGTCTCCATTGGGCTGCCTGACCGAACGTTTCAGAAAATTAGCCTCGGCCACGCGTGCTGCGCCCAAGCCCATACGGCCAGGTCCGCAACCTTTGTTCAAAATTTAAGCGAATGCCACATAGATGGTCTACGGCGGGATTACAGAGAACTTTATGGTTGATGGCGCATACGGTTGCGATACATCAACATACGAGCGGAAGTCGGCCGCTGTTTGAGCGGGGGCATTTGCGGGACTACCCGGGTGGTCGGCAGGCAGTGGTTGGTAGAAAGTGACGAATCGCGCGTCTCCGGAGCATTTCTATGTCAGAAATAGGCTCGGCCCTGCTGGTTTTCGCCTTACTGCTTGTCGGAACCGGCTTTGGCGTGTGGGTGCGACCGTTGCTGCCTGAGGAGCACAAGGCACACGAAACCGTACAACTCATCCAGCTGGTTATCGGCATGTTGGTGACGTTTGCCGCTTTGGTGCTGGGGTTGATGACAGCGTCCGCGAAATCCAGTTTCGATACCGAGTCGAATGATTTGCGCACCTATGCGGCCGACCTGATCGAGTTAGACACGACCTTGCGGGAGTACGGCAGCGATACCGATGAGGCCCGCAACCTGCTGCGCGTGTACACCGCGGCGGCGATTGCGTCGACATGGCCGGGCGAGCCGGCTCCAGCCGGTGACTATCCGAAGAACATCGGAACACAGGACAACTCGCAGAAGCTGGAGAACGTACGGCTCGGCGACATGCTAACCGCGGTGGGCAGGCAGTTGCGGCAATTGCGAGCGCACGACCCATTACAACAGCGCGCGCTCGATGATGCCTTGACGCAATATCGGCGAACTGTGGATGCCCGATGGAAAATCATCGAGGAAGCGCACAGCTCAATTTCTCTGCCTTTCTTGATGACGCTGACGTTCTGGTTGTGCGTGATTTTTCTCAGCTTCGGATTGATCGCGCCGCGCAATGCGTTGGCGCTGGTCACGATCTCGCTTGGGGCCGTGTCGATTGCTTCCGCTATCTATGTGATTGTCGATCTGGATACACCGTTTTCCGGGCCGATTGTCGTTTCCAGTTTGCCGATGAGAGATGCACTGGAGCACCTCAGGCGGTGATTTTTTGACTTTGGCGGCGGCGTTATCCCGACTGAGTGCGCGGAGCACGCACGTCTTTCCGCCTTATTGATGCCGATGCGCAAATAAAAAACCCGCGCTCCATAGGAGGGCGGGCTTTTACCAACAAAAAACTATTTTAGTCAGAATTAGAACGGAATATCGTCATCCATCTCATCAAACCCACCGCCGGCCGGCGCGCTCGGACGGCTCGAACCACCACCGCCGCCACCGCTGCCGCCACGCGAAGCGCCGCCGCCCGAAACCGCGCGACCGCCACCGCCGCCGCTACGCTCCGACGGCTCACCGCGGCTGTAACCACCTTCGTCGCCACCGCCGCCACCCGTCGAACCGCCACGGCCACCCAGCATTTGCATCTGCTCGGCGACGATTTCGGTCGAGTAACGGTCGGTGCCGTCCTGAGCCTGCCACTTGCGGGTGCGGATGCGCCCTTCCAGGTACACCGACGAACCCTTCTTCAGATATTCGTTCACGATTTCAGCAAGCCGGCCGAAGAACACCACACGGTGCCATTCGGTTGCTTCCTTCATTTCGCCGGACGTCTTGTCCTTGTACCGATCCGTTGTCGCAAGGCGGATGTTCGCCAGTGCGTCGCCGCTCGGAAGATAACGGACTTCCGGATCGGCTCCGAGATTGCCGACGAGAATGACCTTGTTCACGGATGCCATGAGTTTCTCCTGTTGATTCTGTTACGGGCGGCGCGGCAACGCGCGGTTCGCGTCTGATGGCCGGCAGGCCGGAGACCAGAACTGCGCCTCTGCCCGCCACCGGGTGAGTTCTGTCAAGAAACGCCGGGCCGTCCCAAGTTTCCTTGCCCCCCTCGGGGGGCCTGGCGCGGAGCGCCAGGGTTGGGGGCGCTCTTACGCCTTGCGCGGCGGCTGTTTCATATTTGCCGCGATTATAAGCCAGCAAAAGACGAGTCCCGAGCAAGTAAAAAACACCGCGCTCTGACCGTCCGCCTTGAGCAGCCAGCCGCCGACCACCCCACCCAGCGCAAGACCGATCGACTGCGTGGTGTTGTACACGCCCGCCGCCGCGCCCTTGCGGGTTCCCGGCGCCAGTTTCGACACCAGCGAAGGCTGTGACGCTTCAAGAATATTGAAGCCCAAAAAGTAGACAAAGAGGATCGCCGCCACAGTCAGAATCGTATGCGGTGCGACGCCCAACAACAACTGTCCGATCAGGATAAGACCGATCGCGGAAAGCAGCACGATTTTCATTTTTCCGCGTTTTTCGGCGGCGATGATCGCCGGGACCATCATCACGAATGAGAGGCCCATCACCGGCAAATACACCTTCCAGTGCGACGCGACCGGCAGGCCACCGGCTTCGAGAATACGCGGCACGACGAGGAACAACGCAGTTTGCGTGGCGTGCAGCACGAGCACGCCGAAGTTCAGGCGCAGCAGTTCGACGTTATGCAGCACCTCGGCGAACGGCGCGCGCACATGCACTGGCTTGGGCGCATCCGGCACGACCCACAGCACGAGGCCGATCGCCAGAATCGAGAAAATGCCGACCAGCGTGAACAGGCCGCTCATGCCGACCCACTGGAACACGATCGGCGCACCGACGATCGCCACCGCGAACGAAACGCCAATACTGCCGCCGACCATCGCCATCGCCTTGGTGCGATGCTCTTCGGAGGTGAGATCGGCGATAAACGCGATCACCGCGGACGACACCGCGCCCATGCCCTGAATCACCCGCCCGACGATGATCCACGTCATGTCGTGCGCACCCGCCGCGACGAAGCTGCCAAGCGCGAAAATCAGGAGACCGATCGCAATGACCGGTTTGCGGCCGACCTTGTCGGAGATCCAGCCATAGAAGATGTACAGCATCGACTGCGTCACGCCGTACGCACCCAGCGCGATCCCCACCAGCAGCACGTTGTCGCCGCCGGGGATGGTCTTCGCGTAGATCGAGAACACCGGCATGATCATGAAGAGACCGAGCATGCGCAGCGCGAAGATGGCGGCGAGCGACACGGTCGCGCGCATTTCAGGCGCGCTCATGCGTGAGGATGTTGCGGACGGATTGGACATCGGGAACGTTCTTTGAATGAGCGGGGCGGCAAACATACGGCGCGGCATTCGGGCCGGCGGCCTTGCCAGACGCTCGTCCGGCGCCTCGCGGCGCCTTGTACTCGCGAAAAAGGGCCCCAGTTAGACCTCTTTCCCGCGGCGCTGGACCGCAGCCTTACAGCTTGCCTTGCACCTTGTTCGGGCTGTCAGGAAGCCGTAACGGCGGTCTTGAAAAGTCGTTATAGTAGCAGGTTTAGCCTCCTCCTCTTTCCGCCAGGTCACGGGCCAAGTCTTGGAATAACGCGTGGAACAAATCCGTATCCGTGGGGCTCGCACCCACAACCTGAAGAACGTCAATCTCGACCTCCCACGTCACAAGCTCGTCGTGATTACGGGCCTATCCGGCTCGGGTAAATCGTCGCTGGCGTTCGACACGCTCTACGCGGAAGGACAGCGGCGCTACGTCGAAAGTCTCTCCGCCTACGCCCGCCAGTTCCTGCAATTGATGGAAAAGCCAGACGTCGATCTGATCGAAGGCCTGTCGCCGGCGATCTCGATCGAACAGAAGGCGACCTCGCACAATCCGCGTTCCACGGTTGGCACCGTCACCGAAATTCACGACTATCTGCGGCTATTGTTCGCACGGGTCGGCACGCCGTACTGTCCGGACCACGAAATTCCGCTGGAAGCGCAAAGCGTCTCGCAGATGGTCGACGCGGCGCTCGCCCTGCCGGAAGAGACCAAGCTGATGATCCTCGCGCCGGTGGTGGCGAACCGCAAAGGCGAGCACGTCGAGCTTTTCGAAGAGATGCAGGCGCAGGGCTTCATCCGTTTTCGCGTCCGCTCGGGCGGCGGCACGGCCAACGAAGGCGTCGCGAAGATCTATGAAGTCGACTCGCTGCCGAAGCTCAAAAAAAACGACAAGCACACGATCGACGTGGTCGTCGACCGGTTGAAAGTGCGCGGCGATATGAAGCAGCGCCTCGCCGAATCGTTCGAAACGGCGCTGCGTCTCGCCGACGGCCGCGCGATCGCGCTGGAAATGGATACGGACAAGGAGCATCTGTTCAGCTCGAAGTTCGCCTGCCCGATCTGCTCGTATTCGCTGCAAGAACTGGAGCCACGCCTCTTCTCGTTCAACAACCCGATGGGTGCGTGCCCGGAGTGCGACGGCCTCGGCCAGATCACCTTCTTCGATCCGAAGCGGGTTGTCGCGCATCCGTCGCTGTCGCTGGCGGCGGGCGCGGTGAAGGGCTGGGACCGGCGTAACCAGTTTTACTTCCAGATGCTGCAAAGTCTCGCGGCGTTCTACGAGTTCGACATCGACACGGCCGTCGAAGACCTGCCGGAGAAAGTCCGCAAGATTCTGCTGTTCGGTTCGGGCAAGCAGGAGATTCCGTTCTCGTACATCAACGAACGCGGCCGCGCTTCCGTGCGCGAGCATGTGTTCGAAGGCATCATCCCGAACCTGGAGCGGCGTTACCGCGAGACCGATTCGGTCGCGGTGCGCGAAGAGCTCGCCAAGTATCAGAACAACCAGCCCTGCCCCGCTTGCGCCGGCACGCGGCTGCGTCGGGAAGCCCGCTTCGTGCGGATCGGCTCGAACAGCGACGCGCGCGGCATCTTCGAAATCAGCGGCTGGCCGTTGCGCGACGCGCTCGGCTATTTCCAGACGCTGCGGCTCGAAGGTTCAAAGCGCGAGATCGCTGACAAGGTCGTCAAGGAAATCGTCGCGCGCCTGATGTTCCTGAATAACGTCGGGCTCGACTACCTGTCGCTGGAACGCAGCGCGGAAACGCTGTCGGGCGGTGAAGCGCAGCGGATTCGCCTCGCCTCGCAGATCGGTTCGGGTTTGACCGGCGTGATGTACGTGCTGGACGAGCCGTCGATCGGTCTGCATCAGCGCGACAACGATCGGCTGATCGCCACGCTCAAGCATTTGCGCGACCTGGGCAACTCGGTGATCGTCGTCGAGCACGACGAAGACATGATCCGCATGGCCGACTACGTGGTCGACATGGGGCCTGGCGCGGGCGAGCACGGCGGCATGGTGATCGCCGAAGGCACGCCCAAGCAGGTCGAGGCGAACGCGGCTTCGATGACCGGGCAGTACATGTCCGGTGCCCGCAACATCGAATTCCCGGACGAGCGCAAGGAACCGGACGAACGCCGTCTGCGCATCGTCGAGGCGTACGGCAATAATCTGCAGCACGTCTCGCTCGATCTGCCGGTCGGCCTGCTGACCTGTGTGACCGGCGTGTCGGGTTCGGGCAAGTCCACGCTGATTAACGACACGCTGTATCACGCGGTCGCGCATCACCTGTATGGCTCGTCCACCGAGCCGGCGCCGTACGAGTCGATCGAAGGTCTGGAGCATTTCGACAAGGTCATCAACGTCGACCAGTCGCCGATCGGCCGCACGCCGCGCTCGAATCCGGCCACTTACACGGGCCTGTTCACGCCGATCCGCGAGTTGTTTTCGGGCGTGCCTGCGGCGAAAGAACGCGGCTACGAAGCGGGCCGCTTCTCGTTCAACGTGAAGGGCGGCCGCTGCGAATCCTGCCAGGGCGACGGCGTGCTGAAGGTGGAGATGCACTTTCTGCCGGACGTCTACGTTCCCTGCGACGTCTGTCACGGCAAGCGCTACAACCGCGAAACACTGGACGTCCAATACAAAGGCAAGAACATCAGCGAAGTCCTCGACATGACGGTGGAGAACGCCTACGAGTTCTTCAAGCCGGTGCCGGTCGTGGCACGCAAGCTGAAAACCTTGCTAGACGTGGGTCTCGGCTATATCCGGCTAGGCCAGTCGGCCACCACCCTGTCGGGCGGCGAGGCACAGCGCGTCAAACTTTCGTTGGAACTGAGCAAGCGCGACACCGGTCGCACGCTATACATCCTGGACGAGCCGACCACCGGTCTGCACTTTCACGACATCGCATTGCTGCTGGAAGTCATTCATCGTTTGCGAGACCAGGGTAATACTGTCGTGATCATCGAGCATAATCTCGATGTAATAAAAACTGCCGACTGGGTCATCGATCTCGGCCCCGAAGGCGGAGCCGGCGGCGGTCAGATCATTGCGCAAGGCACGCCGGAGCAGGTTGCCAAGTCGAAGGCAAGTTTTACCGGTAAGTATCTGGCGCCTCTGCTGAAACGCATTGCCAGTAGAAAGTAACGCTGCACAACACGGGTTGGAGACGGAATAAGCCATGGCCAAGCGGAATCAGGCGAGCGACGACGGGCAAGTGCAGGACCTCCGCCCACGCCCGGTCAGGCTGACTAGCGACATGAGCCTGCCGAAGCTGTCGGCGGTCGAAATCGGCAGTTATGTGCTGATGCTGATCGGAATGTGGGCGATCATCGAACTGAAGCTGCTCGGCGCCTTGCTGGCCGGGCTGCTCGTGTTTCAACTCGTGCACACCATCGCGCCGCGCATCGAACGGCATATGTCGAGTCAGCGCGCGCGCTGGCTCGCGGTGGTGATCCTCTCGACAGTGATAGTCGGTGCACTGACGGGGTTGACGCTCGGCATCATCGAACATTTCGAGAGCGACGTGCCGAGCGTGCAGAAACTGCTCGACCAGGCGATGCAGTTGATCGACCAGGCGCGCGGCCGGATTCCGCAATTCGTCGCCAACTATCTGCCGGTCGATACAGACCAGATGAAGACCAAGGCTGCCGAGCTGATGCAGACGCATGCGAACATGCTGCAGCAAAGCGGTAAGACCGCGGCGCGCGGCTTCACGCACATTCTGATCGGCATGATCATCGGCGCGATCATCGCGGTCGGGGCGCAGAAGCATATGCAACGGCTGCCGCTGTCCACAGCGTTCGTCACGCGCGTGACACGTTTCGCCGACGCCTTCCGCCGCATCGTATTTGCTCAGGTGAAGATTTCCGCGATCAATGCGGTCTTCACCGGCATCTTTCTGCTGGTGGTCCTGCCGATCTTTCACGACACGCTGCCGCTTTCCAAAACGCTGGTGCTGGTGACGTTTATCGTCGGCTTGCTGCCCGTGATCGGCAATCTGATTTCGAACACGATCATCGTCGCGGTGGCACTCTCGGTGAGCTTTCCGGCGGCGATCATGTCGTTGGTATTCCTGATCCTGATCCACAAGCTGGAGTACTTCCTGAACGCGCGCATCGTTGGTGGTCAGATCGAGGCGCGCGCCTGGGAACTGCTGATCGCAATGCTCGTGATGGAAGCCGCGTTCGGCATCCCCGGCGTGGTTGCGGCGCCGATCTTCTATGCGTATATCAAGCGGGAATTGATTTATCTGCGGCTGGTGTGAGCGTCAACCAGACTGCGATCCGGGCTTAGCGGACGAGCGAAAAGCGGCACTTCGGTGCCGTTTTTTTTGCGTCGACGGTGTTCAGGTGGTCAGATCCACGCGGCGCCAATCGCTTACTAAAAACTTGCGGCAGGCCACTCGCTTCACATAAGATGCGAACAATTCCCATTTACATTTCGACACCGTGATTCGCCGTTTCCCCTCATTTTCCATTCCGCCGGCTCGCCCATGAGGCGGCAACTCGTCCGCCTGCACCGCTGGTTCGGTGTCGCCATTGCGCTGTTTCTGTTCGTCGCCGGCCTGACCGGCGCGATCATCGCGTGGGATCACGAACTCGATGCGGCGCTGAACCCGTCGTTCTTCAAAGCGCGCACCGCCGGCCCGGCGCTACTGGGACTCGAGTTGGCCCGCCGCGTCGAAGCGGCCGATCCGCGCCTGCAGGTGACGTATCTGCCGCTCGACGCTGAACCCGGCCACACGCTGCAGATGATGGTGCTGCCGCGCACCGACCCCGCGACGAAGCAGCCCTACCCGCTCGACTTCAACCAGATTGCCGTCGACCCCGCCACCGGCGACATCCAGGGGCGGCGCGAGTGGGGCGCCGTTTCACTCGCGCGGCTCAATCTGATTCCGTTCATCTACAAGCTGCACTACACGCTGCAATTGCCGTTCACCGGCGGCGTCGATATCGGCACGTGGCTAATGGGCATCGTTGGGATCGTGTGGCTGTTCGACAGCGTGGTCGCCCTTTGGCTATCGTTTCCGAGCCTCAAGGCATGGCGCAAGTCGTTCGCATTTCGTCTCGGGCGCGGCGGCTATGCGCTCACCTTCGATCTGCATCGCTCGGGCGGCGTGTGGATCTGGGGCTTGCTGGTGATCGTCGCGCTAACGTCCGTATCGATGAATCTCGCCGGGCCCGTGGTTCGGCCAGTCGTGTCGCTAGTCTCAAAGCTCACGCCGGATCCGATCAACAACCCGGAAATTCTGCGTGCGCCGCAGCCAGGCGACCAGGTACTGAGCCGCGAGCGCATCGTGCAACTAGCCGAGCAAGCCGGTAAGGCGCAGAACCTGAAGGTGCCACCTGGCGGCGTCTACTACGCGGAATTCCTGCACGCCTACGGCGTCGGCTTCTACGCAAGCGGCGACGATCACGGCGACATCGGCCTCGGCAATCCGTGGATGTATTGGGACGCGGCCACCGGCAAACTGCTCGGCGCGCAGATCCCCGGCAAGGGCACGGCGGGCGACATCTTCATGCAGGTGCAATTCCCGCTGCACTCGGGACGCATTCTCGGTCTCGGCGGGCGGATTCTGATTAGCGCGGTGGGGATTGCGGTCGCGGTGCTGAGCGCAACGGGACTGCTGATCTGGCTAAAGAAACTGAATGCGCGCCGCCGTTCGGCACAAAACGCTCGGCTCGCGCTGGACGCGCGGGATGCGGGTGGCACCGCAATGCAGCCCTGATCTGAAGAGGGCGCGCCCGACTCATTCGGCGCAAGCTTGCAGCGGGGTGATGCGGCCACGGTTTGGCCGCCCCACTGCAAGCGCATTAACTACGCTTAACGAAACACCACCGTCTTGCTGCCGTTCAACACGACGCGATGCTCGACGTGCCACTTCACCGCGCGCGCAAGCGTCACGCATTCGACGTCGCGGCCGATCGCCGTCAGTTGCTCCGGCGTCATGCTGTGGTCGACACGCTCCACGCCCTGCTCGATGATCGGACCTTCGTCGAGATCCGTCGTCACGTAGTGAGCCGTTGCACCGATCAGCTTCACACCGCGGTCAAACGCCTGGTAATACGGCTTCGCACCCTTGAAGCTCGGCAGGAACGAATGGTGAATATTGATCGCGCGGCCGGCGAGCGATTCGCACAGTTGCGGCGACAGAATCTGCATGTAGCGCGCGAGCACCACCAGATCGGCTTGATGCTCGTCGATCACTTCGAGGACGCGCGCTTCCTGCGCGGCCTTCGCGTCGGGTGTGCCGCCCATCAGCGGGAAGTGATGGAACGGGATGTCGTAGCTGGCCGCAAGTTGATAGAACTCCTTGTGGTTCGAGATGATCGCCGGAATCTCGATACCCAATTGACCGGTGCGATAGCGGAACAGCAGGTCGTTCAGGCAATGGCCGATCTTCGACACCATGATGATGACGCGCGGCTTCACCGACGCATCGTGCAATTCCCAGCGCATACCGAACTGCTCAGCGAGCGTGGCGAACGACGTACGCAACACGTCCTGGCCCGGATCGCCACCGACCTGCTGGAAATGCACACGCATGAAGAACTCGCCGGTGCGGCTGTCGCCGAACTGTGCGGAGTCGAGAATATTGCTGCCACGTTCGAACAGAAAGCCCGAAACCGCGTGGACGATGCCGGGCCGGTCGGCGCACGACAGTTTGAGGATAAAGCTGTGATCGGTCGACATGACCTGGGTGACTCCCTTCTTCAGTGCGTGGTTTGTTCGGTGTGTCTTATTCGATGCAGCGTGCTACAGCGTGACCTGGCTTGCCCGCCGTACCCGCGCCCAACTAGCGCTTACGCAAGCACCGGTGGCGCGAACAGCGTCTCGATGCCCGGACACGCGTCTTCATCGATCCAGCGGCGGCGCAGCAGGCAATCCAGCGTGGCGAGACTCGCATCCACGGTCATCGCGCCTTCTTCGATCCAGCGCGCCACTTCGTCGATGCGCGCGAGCCGGTGTTCGCCCACTTCGCCATCTTGATTGCGCGGCGCGAAATCGGCCGGCAGCGCCAGGTCGTAGATAAAAATCTGTTCGGCCTGCGTGCCTTCCGGCAACGATTGCAGCACATGCGCGGTGCGCCCGGCCGTGGCGCGCGCGGCGATCTCCTCGGGAATGCCAGCTTCTTCCCAGCATTCCTTGATGATCGTCGCCTCGATGCCGAAGCCCCAGCCGATCCCGCCAGCGACGACATTGTCGAGCATGCCTGGGTCGGTGGCCTTGGTGTCGCTGCGGCGCGCGATCCACAATTGCGGGGCGCCATCCGCGTATTCTACGACGCCGTTCAGATGCACCGCGTAGGTCATCGTGCCGAAGAAGCGCGACGCCGCGCGTTCGATGTAGGCGAGCGGCGGCGCATCGAACGCATTGCGAATCGCGTAAGTCTCGTTGCGCCAGCCGGGAATGCGGCCATCGGCGGCAAGTGCACCGATCACGGAACCGAGCGCTGCGCTGCGCAGATCGACGGTATTGAACACAGGTGCGAGCGTGACGCGCGTACTGTCGATTTCAAACACATCGGGCCAGCGCGCGAGCAACGGAACATCGGTCGAGCGAATCCAGCCGACCTGCTCGGCGTCGATCCAGAACGGCAGATGCGCGTCTATGTCGAAGTGGCGCGCGGCGGTGATGCAAGGCAAAGTCATTCAAAGCTCCAAACTGGTCTTCTGCCGCGTTCGGTTGGTGTCAGCCGGGGCAGCAGCTTCAATCGCGTCAATCACGCAAGGCAACGCGAATCCCAATCGCGATGAACGTCGCACCAGCAAGCCGATCAAGCCACACGCCCACGCGCGGCCGGCGCTTCAGCCAGCCGCCGATCATCCCCGCACACACGCCGAACAGCGAAAACACCACCACGGTCTGCAACATGAACAACACGCCGAGTTCGAGCATCTGCACCGTGACGCTTTGCGTGCCGCGCGGCTGCACGAATTGCGGCAGGAACACGACGAAGAACAGCGTCACCTTCGGATTCAGCAGATTGCCGAGCACGCTCTGGCGAAACACCGCGTTCAACGGTTGCGGCGCGCGCTCGTGCGCGGTGGCGAGGCCCTGGCTGCGCAACGCCTTGATGCCGATCCAGATCAGATAGGCGGCGCCGGCCAGCTTGATCACTTCAAACGCAACCGGCGACGAACGCAGCAACGCGGCCACGCCAAGCGCGGCCAACGTGGTGTGAAACGTGATGCCGGCGGCAAAGCCGAGCGCGGCGACGAGTCCCGCCGCGCGGCCTTGTGAGATGCCACGCGCGAGCACTTGCAGATTGTCGGGGCCGGGCGCCATCGTGATAGCGATCGAGGTTGCGAGGAACAACAGGAAGTTGGGCATCTTTTCTTACCTTTGTTGTATGCAGGAAGAAGTTGGCATCCAGCGCTCAATGGCCGCCGAATTCAGTCACCGTATAGAGCGGCAGGCCCGCTTTACGCAGCAAGGCCGAGCCGCCGAGGTCAGGCAGATCGATAATCGCCGCCCCTTCGATCACCACCGCGCCGAGCCGCTCAAGCAGAATCTTGCCGGCCATCATCGTGCCGCCGGTGGCGATCAGATCGTCGATGATCACGACGCGGTCGCCCGGCTTGCAGGCGTCCTCGTGAATCTCGACGGTCGCGGTGCCGTATTCGAGTTCATAGGATTGCGCGACCCGCTTGTACGGCAGCTTGCCCTGCTTGCGGATCGGAATGAAGCCGAGGTTCAGCTCGTAAGCCAGAATCGGCCCGATGATGAAGCCGCGCGCGTCCAGCCCGGCGATGTAGTCGAGCTTCGCGTCGATATAGCGCTGGACGAACAGATCGATCAGCACGCGCAGCGACTTCGGCTCCTGCAGGAGCGGCGTGATATCGCGAAACTGCACGCCCGGCTGTGGCCAGTCGGGCACCGTGCGGATGTGGCTTTTGATGTAGTCGGCCGCAGCGAGCGGCGCGCTCGCGAGCGCGTTGGACATGATGTCTCCGGATGGACCTCGGTGGGTCCGATGAAAGGCTAAATCAGGTGCGGCCGGCTTAGGCGCGGCCCGCAACACCGGTCTGGCGAAACCACTCCAAGCAACGCCACGCCGGTCGCACCGTTATTGCTAAGCCGCAGCGGCACCTGCGCGGCGGTGCTTCGAGAGCAGCTCTTCGGCTTCGGCCAACTGTTCGGGCAGACCGCGCAACACCACGATGTCGCTCGCGCGCAGCTTGGTGGACGGGTCCGGCTCGACGCCACGAATGCCGTGCCTGCGAATCGCCGTCACCTCGACGCCCAGATCGAACAGGCCCAATTCCGCCAGCGTTCGGCCCACCGCGTCCGAGTTTTCGTCGACCGGGACCGATTGTAGCCGCACCTGTTCGTGGCCGTCGTCGTCTTCCATGTCGTCCGCGCCGTGGAAATAGCCGCGCAGCAGCGCGTAGCGCTCGTCGCGCATTTCCTCGACCCGCCGCACCACGCGCCGCATCGGCACGCCCATCAGCACCAGCGTGTGCGAGGCCAGCATCAGACTGCCCTCGACGATTTCCGGAATCACCTCGGTCGCGCCGGCGGCCAGCAGCTTTTCCAGATCGGCATCGTCGACGGTACGAACGATCACCGGCAGCGTGGGCTCCAGCTCGTGAATATTGTGTAACACGCGCAATGCCGACGGCGTGTTCGCGTAGGTAATCGCGATCGCCGCGGCGCGATGGATACCGGCGGCAAGCAGCGATTCGCGCCGCCCCGCATCGCCGAACACCACAGACTCACCTGCTGCCGCCGCGGCCTGCACGCGATCGGGGTCCAGGTCCAACGCGACATACGACAGACCTTCATGCTCCAGCATGCGCGCCAGATTCTGCCCGGCCCGGCCGTAGCCGCAAATGATCACGTGACCGCTTTGCTTCAGGCTCTGCGTTGCAATGCGCGTCATCTGCAAGGACTGCATCATCCATTCAGTCGACGACAGCCGCAGCACGATTCGATCGGCGTTCTGGATCATGAAGGGCGCGGCCAGCATCGACAGCAGCATCGCCGCGAGAATCGCCTGCAGCAGGGTGGCGTCGACAAGATGCTTGTCGAGAATCAGGTTCAGCAGCACGAAGCCGAACTCGCCGGCTTGCGCAAGGCCGATACCGGTGCGCATCGCGACACCCGGCGACGCACCGAAGAGGCGCGAGAGCCCGGTCACCATCACCGCCTTCAGCAGGATCGGGCCGACCAGGAAGCCGAGCACGATGAACGGATGCTCCCAGATCACACGCGGATTCAGCAGCATGCCGGTCGTGACGAAGAAGAGGCCCAGCAGCACGTCGCGAAACGGCTTGATGTCCTCTTCCACCTGATGCCGGTAAGGCGTTTCGGCGATCAACATGCCGGCGATGAACGCGCCGAGCGCGAGCGACAGGCCGAACTTGTCCGTGATGAACGCCGCGCCGAGCGTCACCAGCAGCAGGTTGAGAATGAACAGTTCCTGCGAACGGCGCCGCGCGACCACGTTGAACCAGCGCGTCATGAAGCGCTGACCCACTATTAACAATAGCGCCAACGCCACAACGATCTTGATGGCGGCCACCCCGAGCGCGCTGACGAGATCTTTCGAATCGCCGCCCAGCGCCGCGATCACGATCAACAGCGGCACCACCGCCAGATCCTGGAACAGCAGCACACCGAAGATGTTGCGGCCGTGCTCGGTTTCGATCTCGAGCCGCTCGGCCAGCATCTTGCTGACGATCGCCGTCGACGACATTGCCAGCGCGCCGCCCAGCGCCACGCTCGCCTGCCACGTGATATGCACCCAGCGCTCCAGCACGAAGCCGAGCGTGACCGCCACGGCAATCGTGCCGATCACCTGCAACAGGCCTAAGCCGAACACGAGTCGGCGCATCGAGCGCAGTTTGGAAAGCGAAAACTCCAGCCCGATCGAAAACATCAGGAACACGACGCCGAACTCGGCGAGATTCTGCGCGCCCGCCGAATCCGGAATCAAACCGAACGCGTGCGGCCCAACGACGATGCCGACCGTCAGATAGCCGAGCATCGGCGGAAGATTCAGAAAGCGAAAAGTCACCACTCCGGCCACTGATGCCAGCAGCAGGAACAGCGTCATTTCGAGGGGGGAAATCATCGGCTAAAACGCATCGGTAAAGCGTCCTCGTTCGTCAGCGGAACCGCGCACGAGAAACGCCGTGCGACAAGGTTGAGGGGCCGGTAAAGGCAGCAATAAAGACAGCGGCTTGGCACAGCAGGCCCGGCGCGGCGAACAAGCGCCTTTGCTATACTCCGCGAATGATAGCGAAAATCAATGGCGACCGGGCACTCGCGCTCGCTCGCGACGTGCTCGACATCGAAGCGGACGCCGTGCGCGCGCTTCGCGATCAACTCGACGATGGTTTCGTCGGGGCGGTCGACTTCATCCTGGGTTGCCGTGGACGCGTTGTCGTTTCCGGCATCGGCAAATCCGGCCACGTGGCTCGCAAGCTCGCGGCCACGCTCGCCAGCACCGGCACACCGGCGTTCTTCGTTCACCCGGCGGAAGCGAGTCATGGCGACCTCGGCATGGTGACGGCAGACGACGTGTTCCTCGCGCTGTCCAATTCCGGCGAAACTGAAGAACTCGTGGCGATCCTGCCGCTCATCAAGCGGCTCGGTGCGAAGCTGATTGCGATGACGGGCCGTCCGTCGTCGAGTCTCGCACAACTGGCCGACGTGCATCTGAATTCTGGCGTGTCAAAAGAAGCCTGTCCGATGAATCTTGCGCCCACCGCCAGCACCACCGCCGCGCTCGCGCTCGGCGATGCGCTCGCGGTCGCGGTGCTGGACGCGCGCGGCTTTGGCGCGGACGACTTCGCCCGCTCGCATCCGGGCGGCGCGCTCGGCCGGCGCCTGCTGACTTATGTGCGCGACGTGATGCGCACCGACGACCAGGTGCCGAAGGTGACGCCTGACGCGACCGTGCGCGACGCATTGTTCCAGTTGACCGCCAAACGCATGGGCATGACGGCGATCGTCGATCACAACGATCACGTAACCGGCATCTTCACCGACGGCGACCTGCGCCGCGTGCTCGAACGCGACGGCGATTTCCGCGAACTGTCGATTGCCTCGGTCATGACCGCCGGCCCGCGCACCATTGGTCCGGATCACCTTGCTGTCGAAGCCGTGGAACTGATGGAGCGCCACCGCATCAATCAGATGCTGGTCGTCGACGAAGCAGGCAAGCTGATCGGCGCACTCAACATGCACGACCTGTTCTCGAAGAAGGTGATCTGATGCCCGTCGCCCCCCTTACCGCCACTGAACGCGCAAGCCGCGTCAAGCTGATGATTTTCGACGTCGACGGCGTGCTGACCGACGGCGGCCTGTTGTTTACGGCGGAAGGCGACACGATGAAGGGCTTCAACTCGATGGACGGCCACGGCATGAAGCTGCTGCGCCAGGCCGGCATCGAAACGGCGATCATCACCGGGCGCAAGTCGGGCATCGTCGCGGTGCGGGCGAAGGAAATGAACATCGCCCACGTCTATCAGGGCGTGCAAGACAAACCCCAGGCGTTCGCCGACCTGCTCAAGCAAACCGGCATGACGGCGGAAGAATGCGGCTATATGGGCGACGACTGGGTCGATCTCGGCGTGATGCTGAAGGTCGGCTTCGCGGCGGCGCCGGCCAATTCGCATCCTGAAGTGATTGCGCGTGCCCATTGGGTCAGCGAGGCGCGTGGCGGCCACGGCGCGGCGCGCGAAGTCTGCGACACCCTGCTGCGCGCGCAGCACAAATATGAGGCGCTGCTCGCGGCAGCCTGTAGCGGCGAACAGCGAGGCCTCGTCGGATGAATCGGTTTCGCTGGACCTCACTGATTCCGCTCGTCGCGATGGCCGCCCTCGCCGGCATTACATGGTGGCTGCTGCAAGCCACGCTGCCGCGGCAGAACGAAGGCGTGGCGCGCCCCAAGGAGCACACGCCCGACTACTTCGCGGACAAATTCTCGGTTTCCGAACTTGATCAATCGGGCTCGACGCAATACCGCCTGACCGCACAGTCCCTGATTCATTACGAGGATGACGAGCTGAGCGACCTGGTCAAGCCGGCCATGCGCGCCTTCCAGCCCGGCAAGCCGATCGTCACCGCGACCGGCGACACTGGCAAGGTGAACGGTGACGCCTCGATCGTCGATCTGTACGACAACGCGCGCATCGTGCGGGCCGCCGGCAACGGCGATCCGCAGATGCAGGCAGATTCGCAGCATTTTAGGGTGCTGGTCAACGACGATGTGATCGAGACCGAAAAGCCGGTTAAACTTCAGCGCGGCATGTCTGTGATGACTGCCAGCGGCATGAACTACAACAACGTCACCCGGGTGATGCAGCTGTTCGGCAATGTGAAGGGCGCGATTGCCGCGTCCGAAGGCTCCGTCAGCTCGCCCAAGCAACCCGGGTAATCCATTCCAGGCGTGACTGCATGAACGAATCGTTCCCCCGTTTTGATACCGGCCGCTCGCGCACCCTGTCCGCGTGCCGCGCCGGACTCGCTGCGCTGATTGTCGCGCTGCCGCTTGCCGGCTTCGCGCCGCTTGCGCACGCCGACCGCGCCGACAAGGACAAGCCGCTGAACGTCGAAGCGGACAATATGACTTACGACGACCTCAAACAGGTCAATATCTTCACCGGCCACGTGGTCGCCACCAAAGGCACGATCGTGATCAGGGCCGATCGGGTCGAAGTGACGCAAGATCCGCAGGGCTACCAGTACGCCACCGGCACGTCGAGCGGCGGCAATCTGTCGTATTTCCGCCAGAAGCGCGAAGGCCTCGATGAATACATCGAAGGCACGGCCATCCGGATCGACTACGACGGCAAGCAGGATCTGACCACGCTCACCACCAACGCCACCGTCAAGCGCCTGCAAGGCCTCTCGACGGTGATGGACCAGGTGCACGGCAGCGTCATTACCTATGACGGCCAGAGCGACTTCTACACCGCGAAGGCGGGTAAGGACGTCGCCGGCCCGGGCAACCCGACCGGCCGCGTGCGCGCCATGCTGGCGCCACGCAATGGCGGCGCAGCGCCCTTGAACGGCGCGTCGGCCACGCTCGCGCCGTCCACCACGATCCAGGGAGCACCGAACCAGTGAGTTCCTCCGCGTCCCTCCCGAATCGCAAACCGGCCGGCACCAGCAGTTCGCTGGCGGTCCGCAACCTGAAGAAGCGCTACGGCTCACGCACGGTCGTCAAAGACGTCTCGCTCGACGTGAAAAGCGGCGAAGTGGTCGGCCTGCTCGGCCCCAACGGCGCCGGCAAGACCACCTCGTTCTATATGATCGTCGGCCTCGTGCCGCTCGATGCGGGTGAAATCGACCTGGACGGCAAGTCGATCAGCTTGCTGCCGATTCACAAGCGTGCGTCATTGGGCTTGTCGTATCTGCCGCAGGAAGCGTCGGTGTTCCGCAAGCTCAGCGTCGAGGAAAACATTCGCGCGGTGCTGGAATTGCAGGTCGAAGACAACGGCAAGCGGCTCAGCAAGGACACGATCACGAACCGCACTGAAGCCTTGCTCGACGAACTGCAGATCGCTCACCTGCGTGAAAATCCGGCGCTGTCGCTGTCGGGTGGCGAGCGCCGGCGGGTTGAAATTGCCCGTGCGCTGGCCACCAATCCGAGCTTTATTCTGCTCGACGAACCGTTCGCGGGCGTCGATCCGATCGCGGTGCTGGAAATCCAGAAGATCGTCAAGTTTCTGAAGCAGCGCAATATCGGCGTGCTGATCACCGACCACAACGTGCGCGAAACCCTCGGCATCTGTGATCACGCCTACATCATCAGCGACGGCAGCGTGCTGGCCGCCGGTGCGCCGAGCGACATCATCGAAAACGAAAGCGTGCGGCGCGTCTATCTGGGCGAGCACTTCCGCATGTAAGTGCACAAAGGATTGCCGGCGGTGCGAGCATGCATCCGCCGGACCCTTTGCGGCATCCGCACATCAGCATTTTTGACCTGGGCTGTCCCGCGCCCAGCGCCGCCGAAACGGGCGCACGCGTAATTGCGAGTGTCGCAATGTATCGCGGTCGTGGCAAACTCTCTACAATGAATCTCAACTTGCCATGAAAGCCAGCCTCCAACTCCGCCTATCGCAGCATCTTGCGCTGACCCCGCAACTGCAGCAGTCCATCCGGCTGCTTCAGCTGTCCACGCTCGAACTGCAGCAGGAAGTCGCAATGGCGATCTCGCAGAATCCGCTCCTCGAGAATGAGGACGACTGGATCGCGAGTCCCCTGCGCGTGGCGGCCGACGGCTCGCTGATCACCCAGGCGCCCAATTCCGCCCCACCGCCCGACCAGATGGGCGGCAATACGTCGTCTTCGTCCACCAGCAGCAGCGAGCGCGCCGAGAACGGCGAGCCGCAGGGTGTCGACGAATACAACGGCCTCGCGAGCGACAACAACGGCGACGCGTCGCAATGGGATCTTGGCGACTACGGCCGCTCCGGCAACGCCTCAGACGACGACGATCTGCCGCCGCTGCAAATCCACGAATCGAGCACCTCGCTGCGCGATCACCTGATGGCGCAACTTCGCGTCACCCAGGCGAGCCAGCGCGACCGCGCGCTGATCACCTTCCTGATCGAATCGCTCGACGACGACGGCTATCTCGCCGCCACGCTCGAGGAAGTGCTGACCGATCTGCCCGAAGAGCTCGAGGTCGATCTCGACGAAATGAACGCCGCGCTTGCGCTGCTGCATAGCTTCGACCCGGCAGGGGTCGGCGCGCGCTCCGCGTCCGAGTGCCTCAAGCTGCAATTGCTGCGGCTCGAACAGTCGTCTACGCGCACGCTTGCGCTCGACATCGTCGCCCATCATCTGGAACTGCTCGCGGCGCGCGATTTCACGCGCCTGCGCAAACACCTGAAGGCGAACGACGACGATCTACGCGATGCGCATGTGTTGATCCGCTCGCTCGAGCCGTTTCCCGGCGCCGCTTACGGCAAGGCGGAAGCGGACTACGTCGTACCGGACATCATGGTGCGCAAAACGGCACAGGGCTGGCAGGCAGAGCTGAACCCGGAAGTGGTGCCCAAGCTGCGCATCAACCATCTGTACGCGAATATTCTGCGCAATAACCGGGGCGATCCCGGCAGCGGATCGTTGCGCCAGCAACTGCAGGAAGCACGCTGGCTGATCAAAAATATCCAGCAGCGTTTCGAAACGATCCTCCGGGTCGCGCAAGCTATTGTCGAGCGTCAAAAGAGCTTTTTTGTGCACGGCGAAATTGCCATGCGCCCCTTGGTTTTGCGAGAAATTGCTGATACGCTGGGCCTACACGAGTCAACTGTCTCCCGTGTGACAACCGGTAAATACATGCTGACCCCATTCGGGACGCTTGAATTTAAGTACTTCTTCGGATCACACGTTTCGACTGACACGGGCGGCGCGGCGTCTTCCACGGCGATTCGCGCGCTCATCAAGCAACTGATAGGAGCGGAAAACCCGAAATCTCCTCTTTCAGACAGCCGCATAGCCGAACTGCTGGCGGAACAGGGCTTCGTGGTCGCACGGCGTACCGTTGCGAAGTATCGCGAGGCCCTCAAGATTCCGGCAGTCAACCTGCGCAAGTCTCTGTAGCCCGCCGCCTCCCGCGACGGGCATTTACCGGCCGCTCCGCAGTTGGCGGACAGGCCGGCCGATGCGACCTGCCAGAAGTCAGTCACCGGGGGGCGACTCAGGCAAGCCGACAGATCGACCGGACCTTCGTCATCGTGCGGAACAAGCGGCCTCTAGCTTGGAGAAGCACTATGAATCTGCAGATCAGTGGACACCACCTCGAAGTAACGCCTGCGTTGCGCGAATACGTGATCACCAAACTGGATAGGGTGCTAAGACATTTTGATCAGGTCATCGACGGCAGTGTGGTCCTCTCGGTCGACAACCACAAGGAAAAGGAAAAGCGTCAAAAGGTTGAAATCAACCTGCATCTGAAGGGCAAAGATATCTTCGTCGAGAGCTGTGACAGCGATCTCTACGCTGCGATCGATCTGATGATCGACAAGCTCGACCGGCAAGTGATACGCCATAAGGATCGCCTGCAAGGCCATCAGCACGATGCAATCAAGTACCAGCCGGCGCCGCTACTGGACGTGCCGCCGCAATAAGGAAGATTAGAAGGTCTGTTTACTTTCCTTCGTTTTCCTCATTCGCCCGCATTTGCGTATCCCCAGCCAAACCGCCCGAGACCGGGCGGTTTTTCGTTTCGGGGCGCGTTTTTCAGGCAGCCGGGCAGACCGGATCAATCCTGCGAAGAAACCCATGATGCATGGATGGCGCGCCGCACCATCCGTGGCTACCCTGTTCTATAATGTTCCGGTTACCATCGGGGTCGAGTTAGCTCAAACGGAAATCGGTCGGCCGGAGTCCTGCGCTTTCGGACTCCAACGCACGTCGCCGTGAGCCTCAAACGAATGGAACATCACTCAAACGCCCCAGCGAGGAGAACCCAGGCCACGTTTTCGCCTGTCAACATGAATCGTTTAGCCAAATTTCTTCCCCTCGAGAACGTCGTCGTCGGACTATCGGTCACCAGCAAGAAGCGCGTGTTCGAGCAAGCGGGCCTGATCTTCGAGAACCAGAACGGCATCGCCCGTAGCACGGTCACTGACAATCTGTTTGCGCGTGAGCGCCTCGGATCGACGGGGCTTGGTGAAGGCGTCGCGATTCCGCATGGCCGGATCAAAGGCTTGAAGCAGCCGCTCGCCGCATTCGTCCGCCTTGCCGAACCCATCCCCTTCGAATCGCCCGACGGTCAGCCGGTCTCGCTGCTGATCTTCCTGCTCGTGCCCGAGCAGGCCACCCAGCAGCACCTCGAAATTCTCTCGGAAATCGCCCAGTTGCTGTCCGATCGCGAAGCCCGCGAGCGCCTGCACACGGAAGAAGACCGCGAATCGTTGCATCGCCTGCTCACTCAGTGGCAACCTTGATGCATCGGCGGTTATCCGCACGTCGCCTATTCACCCGGCTTCCCGCCTGCAGGCGGGTACAGCCAGGCGAGGTGCGCGGTCCGCGTTAACGAGGCCGCATCCTTTCCCAAGCAAGCGGTCCACACGGGAGTCACCGACTCATGGATACGTCCAGCATCAACGCCCAGAGCATTTTCGACGACAACGCCGCCATGCTGAAGTTGAGCTGGCTGACGGGGCATGAAGGCTGGGAGCGCGGCTTTTCTTCGGAATCGGTGGCCAATGCCACGTCGAGCGCCGACCTCGTCGGCCACTTGAACCTGATCCACCCGAACCGGATTCAGGTGCTCGGCGACGCCGAAATCGACTACTACAAGCGCCAAACCGACGAAGACCGCTCGCGCCACATGGCCGAGCTGATCGCGTTGGAACCGCCGTTTCTGGTGGTGGCGGGCGGCGTCGCCGCGCCGCCGGAACTGGTGCTGCGCTGCACGCGCTCGTCCACGCCGCTTTTCACCACGCCGATGTCCGCCGCTGCGGTGATCGACAGCCTGCGCCTCTACATGTCGCGCATTCTGGCGCCGCGCGCCACGCTGCATGGCGTGTTTCTCGACATTCTCGGTATGGGCGTGCTGCTCACCGGCGATTCCGGCCTCGGCAAGAGCGAACTCGGGCTGGAACTGATCAGCCGCGGCCACGGCCTTGTCGCCGACGACGCCGTGGATTTCGTGCGCCTTGGGCCGGATTTTGTCGAAGGGCGCTGCCCGCCGCTGCTGCAAAACCTGCTTGAAGTGCGCGGTCTGGGCCTGCTCGACATCAAGACGATCTTCGGTGAAACCGCGGTGCGCCGCAAAATGAAACTGAAACTGATCGTGCAACTGGTGCGCCGTCCGGATGGCGAATTCCAGCGGCTGCCGCTGGAAAGTCAAACCGTCGACGTGCTCGGCTTGCCGATCAGCAAAGTCACGATTCAGGTGGCGGCCGGCCGCAACCTCGCGGTTCTGGTCGAAGCGGCCGTGCGCAACACGATCCTGCAACTGCGCGGCATCGATACGCTGCGCGACTTCATGGATCGCCAGCGTCTGGCCATGCAGGACCCGGACAGCCAGTTTCCCGGCAAATTGATCTGAATCCGCGCGCCCCCGCGCACCGTGTGACGTCCGCAGCCAACGGCAGGCTGCGACGGCGCGCACACGGGGACCAGATGCTATGATGAACTGTACGGATTTCACGACTCCATGCGCATAATCCTGATCACCGGTATTTCCGGCTCCGGCAAATCAGTTGCCCTGAACGCGCTTGAAGACGCAGGCTATTACTGCGTCGACAATCTGCCGCCGCGTTTTTTGCCGCAACTGGCCAACTATCTCGCCGACGACGGCCAGGAACGCCTCGCGGTCGCCATCGACGCGCGCTCGAGCGCTTCGCTCGACGAAATGCCCGCGATGATCCGCGACCTGTCGCGCGCCCACGACGTGCGCGTACTCTTCCTGAACGCAAGCACGCAGTCGCTGATTCAACGCTTTTCCGAAACGCGCCGCCGCCATCCGCTGTCCGGCTCCACGGCGCATGATGCAGACGTCGGCCTGTTGACGTCGCTCGCCGAAGCGATCGAACGCGAACGCGAACTCGTGGCGGGCCTCGCCGAATTCGGCCATCAGATCGACACCAGCAATCTGCGCGCGAACGTGCTGCGTGCGTGGGTCAAACGCTTCATCGAGCAGGAAGACGCGGGGCTCGTGCTGATGTTCGAGTCCTTCGGCTTTAAACGCGGCGTGCCGCTCGACGCCGATTATGTTTTCGACGTACGCACGCTGCCGAACCCGTACTACGATCACGAATTGCGGCCGCTCACAGGCCTCGACCAACCGGTGCGGGATTTTCTCGACGCGCTGCCGGTCGTGCATGAAATGATCGACGACATCGAAAAATTTCTCGCCAAATGGTTGCCGCATTTCCGTGACGACAACCGCAGTTATCTGACGGTCGCGATCGGTTGTACGGGCGGCCAGCACCGCTCGGTATTCATTGCTGAGACGCTCGCCGCGCGTCTCGCAACGTCGGCGAATGTCATTGTGCGGCACCGCGATGCGCCGGTGGACATCGGCGAATCATCGAAGTTAGTGGCTTAACCGGCCGCATCGCGCGGCCTCAACTCGAAGCGTTGCGCCATGTCTTCTACGCCTACTGTGCTTGCCGATGTGCCGCTATTTCCGCTGCATACGGTGCTGTTCCCTGACGGGCTGCTGCCCCTGAAAATCTTCGAGGCGCGCTACCTCGATATGGCGCGCGATTGTCTGCGTGAAAAAACGCCGTTCGGTGTGTGTCTGCTGAAAAGCGGTGCTGAAGTGGCGCGCGAAGAAGAGCCTTCGGTACCCGAAGCAATTGGCTGTCTCGCCGAAATCGAAGAGTGCGATGTCGAAGCCTTCGGCATGCTGCTGATTCGGGCACGTGGCACGCGGCGGTTTCGCCTGCTGTCGCATCGCGTGGAGAGCAGCGGCTTGCTGGTCGGCATGGCTGAGCCGCTCGGAGAAGACATCCCGCTCGAGGGCAATGAGCAACTGGCCAAATTCGGTGCGTGCGCGGAAGTGCTCGAACGGATCATCGCCACGATCCGCGAACGCGACCCGGACAGCTTGCCGTTCGCGGAACCGTTCCGGCTGGAAGATCCGTCATGGGTGTCGAACCGGCTTGCGGAAGTGTTGCCGATCGCCCTTCGTGCAAGGCAAAAGTTGATGGAATTGCAGGACGCCGGCGCGCGAATCGACGTGGTTCATCACTATATGCAGCAGCATCAGTTGCTTTGATTTAACGTGCTTTCGGCTCGGGGCTGGCTAGATCAGCGAGCCGTGCAGACTATCCAGTAGTTTGCGCACCGGCGCGGGCACACCGAACGAATCGAGATCGCTTAACGCGACCCATGCAGTGTCCGCGTCGTTAAGCGCAGCCAATGCGCCCACGCCGCGATCCAACTCAGCGAGCCGCGGCTCGATATCCAGCTTGAAATGCGTGAAGACGTGCGTGAGCGGCGCGAGCGGCGAGACCGCTCCGTCGCCACCGAAGGCACGCGCACGCTCGGCGAGCGCGGCTTCGTCAGCAGCTTCGGGCAGGCTCCACAAGCCACCCCAGATGCCCGAGGGCGGGCGCTTTTCCAGCATCACGGCGTTACCGTCGCGCAGCACCAGCATCCATGTGCGGCGCGTCGGCACGGCTTTTTTCGGTCGTGCCGTGGGCAGTTCACGCTGACGTCCGCTCACGTTGGCCACGCAGTCGGCGGCGAACGGGCAGCGCAGGCAATCCGGCTTGCCGCGCACGCACAGCGTTGCGCCGAGGTCCATCAGGCCTTGCGTATATGCACTGACATCGTCGTCCGATGCGTTGGACGGGAGCAGCGATTCCGCCAGCGTCCACATCGCATTCTCGACTTTCTTTTCGCCCGGAAAACCTTCAACGCCGAATACGCGTGCCAACACGCGCTTCACGTTACCGTCGAGAATCGTGGCGCGCGCGCCAAACGCGAAAGAGGCGATCGCCGCTGCCGTCGAGCGACCGATGCCCGGCAATTCAGCAAGCTCGTCCGCCGACGCGGGAAACGCACCGCCATGCTGCTCGACGACCACCTGCGCGCAGCGATGCAGATTGCGTGCGCGCGAGTAATAGCCGAGGCCGGCCCACAACGCCATCACGTCGTCTGCCGGCGCCGCGGCGAGCGAGGCAACATCCGGACAACGCGCAAGAAACTTGGCGTAGTACGGAATCACCGTCGATACCTGGGTCTGCTGCAGCATGATTTCCGACAGCCAGATGCGATACGGATCGCGCGTGTTCTGCCAGGGCAGGTCATGACGGCCATGCTGGCGCTGCCATGCAATCAGCCGCGTGGAAAAATCAGACATGACGGGAAAAGCGGGCGTAACGGACGAGGCGGACGGGCTTATACGAGAAGGCATCGAAAATTTAGCGCTGGCAGGTGGGACAGAAATACGTAGAACGCTGCCCCTGCACGATCTGTTTGATCGGCGTTCCACACACGCGGCATGGCAGCCCCGCGCGATCATAGACGAAATAGTCGAGCTGGAAGTAACCGCTTTCGCCATCGCTGCCGACGAAATCGCGCAGCGTGCTGCCGCCCTTCTCGATCGCTGCGGCGAGCGTGACGCGCACCGCGTCGGCCAGCAGATCGTAGCGCACGAGCGAGACGCGGCCCGCTGCGGTGGTGGGCCGGATACCGGCGCGAAAGAGACTTTCGGATGCGTAGATATTACCCACGCCGACCACGATTTCCCCTGCCAGCAGCGCCTGCTTCACCGACACCTTGCGCCCACGCGTGAGCCGGTGCATCAACGCGCCGGAAAACGCAGGCGAAAATGGCTCGACGCCGAGGCCCGCGAGCAGCGGATGTTCGAGCACGTCGCCGGCTTCGCGCGGGTGCCACAGCACCGCGCCGAAGCGCCGCGGATCGCGATAGCGCAAAATGAACTCGTCGAAAATCCAGTCGATGTGATCGTGCTTCGCCGCAGCGGGTGGACGCGGCACATGGCGCAGCACACGCAGCGTGCCGGTCATGCCCAGATGCACAATGAACCAGCCGGCGTCGATTTCGAACAGCAGATACTTGCCCCGCCGTTCGACCTTGCGCACCACGCTGCCACGCAAGGTTTTCGCAAGGTCCGCCGGAATCGGCCAACGCAGCGCGGGCGTACGTACATCGACGCGTTCAACCTTGCGCCCGGACACATACGGTTCGATTCCCCTTCGGGTAACCTCAACTTCTGGCAACTCTGGCATGTCTAACTGGTCTGCAACTTGCGTGAGTGGTTGTGCGCTTATTGTAGCGAGCGCGTTACAATCGTCCGAAACATTGAACGGATTTCCATGAACTTGTCCTTCGTGAAGCTGTTTTCGAAGCGCCCGGCTAGCGCATCCCGCGTGCCGCACGCCGTGTCCGCTCGTCGCATGCTCGGTGTCGCCGTGCTCGCCGTCTGGGCGCTGGCAGCCGTGCCCGCGCACGCGCAGAACCCGTCGCCCGACTCGGATGACACGTCTGTCACCCTGCCGGACCCGCTCGGCCCGGCAACGGCAGAAGACCAGAAGTCTCTGCCGGGCGTGCCGCTGTCCAGCCAGATCGTATTCCAGGTGCTCGCCGCTGAAGTCGCGTTGCAACGCGATCAGCCGGCACCCGCCTACCAGACCTATCTCGCGCTCGCGCGCGACACGCACGATCCGCGCATGGCGCAACGCGCCACGGAAATCGCGCTGGCCGCGCAAAGCCCGTCAGACGCGCTGGCCGCCGCGCAATTGTGGCAGCAGTATGCGCCGGATTCGGAACGCGCCGCACAACTCGACGCATCGCTGCTCGTGCTGTCCGGCAAGCCTGACGACGCCGCGCCGATCCTCGCCCGTGAACTCGCGAGAGTGCCGGCCGACAATCGCGGCAGCGCGATTCTGGCGCTGCAGTTGCTGCTCTCGCGCGGTCCGAACCGGATCGGTGGCTTGCATGTGCTGCAGGATCTGCTGAAGAACGACCTGAACCGGCCCGAGGCGCAGATGGCCATCGCGCGCCAGCAGCTCGTTTCGGACGACGCACCGGGCGCGCGCAAGTCGCTCGAGCAGGCGCTTGCGCTCAAGCCGGACTATTTGCCGGCCGCGCTGATGCTGTCGCAGATGGGCCCGGAGGAGCGCAAGGAAGGCATCGCGTCGCTCGAAAAGTACGTGCAGCAGAATCCGAAATCGCATGACGCGCGTCTCGCGCTCGCGCAGATGTATCTCGCGAGCGACCGTCTGGACGACGCGCAGAAGCAGTTCGAGATCATGCACAAGAACAACGCGACCGACCTCACGCCGCTGATGGCGCTCGCGCTGATCAAGATCCAGCAGAAGAATTTCACCGAGGCGCAGACCTATCTGACCCAGTACGCGCAGCAAGCCGAAAAGACGCCAGGCGCCGATCCGGGCCAGGCGTATATCTATCTTGCGCAACTGTCGCTCGAACAGAAGAACGAAGCGGCGGCGAGCGACTGGCTGAACAAGGTTTCACCAGCCAGCCAGCAATTCGTGCCGGCGCAGATCACGCGGGCACAATTGCTCGCCAAGCAGGGCAAGACTGAAGACGCGCGCAAGCTGCTGGCCAACCTGCAGGCGCCCGATCCGCGCGACCAGGCGTTGATTGCACGCACCGACGCAGCCATTCTGTTCGACGCGAAGCGCTATCCGGAAGCGGAAACACGCCTGCAACAAGCCACCGCGAATTTCCCGGACGATCCCGATCTGACCTACGACTACGCCATGGCCGCCGAAAAAACCGGCCACTACGATGTCATGGAAGCGCAACTGCGCAAGCTGATCCAGACGCAGCCGGACAATCCGCAGGCTTATAACGCGCTCGGCTATTCGCTGGCCGATCGCAATCAGCGCCTCTCGGAAGCGGACAAACTGGTCGAGAAGGCCTCGGCGCTGGCGCCGAACGACGCGTTCATCATGGACAGCGTCGGCTGGGTCAAGTACCGGATGGGCGATACGTCGGATGCCATCAAGCTGCTGCGCAAAGCGTACGACCTCCAGCCGAACGCCGAAATCGGTGCGCATCTCGGCGAAGTGTTGTGGAAAACCGGAGCTCAGGATCAGGCTCGCGCCGCCTTCCGCGACGCGCGCAAGCTCGAACCGGACAACGACACACTGGTTAAAACGCTGCAACGTCTTCAGGTAAACGATCTTTGATGCGTCTTTCCCGCTTGATCTCTTATCTCCGGGCGCCGCGTGGCGCGGCGCTCGGATTCGTAGCGGCAGCGGTTGTCGCGTTGGCTGGTTGTGCATCGGTTAAGCCGCAAGGGCCGTCCACGTCGAATGCGGCAACGTCCGTCACCGCACAGACCTCGCGTGCTTATCAAGGCCGTTTCGCGGTCCAGTACAACGATCAGAACGGCCAGCAGCGCAATGCCTATGGCAACTTCACCTGGCAGGAAACGGGAGACACGGTCACCCTGCAATTGCGCAATCCGCTTGGGCAGACGCTCGCAATCGTGACTTCGTCGCCGGCTTCGGCCACGCTCGAACTGCCGAACCGCCAACCGCTCACCGCCGACAACGTCTCCACGCTGATGCAGAACGCACTCGGCTTCACGTTGCCGGTCGAAGGGCTGCGCTACTGGCTGCAGCCTTCGCCGGCGCCGACTTCGCGCGCGAAGACCGAGCAGGATCCGCAACAGCCTTCGCGTCTGAAGCAGATCACGCAGGACGGCTGGACGATCGACTACCTCGCGTATGCCGACGCGCCGGCCACTGGTGTGAAGCGCTTGAACCTGAGCCGCGCGGAACCGCCGCTCGACATCAAGCTCGTGCTGGATCAGTAGTTCAGTAGCCGCGCCTGTTCGCGCAACCCTTGCCGCTTCTTCGGCGCCGCTATGGCGCATGTAGCCCTGACCCATGATTGAAACGACCGATTCGCTGCGCGATTGCCTCGCGCCAGCGAAACTGAACCTCTTCCTGCACATCACCGGCCGCCGGCCGGACGGCTATCACACGCTGCAAACCGTCTTCCAGTTACTCGACTGGGGCGACATCCTGCACTTCACGTTGCGTGACGACGGCCTCATCACGCGCAGCACCGAGATCGCCGACGTGCCGCCGGACCACGATCTCACCGTGCGCGCTGCAACGCTCCTGAAAGCGCATACCGGCTCGCCCGCGGGTGTCGATATCGAAATCGACAAGCGCCTGCCGATGGGGGCGGGTCTCGGCGGCGGCAGCTCCGATGCGGCGACCACGCTGCTCGCGCTGAACCGTCTCTGGAAGCTCGATTTGCCACGACTGGAGTTGCAGGCGCTGGCGTTGAAACTCGGTGCGGACGTGCCATTTTTTGTTTTTGGGAAAAATGCGTTCGCACAGGGTGTCGGAGAGGCTTTAGACGTTGTACAATTGCCGCCGCGCCATTTCCTGGTGGTGACACCGAGGGTTCACGTTCCAACTGCAGCGATTTTTTCCGAAAAAGCGTTGACAAGAGATTCGAAACCCCTCATAATTACGGACTTTCCTGCAGAACTTAGCTGCAACACTGAATGGCCAGAAAGTTTTGGCCGCAATGACATGCAGCAGGTTGTCGTGGGAAAATACGCGGAAGTAGCGCAAGTGCTGCGGTGGTTTGAAAACATCGCACCCGCGCGGATGTCTGGATCAGGTGCAAGTGTATTTGCAGCGTTCCGTAGCAAAGCTGAAGCAGAAGCGGCGCAAGCCAAACTGCCTAGCGAATGGAACAGCGCAGTAACTGCAAGTCTCGATCAGCATCCACTCTTTACTTTCGCGTCATAAGTTTTGCCTCGTCGAACGTTCCCTCGTTCGGTGAAGCTCAAAGTTAGTGTAGGGGAGTCGCCAAGTTGGTTAAGGCACCGGATTTTGATTCCGGCATTCGAAGGTTCGACTCCTTCCTCCCCTGCCAAAAATTCTCGCATTTCCCTCGCCCCCAGCCTGAAGTAGGTGCACGATGAGCAGCCATGACGGCCTGATGGTTTTTACTGGCAACGCAAATCCCGCGCTTGCACAGGAAGTCGTCAAAATCCTCGGTATTCCCCTCGGCAAAGCAATGGTTAGCCGTTTCTCGGACGGTGAAATCCAGGTCGAGATTCAGGAAAACGTGCGTGGCAAGGATGTCTTTGTCCTGCAATCCACGTGCGCGCCGGCGAATGACAATCTGATGGAACTGATGATCATGGTCGATGCGCTCAAGCGCGCATCCGCCGGCCGGATCACCGCAGCCATCCCCTACTTCGGTTATGCCCGTCAAGATCGACGCCCGCGTTCGGCGCGCGTCGCCATCTCGGCGAAGATCGTGGCGAATATGCTGGAAATCGCCGGCGTCGAGCGGATCATTACGATGGATCTGCACGCCGACCAGATTCAAGGCTTCTTCGACATCCCGGTCGACAATATCTACGCTACGCCCGTGCTGCTCGGCGATCTGCGCAAGCAGAACTACGAGAACCTGCTGGTCGTTTCGCCGGACGTCGGCGGCGTGGTGCGCGCCCGTGCATTGGCCAAGCAACTGAATTGCGATCTCGCGATCATCGACAAACGCCGCCCGAAGGCGAACGTTGCCGAAGTGATGAACATCATCGGTGAAGTCGAAGGCCGCACCTGCGTGATCATGGATGACATGGTCGACACGGCAGGCACGCTTTGCAAGGCAGCTCAGGTTTTGAAGGAACGCGGTGCGAAGCAGGTATTCGCTTACGCCACCCACCCGGTTCTGTCGGGCGGTGCAGGCGAGCGCATTGCAGCTTCGGCACTCGATGAACTCGTTGTTACCGATACGATCCCGCTCGGCGAAGAAGCCCGCTCGTGCGCCAAGATCCGTTCGCTGACCAGCGCCGGCCTGCTCGCCGAAACGTTCTCGCGGATTCGCCGCGGCGATTCGGTGATGTCGCTGTTCGCTGAAAGTTAAGTATTTGCGAAGGCGCAGCGCGCATAGCAGTACCGCACGCTGCACTTTTGCACAATTGGCATGAACGAACGAAGGTTCGTGCCATCGCTCTGGGGCCTCAGCCGTAATGGCTTGGAGGCCCCGTTTTTACTGCCTGGTCGCGGGCAGTGCATTGGAGATTCAATATGAAAGTAGTCGCTTTCGAGCGTTCCTTGCAAGGTACGGGTGCGAGCCGCCGCCTGCGTATCTCGGGTAAGACCCCGGGCATCGTATATGGCGCTGGTGCTGAAACGCAATTGGTCGAACTGGACCACAACGCACTCTGGCACGCGCTGAAGAAAGAAGTTTTCCACTCGTCGATCCTCGAACTGGAAGTGGCAGGCAAGTCGCAACAGGTTCTGCTGCGCGACGTGCAATACCACCCGTTCCGTCAGCTCGTGCTGCACGTGGACTTCCAACGTGTCGACGCGAAGAAGAAGCTGCACACCAAGGTGCCGCTGCACTTCATGAACCAGGAAACCAACCCGGCAGTGAAGCTGTCGAGCGCGGTGATCTCGCACGTCCTCAACGAAATTGAAATCGAGTGCCTGCCGTCGGCACTGCCGGAATTCCTCGAAGTTGACCTGGCGACGATCGAAGCTGGTCACTCGCTGCACGCCAAGGACATCGTCCTGCCGGCAGGCGTGGCACTGGTTGCTCACGTTGACGCAGAAAACCCGGTCATCGCATCGGCAACGATCCCGGCTGGCGCAATCGCTGAAGGCGACGCCGCTGCTGCTGCAGGCGAAGGCGAAACGCCGGCTGCCTAAGTGCCTTCCTGGCGCTGAGCAAGCAATCCTCTCGATCCGTTTCAATGAAACGGTCGACGTGACCCGCCGAGGTTCTCCCCGGCGGGTTTTTTTTCGGTTTTTTTCGGCTCGGCCGCGTTCGGTGCCGAGGCCAGATGGACCTATGCAATCATGATCAAGCTGATCGTCGGGCTCGGCAATCCGGGCGCTGAATACACCGCGACGCGCCACAATGCCGGCTTCTGGCTGGTCGATCAACTGGCGCGCGAAGCAGGTACGACACTGCGCGACGAGCGGCGCTTTCACGGTTTCTACGCGAAGGCCCGGCTTCACGGCGAAGAAGTGCATCTGCTGCAACCGCAGACTTATATGAACCGCTCGGGGCAGTCGGTTGTCGCGCTCGCGCAGTTCTTCAAGATTCTTCCGGACGAAATTCTGGTCGCGCACGACGAGCTCGATATGCCGCCCGGCAGCGTCAAGCTGAAGCTCGGTGGCGGCAGCGGCGGCCATAACGGGCTAAAGGACATCACCGCGCATCTGTCATCGCAACAGTATTGGCGGCTGCGGATCGGCATCGGCCATCCGCGCGACCTGATTCCCGAAAGTGCGCGCGCCGGCGCCAAGCCGGACGTCGCCAATTACGTGCTGAAACCGCCGCGGCGGGAAGAGCAGGACGTGATCGATGCGTCGATCGAACGCGCGTTGGCAGTCATGCCGCAGATCATCAAAGGCGAACTCGAGCGGGCGATGATGCAACTGCACCGCAATCCCTGAGCGGGCCCTGCCCGCATCCGCTTCGCCCGTATCGCCCGTATCGCCCGTATCGCCATCGACAGGAGAAATCGCTTGAGCCGCTACTGGAGTGACATCGTTCACCGTCTGACGCCGTATGTGCCGGGCGAGCAGCCCGTGGTTGCGCATCCGGTCAAGCTGAACACCAACGAGAATCCCTATCCGCCGTCGCCGCGCGTGCGTGAAGCGATCCGGCAGGAACTGGGCGACGCGGGCGAGTCGCTGCGGCGCTATCCCGACCCGACCGCGCGCAAGTTACGCGAAACGGTAGCCGCGCACCACGGCATCCGCCCGGAACAGGTGTTCGCGGGCAACGGCTCGGACGAAGTGCTCGCGCTCACCTTTCAGGCCTTGCTGAAGCACGACAAACCGTTGCTGTTTCCGGATATCACATACAGCTTCTACCCGACCTACGCGCGGCTCTTTGAAGTCGACTATCGGACCATCGCACTCGACGAAAGCTTCGCCATCCATGTCGACGACTACACGGCGCCTAACGGCGGCGTCCTGTTCCCGAACCCGAACGCGCCGACCGGACGACCGCTGCCGCTCGCCGATATCGAGCGTCTGGTAGCGAGAAACACCGAATCGGTCGTGGTGATCGACGAGGCCTATGTCGATTTCGGCGCTGAATCGGCCGTCACGCTGATCGACCGTTATCCCAACCTGCTGGTGATTCAAACGGTATCGAAGTCGCGTTCGCTGGCCGGCATGCGCGTAGGCTTCGCGTTCGGCAATCCGGAACTGATCGACGCACTGAACCGCGTGAAGGACAGCTTCAACTCGTATCCGCTCGACCGTCTGGCGCAAGTCGCGGCCGTCGCTGCATATGAGGACGATGCATGGTTCCGTGACACCTGCGCCAAAGTGATTGCGAGCCGTGAGCGGTTGGCAGCCGGTTTGACGGCACTGGGCTTCGAGGTGGTGCCGTCGGCGGCGAATCTGCTGTTCGCGCGCCACGAAGGCTACGACGCAGCGACGCTCGTGGCACGGCTAAGGGAAAAGGATATTTTCGTGCGCCACTTCAAGGCGGCGCGAATCGACCAGCATCTGCGAATCTCGGTTGGCACCGGCGCCGAATGCGACATTCTGCTGGACGCGTTGCGCGACATTTTCAGCGCTTACGTCGGGTGACGATGGGATAGCGAGCGATCGGTCAAGCTCGCGCGCGACAGACACATAGCGTTGCCACAAAAGAAAACGGCGAGGCAGACGCCTCGCCGCTCACCATCATTCAACTCTCACGCGCCCTTCGCAGCCTGCAGCGCGTGGTACTTCGCCATCAGACCTTCCGCCGTCTCCAGATGCTCGGGGTCGCGCGGAATGCACTCGACCGGGCACACCTGAATACACTGGGGTTCGTCGAAATGGCCGACACACTCGGTGCATTTCTTCGGGTCGATCACGTAGATTTCCGGGCCCATCGAAATCGCGTCGTTCGGGCACTCGGGCTCGCACACGTCGCAATTGATGCACTCGTCGGTAATCATCAAGGCCATACTTCTCTCACTTCGCGCCGGCCGAAGCCAGCTTTGATCCGTCAATCCGACAGTTTACGCCGGTTACGGTTGCCCCGCCGAAACACCTTCATTCGGATCCAGCGCGGCAACCTTCTCCTTCAGCCATTTTTCGACCGACGGGAACACAAACTTGCTGACGTCGCCGCCCAGTTGCGCGATTTCACGCACGATGGTGCCGGAGATGAACTGGTATTGATCGGACGGCGTCATGAACATGGTTTCGACGTCAGGCAGCAGATAGCGGTTCATGCCGGCCATCTGGAACTCATATTCGAAGTCCGAGACGGCACGCAGGCCACGCACGATCACCCGAGCGTTATTGCTGCGGACAAAGTCTTTCAATAGCCCTTTGAAGCTCATCACCTGAACGTTCGGGTAATGCCCGAGCACTTCATGAGCGATGTCGAGTCGCTCTGTCAGCGTAAAGAACGGCTTCTTGTTGCGGCTGTCGGCAACGCCCACCACCAGCGTGTCGAAAATGCTCGACGCGCGCCGAACGAGGTCTTCGTGACCGCGCGTCAGCGGGTCGAACGTGCCCGGGTACACGGCGACTACCATGAGACTTCTCCTCTCTTCAGACAAATGGGCACGTCAAAGCGTCCACGCGACGCATTTGGCACCGACCGCACGCGTGACGGTACCCGTCCGCTGCTTGTTTTGGAACGCGCATTATTCCTTATTTTCGCGCTGCAGCAAATGAAAGTGGACAGCGCCAGCTTTGCCTTGCCGCACGACTTCCCAACCGGCGAGCGTCTCATTCCCATCCAGTTCGAGCGCATCGCCTGCCTCCACGTACAGAAAACCTTCCGGGCTCAGCAGCGGCACGGCCAGAGCGAGCGCCTTGTCGAGCAGATCGCCGTCGAACGGCGGATCGAGAAACACCACGTCGAACGATCCGGGGGCGAGGCTCGCCGCGAGGCGCAAGCCGTCGGCTTCCGCGATTTCGATCGTACGCGCCGCCAGGCGTTCCTGGTTCGCGCGCAACTGGCTGGCGGCCCGCGCATTGCGCTCGACCATCAACACCCGCGCCGCGCCGCGCGAGGCAGCTTCGAAGCCGAGTGCGCCGCTACCGGCGAACAGATCGAGGCAGCGCTGGCCGTCCAGCCGTTGGCCGAGCCAGTTGAACAGCGTTTCGCGCACGCGGTCGGGCGTGGGGCGCAGGCCGTCGAGGTCGAGCACGGGCAGCGGTGTGCGCTTCCAGTCGCCGCCGATGATACGGATGGCGTGCGGCTTGCCGCCTTTGGACGAAGCGCCGTGGGCGCGTGAAGGAGCAGAACGGGGCATGCAGTTTCGATTACGTTATAAGGGCACCCGCGACGCCGATGCGTGCGGACTGGAGCGCCAACGTTACCACAGGGGCGCCGGGCGTCCAGCCTGGCCGTTCGGCCAATACGACGGGCGGCGGCGCGCCTGATAAAATGTGCGGCTTCCAGCGCCTTGCATCCCGCATCGCAACGCTGCCTGCCGCTCCCACGGGCCCGTCCCGGCTGCGCGCATCGGCGCGCGCTCTCACCACGCCAGATCATGTTCAGCTTTTTCAAACGATTCAAGGGTTCGAAAGAGTCCGATAACGCGCCAGAAGAATCGCAGACGGCGCCGGAAGCCCTCGCGCCCGAACCCGCCGTAGAGGCGCCGCAAGCGCCCGTCGCGCCGTCGGCGCCGCGGCCGGTTGCTCCGGTTAGCGCCGATACGCAACCGGCTGCTGCCGCGTCCATCAATGAGCCCGAACCCGAAGCACCCGCGCTCGAAACCGTCGAAATCGTCCCGCCACCTATGCAGGACGCGAGCGCAAAGCGCTCGTGGCTCACGCGCCTGAAGACCGGTCTGTCGAAAACGAGTTCGAGCCTGACCGGCATTTTCGTCGGCGCGAAGATCGACGAAGACTTGTACGAAGAACTCGAGACGGCGCTGCTGATGTCGGATGCGGGCGTCGAAGCCACCGAATTCCTGCTCGAATCGTTGCGCGAAAAAGTGCGCACCGAACGCCTCACCGATCCTCAGCAGGTGAAAGCAGCGCTGCGCACGCTGCTGATCGACTTGCTCAAGCCGCTGGAAAAATCGCTGATGCTCGGCCGCGCGCAACCGCTGGTCGTAATGATCGCGGGCGTCAACGGTGCAGGCAAAACCACCAGCATCGGCAAGCTCGCCAAGCATCTGCAGAGCTTCGATCAGTCGGTGCTGCTGGCTGCGGGCGACACCTTCCGCGCAGCCGCGCGCGAGCAACTTGCAATCTGGGGCCAGCGCAACAACGTGACGGTGGTGTCGCAGGAAAGCGGCGACCCGGCAGCGGTGATTTACGATGCGGTCGGCGCCGCGCGTGCGCGCAAGATCGACGTCATGATGGCGGACACGGCCGGCCGTCTGCCGACCCAGTTGCATCTGATGGAAGAACTGCGCAAGGTAAAGCGCGTGATCGGCAAGGCGCAAGACGGCGCGCCGCATGAAGTGCTGCTGGTGATCGATGCGAACACCGGCCAGAATGGTCTCGCGCAAGTGAAGGCCTTCGACGACGCGCTCGGCCTCACCGGCCTGATCGTCACCAAACTCGACGGCACGGCGAAGGGTGGCATTCTCGCGGCGATCGCGCGGCAGCGTCCGATTCCGGTGTACTTCATCGGCGTCGGCGAAAAGGTGGAGGACTTGCAGCCGTTCAGCGCGGAAGAGTTTTCGGACGCGTTGCTGGGCGGTTGAACGCAGCAACGTTCGTCGCAGAACAAGCAGAAAGGGCGCCCTTCACCGAGCGCCCTTTTTTCATTCAAATCACCGCATCATTCCGCGTCGGGCTGAACACCGGGCGCTGCACGAGCGAACGCGTCGATCTGCATTGCGTGCTCGTAGATGCGCTGAATCGTCGGAAACTTCGCCGTATCCACCTTGAAGCGCTGGGCGTTGAATACCTGGGGAATCAGACAGGCGTCAGCCAGTGTCGGCGTGTCGCCGAAGCACAGCTTGCCGGTGCGCGAATCGCCCGCCAGATGTGCATCGAGCGTCGCAAAACCCGCTTCGACCCAATGCTTGTACCACGCGTCTTTCGCATCGTCGTCGAGACACAGCGTGTGTTTCAGGTATTTCAGCACGCGCAGATTGTTCAGCGGATGAATCTCGCACGCCACCTGCAACGCTACCGAGCGCACATACGCGCGCTCGGCCGGCGTGCCGGGCAAGAGCGGCGGTTCGGGATGCGTTTCTTCCAGATACTCGATGATCGCGAGCGACTGCGGCATCACTTCGTTGCCGTCGACGAATGTGGGCACGATGCCGTCCGCATTCACCTTGCGATACTCGGGCTTCAACTGCTCGCCGCCGTCGCGCACGAGGTGCACCGGCACATAGTCGTACGGCAGGCCCTTCAGGTTCAGCGCGATGCGCACGCGATAGGACGCCGAACTCCGGAAATAGCTGTAAAGCTTCATGTTATGTGTCTCCTCCCACCGCGCTTCAGACGACGCGTACGTTGAGCTCGCCGAGCCCGTCCACGCCGCCCTTCATGAGGTCGCCCTGCACCACCGCGCCGACACCTTCCGGCGTGCCGGTGAAAATCAGATCGCCAGGTTGCAGTTCGAACAGTGTCGACAGATAGGCAATCGTCTCGGCCACCGACCAGATCAGTTGCGACACGTCCGAATTCTGTTTTTCCTCGCCGTTCACCGATAACCAGATCGCGCCCTTGCCGACATGGCCGACTGTCGTGACCGGATGGATCGGACCAAGGGGCGCCGAGTGATCGAAGCCCTTTGCGGTATCCCACGGACGGCCCAGCTTTTTCGCTTCGGCCTGCAGATCGCGGCGTGTCATGTCGAGACCGAGCGCATAACCGTACACGTGGTCGAGTGCGCTTTCGGCCGGAATGTTCTTGCCGCCTTTGCCGATCGCCGCCACCAGTTCCATCTCGAAGTGGACGTTCTTCGATTGCGAGGGATAGGGGAATTCGCCGGTCGCACCGGGCGCGACATACAGCACGGCATCGGCCGGCTTGGCGAAGAAGAACGGTGGTTCGCGGTCAGGATCGTGCCCCATCTCACGCGCGTGCGCCTCGTAGTTGCGGCCCACGCAGTAGATGCGACGCACCGCGAACTGCTCGCTGGACCCCACGACCGGCACCGCAACGACCGGTGCGGGTGCAAATACGTAACTCATCCCGTTCTCCGTTTCTGGATTGTGCCGCGCCCGCGCGGCGATAAAACATCGAGTGTAACGCGCGGCAAAGCGCCGCGCAGCGGATCGGCACCGGCACGCGCGGACCGGCGATTCCGCCGCATCGTCTCACGGGATCGCCGGCCCGCCGGACCGCCTCGCCGCTATAGATGCGATACTCACACTGGATAGCGTCCTTTGAATTCCCCGGCCGACCGCCCCAAGGCGGCACGCCCCCGTCCCACTGCGCCCGATGACCGACTCCGCCGACACCGCCAATCTTTTCCCCTGCGCCCGCTATATCAAGGAAATCGGCCGCGGCCCGAACGGCGCCCGCGCGCTGACTGCTGAAGATACGCGCACGCTTTACACCGCGATGCTCGACGGCCGCGTGGCCGATCTCGAACTCGGCGCCGTGCTGCTCGCGTATCGCGTGAAAGGCGAAACCGCAGACGAACTCGCCGCCATGCTGGCCGGCGCGCAGGCGTCGTTCGAACCGCTTCATCTGCCGCACGCGGCATTCCGGCCCGTGTCGATACCCACCTACAACGGCGCGCGCAAACAGCCCAACCTGGTGCCGCTGCTCGCGCTGCTGCTGGCACGCGAAGGTGTGCCGGTGCTGGTGCATGGCGTCACGGAAGATCCGGGCCGCGTGACCAGCGCTGAAATCTTCACACATCTGCAGATCCCGCATGCGCGATCGCACGCCGACATCGAAGACGGTCTCGCCGAGCGCCGTCTCGCGTTCGCACCGATCGAGGTACTCGCGCCGAAGCTCGCGCATCTTCTCTCCCTGCGCCGGAGGATGGGCGTACGCAATTCGACGCACACGCTCGTGAAAATTCTGCAGCCGTTCGCGCCCGCCGGGCTGCGGCTCGTGAACTACACGCATCCGCCGTATCGCGACAGTCTCACGCAGCTGTTCAACACGCACCCGGCCGCCGCGGAGGGCGGCGCCCTGCTCGCGCGCGGCACCGAAGGCGAAGCAGTGGCCGACACGCGGCGCCAGGTGCAAGTGGATTGGCTGCACGATGGCATCTGCGAAACGCGCGTGCCGCATGAGCGCTCGTCGCCCGACGCGCCTGAAGTCGACTTGCCCGAAGCTCGCGACGCCGCGACCACAGCCGCGTGGATCGACGCCGTGTTGCGCGGTGAAGCGCCTGTCCCGAGCGCGATCGAACGGCAAGTGGAGCTGATCGTCGACGTCGCGAAAATACCCGTGTGATGCGCGCGGCGTGAGTGCAACGCAGCGCTTGCGGCATTGCACTCACGCGCCAGGATGACGGTCGCGGGTTGACATGCCGCCGCGAGCCGTCATACATTAGACCTATGCGTTCCCTTCCGAACACCCTCCGAATTACCTCCGGCCGCCTAGCGCGGCCCCTATCGCTACGTCTAGCGTAAGTCAGACGTAGCGCCGCGCGTTGGCAGCCTGAATCACCCAGATTAGTTGCCCAAAGCGCGGTCCTCAAAGCCGTTCCGCAGTTCCCCGCAGTTACTGTCTCACCCCCGACCGTAGTTCTTCACAACCTGTAGTCGTTTGCGTTCGTCCGTTTACCCTTCGGACGAAGCGCGAGGGTCAATTTCATGTTGCGCAATCCCGCTGAAAAATACCGTCCCTTTCCCGCAGTGCGCCTCACCGGGCGCAAATGGCCGAGCCGCACGATCAACCACGCGCCGATCTGGATGAGCACCGATCTGCGTGACGGCAATCAGGCACTAATCGAGCCGATGAATGCCGTACAAAAACTCGAATTCTTCGAGATGCTGGTAGCGATCGGCTTCAAGGAGATCGAAGTCGGCTTCCCGTCGGCTTCGCAAACCGACTTCGATTTCGTGCGCAAACTGATCGAAGAAAACCGCATTCCCGACGACGTGACGATCGAAGTGTTCGTGCCCTCGCGCGCCGAACTGATTGCGCGCACGTTCGAATCGCTGGAGGGCGCGCCGCGCGCCATCGTGCACCTGTACAACGCAATCTGCCCGTCGTTTCGCAAGATCGTCTTCAACCAGTCGAAGGAGCAGATCAAGGCATTGGCGGTGGAAGGCACGCGCCTCATCAAGGAACATGCGCAGGAGCGACCCGGTACGCACTGGACGTTCCAGTATTCGCCCGAAACCTTCAACACGACCGAACTCCCGTACGCGCGTGAAGTATGCGACGCAGTTGCGCAGACGTGGCGGCCCACGCGCGATCACAAGATGATCGTCAATTTGCCCGCTAGCGTCGAGGCCGCGACACCCAACGTGTTCGCCGACCAGATTGAATGGATGGACCGCAATCTCAGTTATCGCGACAGCATCGTGCTGTCGGTGCATCCGCGTAACGATCGCGGCACCGCCGTGGCCGCTACGGAACTGGCGCTGCTGGCGGGCGCGGATCGCGTCGAAGGATGTCTGTTCGGCAACGGCGAGCGAACGGGCAACGTGGACCTCATTACGCTCGCGATGAACCTTGACGCGCAGGGCGTCGACCCAGGCCTCGACTTTTCGGATATTGGTGCGGTGCGGCGCGTGGTCGAGCGCTGCAATCAGATTCCGGTGCATCCGCGGCATCCGTATGCGGGCGATGCTGCAGAGCGGCCGGTGTGGAGCGACGAGGATCTGCAGCGCGTCGCTGCCTGAGTGGCTTGAGGCGGGGCGGAGCCGACCGTCGCGGTTCAGACCGCGTTCGCGGCGGCGCAACTGCATCAAAACCCGCCCGGCCGAACCCACCAGGCGGCGAATTCAGCATGGGCGGTGCGACCCGCCTGCTCGTGCCGTTCGAGTGCTCACAAGGCGCTCACCAACTGCGACCAGCGAAACGAAGTGGGCTCACAAGGCTCACTCGATCGCGCAACGCGTCGCCTGCCAGGCGATCAGGCGCCATTGCCCATCTTCCTGTGTGTGAATCGCCGTGTACGCGATCGGAAACAGCAGCGCTCCGTTGTTCGCTTCCATTTCGATCAGCGCGCGCCCGGTGACGACGCAGGTCTCGCGCCCCACCGGCAGCACTTCTTGCGACTGCACCTCGATCTGCCGATAGCGGCGGCGCCCGGCGGTAATACCGTCGATGAACTGTCGCTTCGTTTCACGCTTGCCGTTCGTATGGACATAGCTCACGTTGTCCGCGAGGAGCGCATCGAGCGACTGCCCGTCGCCGTCGACCATCGCACGGAAGCGTTCTCGCTCGAGCCCGCGAATCGCTTCGATTATCTTTGCCGCCATTGCTCAGCCCCTTGCACCGGTGAGCCGAACGTGGCCACGGTCGTCAGAAGTTATATTGCAAATATAGCTGGTGGAAATTTATACCAGGATTCGGCTCTTTGATACCGCCATTGGAAATATGCTGGAAGCGATAGCCCGCCTCGTACTGCTGACGACTGCCGAATTGCAGGCCGACACCCGCCATGGGGGCGAACTGGAACGCGGTCGAGAGCGTGAGGTCAGTGGCGATTCTCGGACTCGTCAGAAGGCGGATACCGGCGCCCGCTTCGACGTAAGGGCGAATCGCGCCCGCTCCGTCGATGAAGCGAATGATCGGCGTCACACCGATCTCGCCGATGTTCTCGTGCACATTCCCTTCGTCGGTATGCCACCAGGCCACGTGCGCTTCGCCGATCAGCGAAAAGTGCCAATCGCCGATCTGCCACCACGTCAGATTCGGATCCCAGACCAGGCCGAGATCGAGCTTTTTAATGTGGTTATCTCCCAGGCCGCCGGCGATCTGCACGCCGAACTGGTCGGCTGCCGCCAGTCCCGAAGCGCCAAACAGGATGGCCGCCGAAGCGCCTTTTAGAACCACACCACGCAACGCATTTTTTTTGTTCTTCATCGCACACCCGAGCTAGTCGAACGTTGGTCAGTAGATCACTGTCCCGTTTATTCTAAAGACAATGTACATCCGGCGGATCGTATGAAGAAAGCAAAATTTCCGCAATTAGTCACTTCTATTTTTGAAAATATCGGTCATTTATAAGAATGAAGGCGTTTTGTCAGGTAAATCCTGCGACTCACACACATCTGGCCATAAAGGTATACCATTACTATCAAAATCTAAATTTCAATAGGAATTTGTGGAACTTGGATGTCCCTACAGCCTCTAAGTATTAGCACTCGGCAAATCAGAGTGCTAACATCCAACGCTGGAGTCGTTTACCTGAATACGCTTTTGTCTGATTCCAAAGGAGTTTCCTACGTGAGCCATGCAATGACCCTTCCGAGTACTTTGAGCCCGTCATCGGCTAAGGCCGCTTCGGCAGGTGCACTGGCGCTCTCGCATTCCTCGCTGCTGCCCGGTCAACTGGGCAATATCGACGCCTACATCCAGGCCGTAAATCGGATTCCGATGCTGACGCCGGCGGAAGAACGCCAGTTCGCCACCGAATTTCGCGAGCAGGATAACCTCGGGTCCGCGCGCCGTCTCGTCCTGTCGCACCTGCGGCTGGTCGTATCGATCGCGCGCAATTACCTTGGTTATGGACTGCCGCATGCCGACCTGATCCAGGAAGGCAATATCGGCCTGATGAAGGCCGTGAAGCGCTTTGACCCCGAGCAGAACGTACGCCTCGTGTCGTACGCCATGCACTGGATCAAGGCTGAGATCCACGAATACATTCTGCGCAATTGGCGGATGGTGAAGGTCGCCACCACCAAAGCGCAGCGCAAGCTGTTCTTCAACCTGCGCAGCCACAAGCAGGGCCTGGGCGCATTCACGCCGGACGAGATCGAAGGTCTTGCCAAAGAACTGAACGTGAAGCGCGAAGAAGTGGCCGAGATGGAAACGCGCTTGTCCGGCGGCGATATCGCGCTGGAAGGCCAGGTCGAAGACGGCGAAGAGTCGTACGCGCCGATCGCCTACCTCGCCGACTCGCATAGCGAGCCGACTGCGGTGCTGGCTTCGCGTCAGCGCGACAAGCTGCATAGCGACGGTATCGCGAGCGCGCTGGACGCGCTGGACGCCCGCAGCCGCCGCATCATCGAGGCACGTTGGCTGAAGGTGGAAGACGATGGTTCGGGCGGCTCGACGCTGCACGAACTGGCCGACGAATTCGGCGTGTCGGCCGAACGTATTCGCCAGATCGAGGCGAGCGCAATGAAGAAAATGCGCGGCGCGTTGAGTGAATATGCGTAACACTTAAAGCTTGAGTCGTGCCGGCTCGTCTGGCGCGCGCTGTTTAGCTGCAGAGCCCTGCCCTCGCAAGAAGGCAGGGCTTTTTTGTGCCCGCTCGACAATGCCTGCGCTCAATCGAAGACGCACGCGCACTCACTCAAGGACATGCCCACCAAACACGTGTTTCTTGACGTATCACAAACCCCATAGCAATACTGTTCAGACGGCGTGACGTTCGCGACCCAATGCCGCAGTGCCGAACTTACGCGCACTAGGTCATTGCTCCTAGAATCGGGATGAACTTGCCAGGCCCCTGAAACGGCCTGGATCCAGCCGGTTAAACCGGTGTGAAGTTGCCTTCTACCGATCATGACCATAGCCCTGAATCGCAATAACAACCCTCGCTCGAGCCTGCGCAAACGGCTCGCCGCCTGGGTACGCGGTCCGACGCTGGCGCGGGATATCGCCATCGTCCTCGCCATCAAATTCGTACTGCTGATGGCGCTCAAGTACGCTTTTTTCAATCATCCGCAGGCGGAGCATATGTCGCTGCCGCCTGAACAAGTCGCGCAGGCGCTGCTGTCCGTGCCTGCCTCGCATCCGTCCCAAGGTGGTCAACATGCCCGTTAGCGAAGTCGTAGAACTGTCGCGCCTCCAGTTCGCCATCACGGCGCTTTATCACTTTCTGTTCGTGCCGCTCACGCTCGGTCTGTCCTGGCTGCTCGTCATCATGGAATCCGTCTATGTAATGACCGGCAAGCAGATCTACAAGGACATGACCCAGTTCTGGGGCAAGCTGTTCGGCATCAACTTTGCGATGGGCGTCACCACCGGTCTCACGCTGGAATTCCAGTTCGGCACCAACTGGTCGTACTACTCGCACTATGTCGGCGACATTTTCGGCGTGCCGCTGGCCGTTGAAGGGTTGATGGCGTTCTTCCTCGAGTCGACCTTCGTCGGCCTGTTCTTCTTCGGATGGAAGCGGCTCTCGAAAGTGCAGCACGTGGGCGTCACGTTCCTCGTCGCGCTAGGCTCGAACCTGTCGGCGCTGTGGATTCTGGTGGCCAACGGCTGGATGAACAATCCGGTCGGCGCCACCTTCAACTACCAGACCATGCGCATGGAACTCGACAGCATCTTCTCGGTGCTGTTCAATCCGGTCGCGCAGGTGAAGTTCGTGCACACCGTATCGGCCGGTTACGTGACCGCTTCGATGTTCGTGCTCGGTGTGTCGTCGTGGTATCTGCTGAAGCGCCGCGACACCGAGTTCGCCTTGCGCTCGTTCGCTATTGCCGCCGGCTTCGGTCTGGCCTCGACACTGTGCGTGATCGTGCTCGGCGACGAATCCGGCTACCGCACCGGCGAAGTTCAGCAGGTCAAGCTGGCCGCCATCGAATCCGAATGGGAAACGGCGCCCGCACCCGCGCCCTTCACGATCATCGGCATTCCGAATCAGAAGGAAGAACGCACCGACTATGCGATCCGCATTCCGTATGCGCTCGGCCTCATCGCCACGCGCTCGATCGACGAACCGGTGGTCGGCCTAAAGGAATTGATGGCCCAGAACGAAGTGCGCATCAAGAACGGGATGCTCGCCTATGCCGCGCTGCAAAGGCTCAAACAGGGCGACGCCACGGACGAAGTCAAAGCCGCCTTCGACGCGCACAAGGAGGACCTCGGCTACGGCCTGATGCTCAAGCAGTTCACCCCGAACGTCACCGACGCCACGCCGGATCAGATCGTGCAGGCCGCCAAGAAGACGATTCCGCCGGTGGCGCCCGTGTTCTTCTCGTTCCGCCTGATGGTCGGCCTCGGCATCCTGTTCCTTGCGACCTTCGTACTGGCGTTCTGGTTTTGCGCGCAGCGCTCCCTGCTGCTGGAGAAACGCCGCTGGTTCCTGCGCTGGGCAGTATGGGCAATTCCGTTGCCGTGGCTCGCTGCTGAATTCGGTTGGATCGTTGCTGAAGTGGGCCGTCAACCGTGGACCATCGCCGGCATTCTGCCGACCGCGTTGTCCGCATCGAGCCTAACGCCGGGCGATCTGTACCTGAGCATTGCCGGCTTCGTCGTGTTCTACACGGTGCTGTTCATCATCGAAATCATGCTGATGTTCAAGTACGCGCGACTCGGGCCTTCGTCGCTGCACACGGGGCGCTATCACCACGAACAACAACAGCCGCTGAATCAGTCGCTGCCGACCAACACGGCCGCATGATTCGCCGCCACTCTGTTCCAAGGGAAAGATCATCATGGATTACGCAACCCTCAAACTGATCTGGTGGGTGTTGATCGGCGTGCTGCTGATCGGCTTCGCGCTCACCGACGGCTTCGACATGGGCGCGGCGATTCTGCTGCCGTTCATCGCGAAGACCGACGCCGAGCGACGCATTGTCGTCAACACGGTCGGCGCGACGTGGGAAGGCAATCAGGTGTGGCTCATCACAGCGGGCGGCGCGATGTTCGCCGCGTGGCCGCTGGTTTACGCCGCGTCGTTCTCCGGCTTCTACTTCGCGATGCTGCTGGTGCTGTTCTCGCTGTTTTTCCGGCCGGTCGGCTTCGACTACCGCAGCAAACGTGAAGACCCGCGCTGGCGCAGCGCATGGGATTGGGCGTTGTTTGTCGGCGGCTTCGTCCCGGCGCTGGTGTTCGGCGTGGCGTTCGGCAACCTGCTGCAAGGCGTGCCGTTCTCGTTCGACACCGATCTGCGCGTCACGTATCACGGCAGTTTCTTCGCCCTGCTCAACCCGTTTGCTGTGCTGTGCGGGCTCGTTAGCGTGTCGATGCTGGCCGCTCACGGCGCAGCCTTCGTGAAGATGAAGGCAGACGACGTCGTCGCCGAGCGTGCGTCGCTGGCGCTGCGGATCGCTTCGCTCGCCGCCGTGGTGCTGTTCCTGCTTGCCGGCGCGCTGATCGCCACGATGATCGGCGGTTATCAGATCGTCGATGCCGCGCCGCTCGATACGGTGGCCAACCCGCTGCTGAAGAACGTGATCGGCGCACCCGGCCTGTGGCTCACCAACTACGCAAACTATCCGTGGATGGTGATCGCGCCGGTGGCCGGCCTCGTCGGTGGCGTGCTTGCCTTGTTGCTGGCGCGCTCGCGTTTTGAAAAGAGCGCCTTCCTGGCGACCTCGCTGATGATCATCGGCGTGATCCTGACGGCGGGCTTCTCGATGTTCCCATTCATCATGCCCTCCTCGCTCGATGGCCGCAGCAGCCTGACCGTGTGGGATTCGACCTCGAGCCGCATGACGCTGCAGATCATGCTGATCGCCGTGATCATTTTCCTGCCGATCGTCCTGATCTACACGAGCTGGGTGTATCGCGTGATGCGAGGCAAGGTGACCGCCGCGGCGCTCGAAGAAAATCACCATTCAATGTATTGATCAGGAATACAGATAACAGGAGTTTGTGATGTGGTATTTCAGTTGGCTTCTCGGCATTGGCGTGGCGTTGGCGTTCGGCATTATCAACGTGATGTGGCTGGAAACGCGCCGGCCTTTGGAAACGAGTAAGCAGAAAGCACGTTGATGGAACCGCTGCCGGTCGCGCGCCGTTAGGCTCAAGCCGGTAAACGCAAAGCGGCACCTTGATTCAAGGTGCCGCTTTTTTATTGCTGCGTCATCGGAACAGAAGCGCAGTAATGGAGCGGCGCAGGCCGCTCCTCAACGTTGCATTACGCAGGCTGCGGCGCCGTACCGGCACCCGTATCGGGCGACAGGCGTGTCGCCAGTTGTGCGGCATAGCGCTGGGCTGCGTCGCCGACTACGATATGGAACGTGTCGGCCGAAACCCACGCCGTATCGAGCGTAGCAAGACGCTGACGATCAACCGCAGACGGATCGCGAACCACGATCCGCAGACGCGTTGCCGCCACGGCATCCAGCGACACGACGTTGCCCGCGCCGCCGAACACGGCGAGCCAACGCAACGGATCCGGGTCGAGCGGACCGCCCTGAGCACCGCTTGCAGTCGCCACAGGAGCCGCAGCGACAGCAGGCGCAACGGCAGCCACCGGCTTCACCGCATCGCCACCACCTTGTGCGATCACCGTGCGAATTTCATCAGCGATGATGTCCGCTTCCGGTCCAATAATCACCTGCACATTGGTCGAGCCGCGCTTGAGCACACCACGCGCACCAATCGTCTTCAGTTCGCTTTCCGAGACCTTGCTGGCATCGACCACCGACAGACGCAGACGCGTCGTGCAGGCATCCACCACCGACAGGTTCGACGCGCCACCCAGCGCGGCGATATAACGCTGTGCGCGCGGCACGGCGGCACCCGCCACCGGCGACACAAAACCGCCAGCCGCAAACGACTCGATCTGTTCTTCTTCTGCAGCAGGTTCACGACCCGGCGTTGCCATGTTGAACTTGCGGATGAAGAAGCGGAACAGGCCGTAGTACACGACCATGTACACGAGGCCGATCGGAATCGCCCACCAGCCCTTGGTCGACAGGCCGTAGTTCAGCACGTAGTCGATAAAGCCAGCCGAGAAGGTGAAACCGAGATGAATCCCAAGCGCCGAGCAGATCGCCAGCGACAAGCCCGTCAGCACCGCGTGGATCGCATACAGCACCGGCGCGAGGAACATGAAGCTGAATTCGATCGGCTCGGTCACACCCGTCAGGAACGAGGTGAGCGCCATCGACGCCAGCAGGCCGAACACCATTGCGCGGCGCTCTTTCGGTGCCTCGTGATACATCGCGAGACAGGCAGCCGGCAAGCCGAACATCATGACCGGGAAGAAGCCCGTCATGAACGTGCCTGCAGTCGGGTCGCCCGCGAAGAAGCGATGCAGGTCGCCCGTCACCGCCGCGCCACCCGGCGGCGTGAAATTGCCGAACACGAACCACGTCAGCGAATTGAGGATGTGATGCAGCCCCGTGACGAGCAACAAACGGTTCAGCACGCCGAACACGAACGCGCCGAGCGCACCCGCAGTGGTCAGCCAATGGCCGGCCGTATCGATGGCGCCTTGCACCGGCTGCCATACGTAACCGAACACAATGCCTATCGCCAGACAGACCACACCGGTGACAATCGGCACGAAGCGTTTCCCTCCGAAGAATGCGAGGTAGTCGGGCAGCTTGATGTCTTTGTACCTGTTGTACAGCAAGCCCGCGACGATACCCGCCACGATCCCGGACAACACGCCCATATTGAGCTTGTCGTTGATGTCCTTCATCACCGCGATTTCGATCAGATAACCGATCGCGCCCGCGAGACCTGCCACGCCGTTGTTGTCTTTCGCGAAGCCGACCGCCACGCCGATTGCGAACAGCAACGGCAGGTTGTCGAAGATCGCGCCACCGGCGTCGGCGATCATCTTGATGTTGAACACATCGGGTTGGCCCAATCGCAGCAGCAAGCCGGCAACCGGCAGCACTGCAATCGGCAGCATCAGCGCGCGTCCCAGGCGCTGAATCTTCAGAAACGGATTCCCATCCATTGACACCTCCAATCCTTGTCTCGTTGTCGACAGTCGTCGTTGAGTTTTGTAGCGATACGTCCTGACTATGCGAAGCTGGTTGCGGACTGTGTGGGGTTCAGTCCAAAGGCCAGGTTTCGCGGCTTACTGCTCTTACCGCCTGCGCCGATTCGAGCGCCAGTGCATCCTGGGCGCGTTGACGGCACAACTGATAATCGAGGTTGCGCACACGCGCCTTGATGCCCGGCACCGACACCGGATCCACCGAAAGCTCGGTCACGCCGAGGCCGACGAGCAGCGGCATGGCCAGCGGATCGCCCGCCAGTGCGCCGCATACGCCGACCCATTTGCCATGTTTGTTCGCGCCCTGCACGGTCGCTGCGATCAGACGCAGCACCGCCGGATGCAAGCCGTCCGCTTGCGCCGCGAGATCGGCCTGGCAACGGTCCATGGCGAGCGTGTATTGCGTCAGATCGTTGGTGCCGATCGACAGGAAATCCGCGTGTTGCGACAGTTGATCGGCGAGCAACGCGGCCGATGGCACTTCGATCATCACGCCGACTTCGATCGGTTCAGTACGACCCGATTCGCGGGCGAATTCGTCGATGCGTTTGCGGATGCGGATCAATTCACCCACGTCGGTCACCATCGGCAGCAGGATGCGTACGGCGCCGAGCGGTTGCACCGCGAGCAGGCCGCGCAACTGATCGTCGAGCAGATCCGGGCGCACTTGTGCGAGGCGGATGCCGCGCAGGCCGAGTGCCGGATTCGGTTCGGGCGGCAGCGTCAGGTAATCGACTTCCTTGTCCGCGCCGACGTCCAGCGTGCGGATGATCGCGGTGCGGCCGCTCAACGCTTCGACGATGGCCTGATAGCTCTGGCGGTGTTCGTCGATGGTCGGTGCCGAGGCGCGGTGAATGAACAGCAGTTCGGTGCGCAGCAGGCCGACGGAATCGGCGCCGTTGTCGACGGCGGTTTTCGCGTCGTCGAGCGTGGCGATGTTCGCGGCGACTTCGATCGCGCGGCCATCGGAAGTCACGGCCGCCTGTTGCGACGTACGGCGGTTCGCTTCGCGCACGCCGGCGAGGCGGCTGCGCTCAAGACGTGCACGTTCGACGTCAAGCTCGGTCGGCGCGAATTCGAGACGGCCGGTTGTGGCGTTCACCACCACTTGCGTGCCTTCGGGGATCGCGTGCAATGCATCGCCGACTGCCACCAGCGCCGGAATGCCGGCCTGGCGCGCAAGAATCGCCGCATGCGAAGTGGCACCGCCACGCGACATCACCAGCGCGGTGACGCGCGTACGATCCAGCGACGACAGATCCGACGGCGTGAACTCTTCAGCCGCCAGCACAGCTTCTTCCGGCAGCGTGCGCGCCGCCGCATTCGTATAACCGAGCGCGCGCAACACGCGCTTTTCGATGTCACGCAGATCGGCGGCACGTTCCGCGAGCAATGCGTCTTCGATATTCGTCAGGATGGCGATCTGTGCGCGGATCGCTTCGCGCCACGCAAAGCCCGCACTCTTGCCGAGGCTGATCAGATCGCGTGCGGCGTCGACCAGCGTGGGATCTTCGAGCAATACGCGATGCACCGCGAAAATGCCCGCCTCGCCCACCGCACCGCGTTGCGACGCATCGCGCACTGTCGTACCGAGGTCGGCGTCGACGGTGGCAATCGCCTTGTCGAGCAACCGGCTTTCAGCCGCCGACGTGCCGTTCGCCTTTTCCGGCGGATCGATGTCCGCATCGTCCCAGCGCACCAGCTTGCCGACCGCGACGCCCGGCGACGCGCACACACCCGCGAGCGTATTCGGCTCGAGCGTTTCGCCCGCGGCGTGGGCAACTGCTTGCGGCGCCGGCGAACTTTGTCGCGCCGGCTTCTCTTCGACTTCGCCGTGCGCTTCACGCGTCAACTCGTGGGCGATTGCTTCGATCGCGGCTTGGGCTTGTGGCCCAACGCCGAGCAACTCAACAGTCGCACCTTCGCCCGCGCCGAGACCGAGCAAACCGACCACGCTCTCGATCGCCGCCTTGCGCCCTTCATAACGCACTTCGACACGCGCATCGAAACCGCGCGCCGCTTCGCGAGCGCGCGCTGCCGGACGTGCATGCAGACCGCCCGCGTGGACTAGCGTGACTTGCTGACGGGCTTCTTCGGTCACGTTGGTGGCGCTCGCCTGGCGCGATGCGTCCGCCGCTTCGCCGCTGCGAGCACGCAGCACCAGCAACGGCGTTTCGCCTGCCTTCAGCATGCCGTCCTGCGCACGCTCGACAATCTCGAACGCATCCGAATTGGCAATCGCGATCACCGAGACGAGACTCGGCGCATTCAGCGCGACCTGGTCCTGGTCGAACTCGATCAGGATGTCGCCGGTACGCACATGTGCGCCTTGCGCGACCATCGGCGCAAAGCCCTTGCCATTCAGTTCGACCGTATCGATGCCGATGTGCAACAGAATCTCCACGCCATCGGCCGTCGCGAGCGTGACCGCGTGACCAGTGCGTGCGAGATGGGTAATGGTGCCGTCGCACGGCGCGACGAGTCGCCCCTCGAGCGGATCGATGCCGATGCCATCGCCGAACATGCCGCCCGAAAACACAGGGTCGGGCACGTTCGCCAGCGGCACGACCGGACCGGTCATCGGCGCGAGCAAAACAATATGGCCTTCAGAATGGCTCATCAAGCGGGACTCCTCGACACGTCGCATCTGATTTCTCGTCAGTGAGTTTCGGTGACTTTGTTGAGATGGCGTGGCGCGTCAGGATTGCGCCCGCGAGCGGCGGCAAGGCCGGCAGCCATCACGTAAAAGGACAGGATTGCGGCGATCGGATCGAGCGCCGCATGAGCGGTGGTGGCGAGCGGCAGGGTCGCTTCCGGCACGTCGGCCGGCGCGGCGAGCAACACGCGGGCGCCGCGCGCCTGCATGTCGCGCGCGAGTTGCAGCAAGCCAGCCTGTTCGGGACCGCGCGGTGCGAAGACCAGCAGCGGATAGTCGCGGTCGATCAGTTCCATCGGACCATGCCGCACTTCCGCGCTCGAAAATGCTTCGGCCTGAATGCCGGAGGTTTCCTTCAATTTCAGCGCGGCTTCCTGCGCGATCGCGAGGCCCAGACCGCGGCCGATCACGATCATGCGTTCGACGCCACGCAGTTCGTCCACTGCCTTCGACCAGTCGAGCTTGCCCGCGGCTTGCAGTGCGTCGGGCAGCGTCTTCAACGCGCCGAGCAGTGCTTCGTCTTTCTGCCAATGCGCGACCAGTTGCGCGGAAATCGACAGCATGGCGATGTAGCTCTTGGTCGCCGCGACGCTCAGTTCCGGACCGGCCACGAGCGGCAGGTGAAATTCGCAAGCGTCAGCCAGCGGCGAGCTTGGCGCATTCACAGCGGCCACCGTCAACGCGCCGGCCTTGCGCAACGCTTCCATCGTGCCGACCAGATCCGGGCTCTTGCCCGATTGCGAGAACGCCAGCGCGAGCTGATTGCGCACTTGCAGCGGCGCTTGCTGGAGCGTCGCGACCGACATCGGCAGCGAGGCGACCGGCACACCGAGGCGGCTCATCGTCAGGCTTGCGAAGTAACTTGCTGCGTGGTCCGAGCTGCCGCGCGCGACCGTCAGCGCAACATGGCGCGGTTGCTGGGCGAGCTTCGCCGCCAATGCTTCCACGCGCGAGGTATCCCTGAGCTGCGCGGCAACCGTTTCAGCGGACGCCAGCGCCTCTTTAAGCATATTCGACAATTGATTCTCCTTCGACGTAAGTCGCGGTCAACGCCAGTTCACGATCGAACACGACCACATCGGCCCACGCACCGCGCGCGATGCGGCCGCGGTCTTCGATGCCGAGGTAGTCGGCGGCGTAGCGCGACAAACGGTTTGAAACATCGGCGATCGGCAAGCCGATCGATACGAGATTGCGCAGCGCCTGATCCATCGTCAGCGTGCTGCCGGCGAGCGTGCCGTCGGCGAGACGCACGCCGCCGAGGCACTTCGTCACATGCTGGCTGCCGAGGCGGTATTCGCCATCGGGCATGCCGGTCGCCGAGGTGCTGTCCGTCACCACATAGAGACGCGGGATCGCGCGCAACGCGGCGCGGATCGCGCCCGGATGGACGTGCAGCAAGTCGGGAATGATTTCGGCGAATTCAGCGTGCGCGAGCGCGGCGCCGACGAGACCGGGATTGCGGTGATGCATCGGCGACATCGCGTTGAACAGATGCGTGAAGCCACACGCGCCGTGCTTGAGTGCGGCGACAGCGTCGTCGTAGGTGCCGAGTGAATGGCCAAGCTGCACGCGCACGCCGCGCGCCGCCATCTCGGAGATGATCTCCATGTGGCCGGCGATTTCCGGCGCCAGCGTGACCACGCGAATCGGCGCGATCGACAGATACTTCAGCACTTCATCCATCACCGCGGACACAGCGGCGTCTGGTTGCGCGCCGAGCTTACCGGGGTTGATGTACGGACCCTCCAGATGGACGCCGAGCACGCGCGCACCGCCTGGCGTGCGAATGCGCGCGTTATTGCCAAGCTCCGCGACGACACTCATCAGCTCGTCGCGCGGCGCGGTCATCGTGGTGGCGAGCAGGCTGGTCGTACCGTAACGCGCATGCGTGCGGGTGATGGTTTCGATCGCGTCGCCGCCTTCCATCACGTCGGAGCCGCCACCGCCGTGCACGTGAAGATCGATGAAGCCGGGCAGGATGTACGGCGCGTCGTTCTTCGACGGATCGGCGCGTTCGCCTGTCAGCGTCGTGATGCGGCCGTTTTCGTATTCGAGCGTGCCGTGAATCCACCCATCGGTGGTGAGTATGTTTCCGGTCAGCATGAGTCTCTCTGGTGAGGCGTAATGCGGGGTGTGACTGAATTGCGTTCGGCTGTGCCGCACGTGACGGCGGCCCACTCGGGTGCGCCAATCAGGTGCGCAATTCAGCGACAAAGTCGTAGTAATCGTCGCGGCAATAGGTGTCGGTCAGTTCGATCGCACGCTGGTCCGCGCTATACCCGATACGGGTAATGACCAGCAGCGCCGAGCGCGGTTCGATATCCATCAACGAGGCGATTTCGCTCGAAGCATTGACCGCGCGAAAGTGCTGCAAGGCGCGCACGACGGCAGCGCCACGTTGTTCGAGATAGCTGTAAAGCGACACACCGATAGCCAGCGGATCGGGCACGATCGCCGCGGGCAGCGCCGAATGTTCGACCGCCATCACGATGCCGTCCGCGCGCCGCAGGCGCCGCAGGCTCGTCACCGCCGCACCGGGCGACAGGCCGAGGTGCACCAGCTCATCACGGTTGGCGGCGCGGATATCGCGCTCGAGCCACACCGAATCCGGCCGGAAACCACGTTGCTGCATCTTCTTCGTGAAGCCGGTAAGCCGCGACAGCGGATCTTCGACGCGTGGCGTGATGAAGCTGCCCGCGCCTCGCGCCCGGCGGATCAAGCCTTGCTCGACCAGCAGCTCGATCGCCTTGCGCGCGGTGATGCGCGACACGCCGATCGCATCCGAGAGCGTGCGTTCCGAAGGCAGCGCCTCACCCGCCGACCACACGCCGCAGTGGATCGCCGTCGCCAGATTGCGCGCGAGCTGGAGATAGAGCGGCGTGACGTTGCGAGCGTCAGGCATCAGTGCGGACCAGCGAGTTTCCATGGGGCTCCGGCGGTCGTCTTGAAGAGTGCGGCCTACGAAAATGAGAGCCCATTATATAACCAACATAATACCAGTCAATCAACTGGTTCCATTCTGGTATGGGTTGACGGAAAGCCTTGCTGGATAGGCGTCAGAGGGTGATTTGAGGGCTTCGGAGAGCGGTTTACAGGGATCGGGATTTACCCGTATTCGAGATGCCGGACGGCATCCGGGTGGTCCATATTGGTTCTCCTCCTGCCCAGAGAGACGCCCCAAAATCCATACCTTTCTGATACCACTTTGGTACGCCCCTTGGCCGCGCGGCTTTTTTAATGGGTTCCGTTCCAATATAGTGGCGTGTAGCAAGCCATAAAAATTCCCCCGGGGAGCAGCATTTGACAGATTCCGAGGCGCTGCGGCGTGCTCAGGCCGTCCGCCATTTCAACCGCTTCTATACCCAGCTCATCGGCGCTCTGCATGAGCATCTGGCAAAGAGCGCCTTCTCGCTGACGGAAGTGCGCGTTCTGCACGAACTGTCCCGCGGACGCGCGCAGACAGCCTCGGTGCTCGGGCGCAACCTCGGCCTCGACAGCGGCTACCTCAGCCGCCTTCTGACGAGTTTTGAACGACGCAACCTGATTACGCGGCGCCCGTCCGACTCGGACGCGCGCCAATCGCTGATCGCCCTCACCGACAACGGCTACGCGGCCTACGCACCGCTCGATACGGCGGCGATCGAAGAAGTATCGGCGTTGCTGAACGGCCTCACCGCGCTTTCCCAGGAACACCTGATCGCCGCGATGAAAGTGATCGAGCGCTTGCTCGACAGCAAGCCGCAGCCCGAACTCGTGATCCTTCGGCAGCCACGCGCCGGCGAGTGCGGCTGGCTCGTGCATCGGCAGGCGCAGTGGTTCGCCGCGCACTACGGCTGGGATCAATCGTTCGAAGGCTTGCTCGCGCGCGTCGTCGCCGATTATTCGCAGCGCAACGATCCGGTGCGCGAGATGTGCTGGGTCGCCGATCAGGAAGGCATCGTAGTCGGCTCGGTGTGCATCGTCGGGATCTCGACGACCGTGGCAGGCGTGCGGCTCTTATGGGTCGAGCCGGATGTGCAGCGCCTTGGCATCGGCACACAATTGATGAGCGAATGCGTGCGATTCGCGCGGCGCGCGGGGTACACCAAACTCACGCTGACCACAGCCAGCACGCTCAAGGAGCCGCGCCGGCTATGCGAGCGCGCCGGCTTCCAGCTCGTCTGTACGACGGCGGAACGGCGCTTCGGCAAGGATCTGATGATCGAGCGGTGGGAGTTGGAGTTGTAGGGTCGCCAAAGAATGCGCGACGCAAAAAAAAACGCCACGGTTTGTCACTGTGGCGTTTTCGTTTTGCGAAGCAGGTTAAAGGGTGCCGCTTAGAACGACGGCACCACCGCCCCCTTGAACTGCGTCTTGATGAACTGGCGCACGTCTTCCGACTGGTAGGCCGCGACCAGCTTCTTGACCCACGGCTTGTCCTTGTCCTGCGTGCGCACGGCGATCAGGTTCGCGTACGGGCTGTGGATATCTTCGAGCGCGATCGCGTCTTTGGTCGGCTGCAGACCGGCGGCCAGCGCGAAGTTCGTGTTGATCGCGGCAGCGTCGACGTCCGACAGCGAGCGCGGCAGTTGTGCTGCGTCGAGTTCGAGCAGCTTGATCTTCTTCGGATTCTCGGCGACGTCAAGCGCCGTGGCGTTATTGCCGTTCGTGCCCGCGCCGGCCTTCAGCTTGATCACGCCTTGCGCCTGCAACAGCAGCAGCGCGCGGTTCTCGTTCGACGGATCATTCGGTACCGCGATCTTCGCGCCTTGCGCCAGATCCTTCAGCGACTTCAGCTTCTTCGAATAGATGCCGAGCGGCGAAATGTACGTCAGGCCCGCATTGACGATCTTGTAGCCACGTTGCTTGACCTGGCTGTCGAGGTACGGCTGGTGCTGGAAACTGTTGGCATCCAGATCGCCGGCGTCGAGCGCGGCGTTCGGCTGCACGTAGTCGTTGAATTCGACGACCTTCACATTCAGGCCTTCGCGCTTCGCCACTTTCGTGACGACTTCCCAAATTTGCGCATCCGGGCCGCCGATGGTGCCGACCTTGATGACCTTGTCGTCGGCGTGTGCGCCGAAACTGGTGACGATCGCCGCGCTGGCGATTACTGTCGAGAGGGCTTTGAGGATGTTTCTGCGCTGCATGTAATTCTCGCTTGTTCTGATCGATGTCAGATTCGGGTGGAAGCCGGCGGCAGGCATCTTGTGGACGCGCCGCCAACTGGACCGCAAATGGTCTCATACGCCCGGCGAGATGGGAAATATCACGATCGCATATGGTTATGCCCCTGCAACGGCGCGGTTGATGCGCGACACACTCGCCGTATCTTGTAGACGTCCCGTCTGATCTTGCAACGAAGCCGCCAGCGGGTCGGCTGCTGACAGATAATCGAAGGTCGTTGCCCGCAAATCCGTGCGGCCCATTCAATCGCTTACGAGAACGCTCATGTACGTCATCAACCTCATCTACACCGCATCGCTTGACCGCGTCGACGACGCGCTCGAAGCACATCGCGCGTTTCTGACACAACAGTTCGAAGCAGGAGTATTCGTCGCCGCCGGACCGAAGGTGCCGCGCGACGGCGGCATCATTCTGGCGGTACGCATCGAGCGCGATAAGCTGGATGAGATTCTTGCCAGCGACCCGTTCGCCGAGCAGAAGCTCGCACGTTACGAGGTGACGGAGTTCAAGGCGACGCGCCTCGCGCCGGGAATGAATTTGCCGATGCCGGCTTGAGGACAACTGCGAAGGAAATTGAATACGGGCGCGCGGCAGACGCGCGCGCCCATCTGCATCAATGCATCAATCGAGCAGCAGCTTGATATCGTGCACCCACGGCGTAGCGCCCTGGCCGTCACGCGCGAATAGACGCAGCTTGCCGTCCGGGTCGAACACATAGCTCGCCGCGGTGTGGTCCATCGTGTAGCTATCGGCTGTCTTGCCCGGCACTTTCGCGTAGTACACGCGAAAGTCTTTCGTGATCTTGGTGAGCTGCGCCTGGTCAGCCGGACGCAAGCCGACGAACGTCGGATTAAACGCGGGCACGTATTGCGCGAGCAGGGCCGGCGTGTCGCGGTCGGGATCGACGGTGACGAACAGCACCTGCACGCGCTTCGCGCCTTCCGGGCCGAGTTGCTGCAGCGCTTGCGAAAGCTCGGCCATCGTGGTCGGGCAGACGTCCGGGCAATGCGTATAGCCGAAGAACAGCACCACCACCTTGCCCTTGTAATCCGCCATTGTGCGGACCTGGCCGGTCGTGTCGGGCAGCGAGAAATCGCTTCCGAATTGCGTGTTGCCGGTGATGTCGAGGTTCTGGAACGCCGGCGGCTGCTTACCGCAGCCGGCCACCAGCAACGCACCACCAAGTGCGCAAGCCATCACAGTGACACGCGCGGCGGCACGCGCCGTGCGCACAAAGCGTTGTGTAAGCATGGGTGTTACGCGCCGATCACGACGCGCGCATAGTGGTCGATCAACAGCGCGGCGAAGAGCAGCGACAGATAAACGATCGAGTAACGGAAGGTTTTGCGCGCCAGATCGTCGGAATAGTCCCGATAGATCTTCCACGCATACGCGAGGAACACGGCGCCGAGCAACACAGCCGCCGCGAGGTACACAACGCCGCTCATGCCGGAGATGAACGGCATCATCGTGACCGCGAACAGGATCACCGTGTACAGCAGAATATGCAGGCGTGTGTACTTTTCGCCGTGCGTGTTCGGCAGCATCGGCAGACCGGCGTTTTCGTAGTCTTTGCGGCGATACAGTGCGAGCGCCCAGAAATGCGGCGGCGTCCACACGAAAATGATCAGCACGAGAATCCATGCGTCGCCCGGCACGTGACCGGTGACGGCGGCCCAACCGAGCGCCGGCGGCATCGCGCCCGACGCGCCGCCGATCACGATGTTCTGCGGCGTGGCCGGTTTGAGCAGCAGCGTATAGATCACCGCATAGCCGACGAAGGTGGCGAGCGTGAGCCACATGGTCAGCGGATTGGCGAACGTGTAAAGCGTCCACATGCCGAGTCCGCCGAGCACGGCCGAAAACAACAGGATCTGCGGGGTCGTGATTTCGCCACGCGCGGACGGCCGCCACGACGTGCGACGCATCTTCGCGTCGATCTTCTGTTCCATCAGGCAATTGATGGCGAACGCCGCACCGGCCAGCAGCCAGATGCCGACCGTGCCGCCGATCAGGACGGTCCACGGCACCATGCCGGGCGTCGACAGAAACATGCCGATGACTGCGCAAAACACAGCGAGCTGCGTGACACGCGGCTTCGTCAGGGCGATGTACTGGGAGACCCGGCTACCGGGCGTTTGGGAGAGAGTTGTGCTGTCCATGTGGGGTCACGCTGGCGCGGCATCGCGCGCAGGCAACACGGCGCGGCCGGGACGGCTATAAGCGATCCGAAAGTTTAACATAACGAGCAAAAGCAGCAAGATCGCGCCCCCCCCGTTATGCGCGACCGCAATGGGCAACGGCCATTGCAGGACGATGTTCGACAGGCCGGTGATGAACTGGATCAGCACCACCAGCAACACGCCGTTTGCCGGCCGCCGCAGCGACTCGAAACGGCGCAGTTTCAGCGCAAACCACACCAGATAGGCGACCACGACGATCGCGAACGTGCGGTGAGTCCAGTGAATCGCGACCAGCGCATCTTGCGTAATCATGTCGCCGTCACCGGTCATGCCGAGCGCGCGCCACAAGTGAAAACCGTGCGCGAAGTCCATCGGCGGGACCCATTGACCGTTGCAGGTCGGGAAGTCCGTGCAGGCGAGCACCGCGTAGTTCGTGCTGACCCAGCCGCCCAACGCGATCTGCACCACCAGCAGCACGAGACCAGCGATCGCAGCCGTCCGCCAGCGCGCGGCTTCGGGCTCATAGGCCGGCAGCGGCGTTTGGCGTGCGGCCAGCCAGCCGAGCGTGCCGAGCAACGCGAGGCCAAGCAGCAAATGGGTCGTCACGATGATCGGCTGCAACTTCATGGTCACGGTCCACGCGCCGAATGCGCCCTGCACAAGAATCAGCAGCAGCAGCGAAGTCGGCCACCACGGCGACACATGCAGTGGACGGCGCTTGATACGAGCCGTCCACGCAATCAACGTCTGCGCGATGATCAGCACGCCGATCGCCATCGCGAAGTAACGGTGGATCATCTCGATCCAGGCCTTCGTCATGCTGACCGGTCCGGTCGGCATCAATTGATGCGCGGCGGTAATCGCGGCGTGCGCGATGAACGGCGACGACGTGCCATAGCAACCAGGCCAGTCCGGGCAGCCGAGACCAGAATCGGTGAGACGCGTAAAGCCGCCGAACATCACCAGGTCCAGCGTCAGGAAAGTGGTGAGCCACACCAGCTTGCGGAATTTGTTGTCGTCGGCCTTGACCCATACATAGGACAGCGGCAACAACGCGATACACAAGCCGATCAGGGCCAGTTGCAGAAGTTGCAATGCAGACATCTTTCTTACCCTTGTTGCGGCGTCAGCCGATGCTCGACCACTTGAGCAGCTTGGTCACGTCGCCCTTGATCTTGCTGGGGTTCGGATCTTTCGGGAAACGCATCATCAGATTGCCGTTCGGATCGACCATATAGATGTGGTCGGTGAGTTGGGTGCCGGTGTCGGTCGGCAGCCATGCGGACACCTGCGCCGGATTGGCGATCAGCATATGGGTGTCGGGGTAGGCCTTTTGTATCACGTCGGACACGTTGCCTACATCGGTGCGCAGCCACACTTCGACGACGCGCTCGCGTTCCGGGCCCTGAGCTGCGCGGATTTGTCGCATGAAGTACAGCTTGGTGACGCAGGCTTTGTCGCATGCGCTGGTGTCGACGGAGATCAGCAGCCAGCGGCCGCGCAGCGTCGCGAGCTTGAGCGGCTTGCCGTCTTCACCCGTGACGACGAGCGAATCGGGAATCGGTCGCTGCGGTTCGACCAGCGTGCCGTAGCTCGTGCTGCCGCCGGCCGGCTTGACCACGTAGTAAACAAAATACGATACGACGATCGGCGCGGCGCAGATGACCGCCAGCAACAGCAGCATCCAGCGGCCACGCTTCCACGATCCCTCGCCATTGGGTTGACCAGGCATCACTTTCGGAGCTGCGGGTTTGCCGGCTTGCGGCGAACGGGGAGATTGCGTCGACACTACAGGACCTCTTTCAATGATTGCGCGGCTTCGAGCCCGTGCTCAGGGCACGAAACCGCAGGCGATGCGTTACACGCTCGGGGCGTGCTCTTTCTTCGCGGCGCGGCGCGCGGCGTACAAGCCGAAGACCAGCGCCGCGGCCGCCATGCCCCACCACTGGAACATGTAGCCGTAGTTGGTTTCGACGCCGGTTGTTGGCGCCGGCCAGTCGCGCACCAGCTTGTCGCCGTCGTCGCTCAATTGCTGGATTACGAACGATTGCAACGGCAGCCCGGTTTCCGCAGCGTAGGCCGCCGTATCCAGATTCTGGCGAATCTTCTGATGCGCGGCCGATCCGCCCTGCCCCAACTCGAATGCACGCGAGGCATCGGCACGCGCAATGCCTTCGATTTCGATCTCACCCTGCGGCGTGCTGTACGGCGCGATCGTCTCGCGATTGTTCATGTTGCGCGGCAGCCAGCCGCGATTCACCAGCACGTAACCGCCGTCGGCCAGTTTAAAAGGCATCACGACGTAAAAGCCCGGCTGATCGTTATACGGGCGATTATCCAGATAGACGACTTTGTCCGCGACGAAACTGCCGCGCGCCTTCACGCGATGGAATTCGATGTCTTTGAGTGCAACCGGCGTAGCGCTCACAGGCTGCGCGGGCGCGTCTTCGAACTGCGTGATGTGTGCTGCGAGTGCTTCCTTCTGATGCGCGCGGTCGCGCTGCCAGAAGCCGAGCCGCACCGTCACTGCAATCACTAGCAGAATCAGCAGCGCGGGAATGAGGCGGAACTTCATCGAACACACTCCGGCACCACAGCCCGCGACGGCGTCTGGAACGTACGGCAGACGCTGGCGCGCGGTGCGATAATAAACGTCTTGCCTCTGCGCTTCCCGGTTTCAGTTGGTTCCATGCACATTCTCGTTCCCATCGCCTTCGTCCTGATCATCGCCAGCATGGTGTCCGCGCTTTACTTCATGATGCATGACAAGGGCAAAACCAAGCGGATGGTCTGGTCGCTCGCCACGCGGGTGGGTCTGTCGATCTCGCTGTTCCTCTTCATCCTGTTCGCTCACTGGATGGGCTGGATTCAGTCGACCGGTATTCCTTACGGGCGTTGAGCTCGGCGGAAAAAGCTTCAAGTCACCCAACCCACCAAACAAAACGCCGCCCTGACAGGGTCGAGGGCGGCGCTCTATGACTTGCGTACTGCTCGTGCGCCGCGCCCGTGAAAGGCGATGCGCAAACGGCCTGCACACGCTCCGGAAACCGGCCGGTTTTCAGTACGTATGCAGGCCAGACTGCGTTACAGCCAGTACACGACGACGTACAGCCCAAGCCACACGACGTCCACAAAGTGCCAGTACCAGGCGGCGCCTTCGAATGCGAAGTGATGCTCCGCGGTGAAGTGGCCGCGAATCATCCGCACCAGCACCACGGCCAGCATCGTACCGCCGAGGAACACGTGGAAACCGTGGAAGCCCGTCAGCAGGAAGAACGTCGAACCATACACACCCGAGGACAGCGTCAGGTTCAGTTCGTTGTACGCGTGGAAATACTCGAAGCCTTGCAGGAACAGGAAGCAGACGCCGAGCACCAGCGTAGCCGCCAGCCAGATGATCGCCTTCTTTCGATGATCTTCACGCAGTGCGTGGTGCGAGACCGTCAACGTAGCGCCGGACGACAGCAGCAGCGCCGTGTTGATGGTCGGCACCGGCCACGGCTGCATCGACTTGAAGGTCGAGACCAGCGCTGCCGGACCGTTGTTCGGCCACACCGCCGAGAAATCCGGCCAGATCAGCTTGTAGTCGAGGCTGCCGAGCTGATGCAGCGCGATTTCACGTGCATAGAACAGCGCGCCGAAGAAAGCGCCGAAGAACATCACTTCGGAGAAGATGAACCAGCTCATGCTCCAGCGGTACGACTTGTCGACATTCTTGCCGTACATGCCGCCTTCCGACTCGGCGATCGCGTCGCCGAACCAGTGCCACAAGGTATAGAGCAGCCACAGCAACCCGACGACGACGCCGATCGGCGCCAGTTCATGGTCGTTGATCCAGGCCGCAAGCGATCCGAGCATGACCAGCAACCCAGCGGCGGCGCTGATCGGATGCCGCGACGGATGCGGTACGAAATAGTACGGGCTCTCGTTTTGACCGCTCATTCTTGATTCTCCACTTCAGTCCAGTTGTTCCGGAATCTCCGGCTGTATCTTCGGCGGCGCGTCGATACCGCACCGCTTCTCTCTAATTCGTGGGCTCTGCTTCGCCCGGTACGACTTGTGTGCCTGCCGGCTCAACCCACTACGGCGTGCACGATCAGGATCAGCACCCCGATCAGGATGGCTACGCTGATCAGCGCTGCTGCAAGCACATGCAGCGGGTTCAACTGCGTTGCGTCCGCTTCCAGATCACGACGCTTGCGCACCCCGAAAAACGACCAGAACACGGCTTTCATCGACTGGCCGAAACTGCTCTTGCGTGGGCTGCCGCGGTTATCGCTCATTTACGTCTTCTTCCTTCGCCTGCGGCCAGTGCCGTCAGGTGGGATTGGCGGTGGTTGCCGCCGTGTTGGCCGTGGGTGCTACGCTCCCGGCCGTCGCCGCTGCCGGCGTATTCAACTCAAAGAACGTGTACGACAACGTGATCGTTTTCACATCCTTCGGCAACTTCGGGTCGACCACGAACACCACCGGCAACCGCTTGGTCTGGTTCGCAGTCAGAGTCTGCTGCGTAAAGCAAAAACACTCGATCTTCTTGAAGTACTCGGTTGCCTGCTTCGGCGCGTAGCTCGGAATGGCTTGCGCCTGAATCGTGCGCGCCTGTTCGTTGCTGACCTCGTACATCACTGTCGTCACTTCGCCCGGATGCACGTCGAGACTACGTTGCTCCGGCTTGAAACCCAGCGGGCCGCGCGCGTTCGCATCGAATTCGATCGAAATCGTGCGACTCATGTCGACCTGCGTATTCTTCGCCTCACGCACCGTGGCATCACGCTGCACGAGGTTGTTGATGCCGGTGATCTGGCAGATCGCGCGGTACATCGGCACCAGCGCAAAACCAAAACCGAACATCATCAACGCGACGACGAACAGCTTGATCAGCATCGAACGGTTAAAAGAGCGATCGGCCTGGGCCGGCGGTTGCGTCGACATCTCAATCCTCAACAATCCTGCACACAGACTCTAACTACCGCGTACCGCGTCAGGTGAACCACTTCTGATGAATGATGACGCTCGCAAAAAAAGCCGCGGCGATGACAAACATCACGATACCGATCCGCCGGTTACCCGCGCGAACCTGCTCGGGCGTACGTCTTTCTTGAGGATTGCGCGTCATGCTCGACTTTCTGAATACTTTCGTGCCTACAGGGTGCCACCACTGCTCGCGTGGCTGCCCGGTCCCGGCGGCGACTAACACCGCGCCGACGAAACCGGCAACCTCGCTGACGCCGATTACTCGACGGTCGGCGGATTTTCGAACGTGTGGAACGGAGCCGGGCTCGGCACGGTCCATTCGAGGCCCGTTGCGCCGTCCCACGGCTTGTCGCCGGCCTTTTCGAGTTCACCGCCGCCACGATAGGCCGGCAGCGCAACCGCGAACAGGAAGTAGACCTGTGCCAGACCGAAGCCGAAGGCACCGATCGAGATGACCTGGTTCCAGTCCGTGAACTGTGCCGGGTAGTCAGCGTAACGACGCGGCATACCTGCGAGACCGACGAAGTGCATCGGCAGGAACGCGAGGTTAAAGAAGAACATCGACGCCCAAAAGTGGATCTTGCCGCGCGTTTCGTTGTACATCCAGCCGGTCCACTTCGGCGCCCAGTAGTACCACCCGGAGAACAACGCGAAGAGCGAACCCGCAACCAGCACGTAGTGGAAGTGGGCCACCACGAAATAGGTACCGTGATACTGGATGTCGAGCGGCGCCATGGCGAGCATCAGGCCCGACAGACCGCCGAACGTGAACACCAGCAGGAAGCCGACCGCGAACAGCATAGGCGTTTCGAAGGACAGCGAACCGCGCCACATCGTCGCGACCCAGTTGAACACCTTCACACCCGTCGGCACGGCGATCAACATCGTCGCGTACATGAAGAAAAGCTGGCCCGTCACCGGCATACCGGTTGCGAACATGTGGTGCGCCCAGACCATGAACGACAGAATCGCGATCGACGAGGTTGCGTACACCATCGAGCTATAGCCGAACAGCGGCTTGCGCGAGAACGCCGGGATCACCTGCGACACAATCCCAAACGCCGGCAAGATCATGATGTACACCTCGGGGTGCCCGAAGAACCAGAAGATGTGCTGGTACATGACCGGGTCGCCGCCGCCTGCCGCGTTGAAGAACGACGTGCCGAAGTGACGATCGAACAGCACCATGGTGATCGCGCCTGCCAGAACCGGCATCACGGCGATCAGCAGGTATGCGGTGATCAGCCACGTCCAGACGAACATCGGCATCTTCATCAGCGTGAGGCCAGGTGCGCGCATGTTCAGGATCGTCACGACGATGTTGATCCCGCCCATGATCGACGAAGCACCCATCAAGTGGACCGCGAAAATCGCGAAGTCCATGCCCGGGCCCATCTGCGTCGACAACGGTGCGTACAGCGTCCAGCCCGCGGCGGTCGCGCCGCCCGGTGCGAAGAACGAACCGACCAGCAACACCGCAGCCACCGGCAGCAGCCAGAAGCTGAAGTTGTTCATCCGCGCGAAAGCCATGTCCGATGCGCCGATCTGCAGCGGCACCATCCAGTTCGCGAAGCCGACGAAGGCCGGCATGATCGCGCCGAACACCATGATCAGGCCGTGCATGGTGGTCAACTGGTTGAAGAACTCGGGGCGCATGATCTGCAGGCCCGGCTCGAACAGTTCGGCACGGATCATCAGCGCCATCACGCCCCCGGAGAGGAACATGGTGAACGAGAAGATCAGGTACAACGTACCGATGTCCTTGTGATTGGTTGCGAACAGCCAACGACGCCAGCCATGCGGCGTTTCGTGGGCGTGGTCGCCGTGTACGTGCTCGTGGCCCGCGACTACATCGTGTCCGATGCTAGACATGACAATCTCCTAATGCGAATACTGCGGTGCTGACCATGAACACGTCAGGCAGCCGGGCTGATCTGGACACGCCGGGCTTCTTTCGCGTCGCCGCCGCCCGTGATCGTTTCCGGCTTCTTCAAAATGATGTGGTCTTCGGCAATGCCGGCTGCTTTCAGTGCGTCGCGCACGGCTTCGGCACGGGTCTTCGCGAGCTTCGCGTTGACTTCGGCAGAGCCGGTGGCGTCGGTGAAGCCCGACAGTGTGAACTTGGCGTCCGGGTGTGCTTTCGCGTAGGCAGCGGCCGCGTCGACCGCCGCTTTCGCGTCGGTCGGCAGCGTGCTCTTGCCGGTGTCGAAGTAGACGTTTGCCGGGAGAGCTGCTTGCGATGCTGCCGCGCTGTCCGAACCGGCCGCAGCCGCGTCAGCACCCGAGGCAGCCGCTGCGCCGCTAGCAGCCGCGCCTGCGTCGGCCAGATGATTGCCACCTTCCGGCAGCTTGCCGTTACGGGCCTCCAGAATCTGCTTCGGCTGGAGAATGTCGCCGGTGTGGTTGCCCCACGAATTACGTTCGTACGTGATGACCGAAGCGATTTCGACGTCGTTCAGCGTCGGCGCCCACGAAGGCATCGCGTTCTTGCCCTTCAGCACCAGGCTCACGTGCTCGGCGATCGGGCCGTTGGCGATCTTGCTGCCGTCCAGCGCCGGGAATGCGCCAACGCCCTTGCCGGTCGGCTGGTGGCAGACCGCGCAATTCGCTGCGTACACCTTGCCGCCGCGCTCCATCAGCTCAGCCATGGTGTAGGTCTTGTTCGGATCGTCCTGGCCGGCGGCCATTTTCTGCTTCTGCGTATCGACCCACTTCGCGTAGTCGTCTGCCGACAGCACTTCGACCACCACCGGCATGAATGCGTGCTCCTTGCCGCACAGTTCGGTACAGAAGCCGCGGAAGGTGCCGGTCTTGTCAGCCTTGAACCACGTGTCGCGCACAAAGCCTGGAATCGCATCCTGCTTCACGCCGAAAGCCGGCACGTACCAGGAGTGGACCACGTCGTTCGCGGTGGTGATGATGCGGATTTTCTTGTCGACCGGGACGACGAGCGGATTGTCGACTTCCTGCAGATACGTGGTGGAAATCGGCTCGCGGCCATCGGTTTGCGCACGCGGCGTGGCCAGCGTGGACAGGAAGCTGATGCCCTCACCCGGACCCTTCACGTAGTCGTAGCCCCACTTCCACTGGTAGCCCGTGACCTTGATGGTGACGTCGGCATTCGTGGTGTCCTTCATCGCGACGACGGTCTTGGTGGCGGGGAGCGCCATCAGCACGACGATGACGAACGGCACGATCGTCCAGATGATTTCGACGGTCGTGCTTTCGTGGAAATGGGAAGCCTTATGGCCTTTCGATTTGCGGTGCGCAAACATCGAATAGAACATCACTGCGAACACGCCGATGAAGATCACCGTGCACAGGATCAGCATGAACGTGTGGAGGCTGTAGAGCTCCTCAGCGATTTTCGTCGCCGGCGGCTGGAGATTGATCTCGTTGACGGCAGGGCCGCCCGGAACATCGCCCACTGCCAGGGCCGCACCGGCGAAAAGCAGTCCGCTCATCGCCAGCACGCCCATGAGGGCTCGCTTGATTGTTTTCATAGCTTCCTTACCCAAAATTTCCATTCAAACCCTCGACCCCGCTGGCAGGCTGTCTCGCGCTCCCCGTGAACGCCGCGCGTCTCAACGCGTCTAACAACGCGTGAGCCACATACGCAATTCGCCTGCGAACTGCGCGCGCCGATACTGCGCGAGATGTTGCCCGATCATGATCGTCTGTCCGCGCGAGACCAGTTTGATCTGGTCACGCGGCGTTGCGCCCGGTTCGATCCGCACCCAGCGCGGATTGAATTCGAACTGCGTGAGCCGCTCGGCGCTGACCTGCTCGATCACGAGCCGGTTCGGAAACAGCCGGACGCACTCGTAATCGACAGCATGACGCGCATATATGGCAAACGCGATGCCCACCGCCAGCAATTCAATACCGGTGAACGGCAACACCAGCCAGGCGCCGACCAGAACCAGCATGAAAGCAATTGCCAACGAGAACAACGCAAGCGACACGTAGAAACATACGAACTGCTGCGGCGATATCGAACAGTTGCGCTTCATCGTCCAGTCTTTGAGAACCGGTTCTGAATCCGCCAGCAGATCTGATGCTTCCATCGCTGCCTCCCGCCGACCGTCACCCATCACCGCCTGCGGCCACTGCTCGCGACCGCAGAATCCAGCCACTTGATTACCGCCGCGTCACTTCATGTTGCAGCCCTATGCCTCGGGCCTGCCGCCCCAAATGTGGGAACTCCGGGCGACAAACTGACGCATTATAGGCGCGATCCATGGCATCCACAAGCAAGCCTCAATCGGCCCACAAGCCCGGTGCGACAAGCCTCCGCGCCGTTTTGACGCAGCTTTCACGCGTCTTTTGAAGCGGTAATTTCAGACATAACAGATGTCCTCTTTACCGCTTCGTTGATTCCTCACCGATTCCTCGACGAGCCTCGTCCGATATCCTCGAGCCGCACGATCCCATGCCCTTCGGCCGTGGTGCGCGGCACGGCTTTCCAGGCGTGGCCGTAGATCACTTCGAAGGTCAGCGCGATCGTGCCGTCGGCGCGCCGGCGGGCCTCGAGCGCTGCCAGCAAAGCCTTGTGCAGCCTACGCGCGACGGCGTTCGCGGTAGCCTCGCGCTCGAACGGATAGGCGCCCCAGCGACGCACATCCGCGAGCAGCGACTCGGGCGACTTATATGTAATGGTGAGTGTTTCCTGGTCCATCACCGGAATCTCGAAGCCGCTTTCGACCAGCATGTCCCCGAGGTCATGCATGTCGACAAAGTCGATCACATGCTTGCGCGAAGCAACGCCATGCGCGGCCTCGACCTCGGCGTAGGCGCCGCGTAATTCCTTCAGCGAATCGGGGCCGAGCGTGCTGAACATCAGCAGGCCGTTCACTTTCAGCACGCGTTGCCACTCGGGAAACACGAGATCGGGCCGCGAGTGCCAGTGGAGAGCGAGATTGGACCAGATGAATTCGAAGGCGCCGGCCGCGAACGGCAGCGCCGAGAAGTCGGCCTGCGCAAAACGCGGACCGCGGGCGCCGAGCGCCTTGCCGAGCGTGGCCGGCAGAAAGCGCCGCCAGCTTGTGTCGCCGGAATCGTGACGCAGCGCGCGACTGAGCATTCCGTGCGACATGTCGGTGCCGAACACCGGCGCCTCGGGGAAGCGTTCGCGCAATGCGGGGATGTCTTCGCCCGCACCGCAACCGGCGTCGAGCACGCTCGACGGCGTAACCTTGATGTAGTCGAGGCGTTCGCGCATGCGCTGCGCGATTTCGCGCGGCAGGAACGCGACCTGGTCGAAGGTCGCCGCACGGCGGTCGAAAATCTGCCGGAGGCGCCGGGAATCATAGGCCGGACGGCCAGATTGAGACGTAGTTGGGGGCATGGGTGTCGTACTGGCGTAGAGCACGAAGTATACTCGTTCGCTTCCGTCCATTCAGCGTGAAAGGCCTTTGCGGGCGGTCCAATCATGCCACTCCGAAAAAATTCCTCGTCTCCCGGCGGCTCGAACGCACTTTTTGCACGCTTCACGCGCGGCTTATATTCGGCGTGGCCGCATGTGATGCACGCTGCGTTGCCGAACCTGTGCGCACTATGCGGCAATTTGTCGCATAAGACGCTGTGTGCCGGTTGTGACGAGGCGTATTGGAACGAAGCCAGGTTGCGCTGCACGGTGTGCGCGGTCCCTTTGTCCGGAGCGCGCTGGGCGAGCCACGCGCGATATCGCTGTGCGGATTGCATCGGCGAGCCGCCGCCGTTCGAGGCAACCTTCGCTCTTGCCGATTACCGCCAGCCGCTCGACGCCTTGGCGCTCGGGCTGAAATTCCGCGCCCGGCTGATGCTGGCGCGCGAGTTTGCGCAACGCCTTGCGCGCCTCGCGGGGGACTCATGGGTGGACGCGGCTGAAAAACCCGATGTGCTCGCGCCCGTGCCGCTGGCCAACAAACGTCTTACTGAGCGCGGCTACAACCAGGCCTGGCAGATTGCGAGGCCCTTGGCCCGCGCGCTGAATGTGCGCAGCGACGCCACCTTGCTGCATCGTGTGATCCACACCGCACCACAATCGCGGCTCGACCTGGACGCGCGCCGGTTGAACGTGGGCCGAGCATTCAAAGTCGTCAAACCGGTGCAAGGTCTGCATGTCGGTATCGTCGACGATGTCATGACGACCGGCGCGACACTCGAAGCGCTGGCGCGCACGCTCAAAGCGGCCGGTGCGCGGCGCGTCACTAACTTCGTCGCGCTGCGTACGCCGAAAAACTAGTCTCTACCTGAAGCCATCATGTTCAATGTCGTTCTCGTCGAACCCGAAATCCCGCCGAACACCGGCAACGTTATCCGCCTGTGCGCCAACACCGGCGCGCGGCTGCATCTGATCGAGCCGCTCGGCTTTCCACTCGACGACGCCAAGTTGCGCCGCGCCGGTCTCGACTATCACGAGTATGCGCAGATGAACGTGCATGCCGATTGGGCAGCGTTCGTCGCCAAGGAAGCGCCCGATCCGGCACGGATGTTCGCCTTCACCACCCGTGGCTCGGGCCGGTTTCACGAGCATGCGTTTCAATCCGGCGACTGGTTCGTTTTCGGTGCCGAAACGCGCGGCCTGCCTGACACCGTGCTCGATCAATTCGCCAATGAACAACGCGTGCGTCTGCCGATGCGACCAGGCAACCGCAGCCTGAATCTGTCGAATACGGTCGCCGTGGTCGTGTTCGAAGCGTGGCGTCAGACCGGCTTCGACGGCGGCGCCTGACGGCGTTCCAATTCGGTTTCGTAGCGCGTGAGCATGGCTCCGTCGAAACAGGCGAACACCACATGCTCGATTTTCGGGGTGCGGGGCAAAGTTTCGAGCACGGCGCCTACGGCGATCCGCACGGCTTCGTTGGCGGGAAAATGGTAGATACCGCAACTAATTGCGGGGAACGCAATACTCCTGCAATGCGCCTGATGCGCCACTTCGAGCGAGCGCTGATAGCACGAGGCAAGCAGGTCCGCCTCGCCGCGCGCACCGCCCTGCCAGACCGGGCCGACCGCATGGATCACATGTTTGGCCGGTAACTGGTAACCACGGGTGATTTTCGCATCGCCGGTCGCGCAGCCGCCGAGCGTTTCGCACTCACGCAGCAATTCCTTGCCGGCCGCGCGGTGAATCGCGCCGTCCACACCGCCCCCGCCTAGCAACGAAGTATTCGCGGCATTGACGATCGCATCCACGGCGAGTGTCGTGATGTCGACCACGCGCGCTTCTAGCGTGCAATTGTTAAAACTGGGCATGAGAACCTCGCTGGTCCGAAGCGTCGATAAAACGTGGACAGCGATGGTGGGCAGCCGTTCAGCGCTTTTCGCGCTAAACGGCTGAAAGACAAGACTTATTCTGCTTTCGAATCGCGCCGCAGCAAGGCGCTGACGGCGTCGCGGGGCGCTACGCCGTCGAACAGCACAGCACAGACCGCCTGCGTGATCGGCATCTCGATCGCATGAGCGCGAGCGATTGCCAACACAGCTTGCGCACAACGCACGCCTTCGGCCACATGGCCGAGGCCGCCGAGGATATCGTCGAGCGTACGGCCCGCGGCGAGTTGCACGCCGACCGTGCGATTGCGCGAAAGATCGCCCGTGGCGGTCAGGATCAGATCGCCCAGCCCGGTCAAACCGGTGAACGTCTCCGCCCGCCCGCCGAGCGTCACGCCGAGGCGCGACATTTCAGCGAGACCACGCGTAATCAACGCCGCGCGTGCATTGAGACCGAGGCCGAGGCCATCGGCAATACCCGTGGCAATCGCCAGCACGTTCTTCACCGCGCCACCCACTTCCACACCAACGATGTCATCGCCGGTATAGATGCGCATGGCGCCATGATGGAACGCAGCAACCGTGCGCTCGCGGCATGTCGATGACGTGCTCGCGATCGTCAACGCGACCGGCAAGCCCTGCCCGACTTCGCGCGCGAAACTGGGGCCCGACAGCACACCGTTACTGCCATGCCCCGGCAGTTCAGCCGCGACCACCTGATGCGGCAACAACTGCGAGTCGGCTTCGAAACCTTTGCACAGCCACACCACATGCGCCGGTACTTTGCCCGCGTCGTGCATCGCCCGGAACAGACCCCGCAGACCGGCGACGGGCGTCGCCACGACGCATAACGCGTCGTCGGCGAGCGCGTGGTCGAGCGCTGCGTTCAGATCGGCTTCATAGCGAAGGGACGGTGGCAACGCAACGCCCGCCAGATAGCGGGCGTTTTCGTGCGAAGCGGAGAGATCGGCGATGAGCGCGGGTTCACGCGCCCACAGCACCGTGTCGTGCCGTGCGGCCAGATGGCCGGCGAGGGCTGTGCCCCATGCACCGGCGCCGAGGACAGCAACCTTCATAGCCGGCACCGAACGAACGCGTTAATGCGTGACGCCGTTTTGCGCCGCGCCTTCCTGGCCGCCCATTTGCGCGAGACGTTGCTCGTACAGCGCCTGGAAGTTGATCTCGGCGAGGTGGATCGGCGGGAAGCCTGCGCGGGTGATCGCGTCGGCGATGTTCGAGCGCAGGTACGGGAACAGGATCGTCGGGCAGGCAATGCCGACCAGCGGATCGATCTGCTCAGCCGGAATGTTGCGGATGTCGAAAATGCCGGCTTGCTTGGCTTCGATCAGGAACGCAACCTTGTCCGACACCTTGGCCGTGACCGTGCCCGTCACGAGGATTTCGAACACGGTGTCGGCGAGGCGCTCGGCCTTCACGTCGACTTCGACTTCGACCGACGGCATTTCCTGCTCGAGGAAGATGCCCGGCGAATTCGGCTGCTCGAGCGACATGTCCTTCAGGTAGATGCGCTGGATGTTGAAGAACGGCTGGTTATTCTCGTCGGACATGATTGAGTGATTCCCTGATAGGTATGCGTGGCGGCGGCCCATGGCTCCTCGGGCCGCCAGATCGTTGCGGCGCATCGCCGGCCCTCGAAGTTGTCCTTGAAGGGCCAGCACGCACCGACTTGTATTTCACCCGCCTGACTCACGCGCCGGCCGGCGCATGCGTCAGGCAACTTCGTTCAGGCAGGTTCGAGCAGAGGCATCAAACCGCCCGCGCGATCGAGCGCGGACAGGTCATCGTACCCGCCGACATGCGTCTCGCCGATGAACACCTGCGGCACCGTACGGCGACCGGTCCGGGTCATCATTTCTTCACGACGGGCCGGGTCCTTGTCGATCAGTACCTTTTCAACGTGCTCGACGCCGCGCGACTTTAAAAGACGTTCGGCCATCTGGCAATACGGGCACACCTGGGTGCTGTACATGATGACTTTGTTCACTTGGCTGCTCCTTGTTTCACAACCGGCATACCGGCTTTCTGCCAGGCGTCGACACCGCCTTCGAGAACATGGACTTCGGCGTATCCCGCATCCTGCACGATACGCGCTGCCTTGTTCGACTGCTGGCCGGTCTGGCACACCAGCAGCACCGGGTTGCTCTTGTTCTTCACGAGTTGCGCGACTTTCGCCTGCAACTCTGCAAATTCAAGGTGCCGTGCCGCGGGCAGATGGCCCTTGGCAAAGTCGGCGGACGGACGCAGATCGATGACCGCCGCATTGCGCCGGTTGATCAGTTGGGTGGCTTCAGCGGCCGACAGGCCACCGCGGCCACGCCGGCTGATCGTCGGCCACAGCAGCAACCCACCGGAGATGAGGACGATTGCGATCAGTACAAGGTTTGTGTAATCAGTGAAAAACTTCACGGAAAATCCGCCGAAAAAGAGAGAAATCGAAAAGGGCAATCGAGCCATTATAAAATAACCGTCTGACGCGATGGCGGCGCTCCTCCAGAGGACCCTCGCAACGCTTTACCGCTTCCTTACTACCGACCGGCAATCTCATGTACAAATTCGTTCTCATCCGCCACGGCGAATCGACGTGGAACAAGGAAAACCGCTTCACGGGCTGGGTCGACGTCGACCTCACCGAACAGGGCAATCGTGAAGCGCAGCAAGCGGGCGTGCTGCTGAAGGAATCGGGCTATTCGTTCGATATCGCCTACACGTCGGTGCTCAAGCGCGCGATCCGCACCCTGTGGCACGTACAGGACCAGATGGACCTGATGTATCTGCCGGTCGTGCATTCGTGGCGCCTGAACGAGCGCCACTACGGCGCGCTGTCGGGCCTGAACAAGGCGGAAACCGCCGCCAAATTCGGCGACGAACAGGTGCTGGTCTGGCGCCGCAGCTACGACACGCCGCCGCCGGCGCTCGATCCGTCGGACGAACGCGCACCCTACAACGATCCGCGCTACGCCAAGGTGCCGCGCGAGCAATTGCCGCTCACGGAGTGCCTGAAAGACACCGTCGCACGCGTTTTGCCGTTGTGGAACGAGTCGATTGCGCCGGCCATCAAGTCAGGCCGCAAGATTGTGATCGCCGCGCACGGCAACTCGATCCGCGCCATGGTGAAGTACCTGGACAACATTTCGGACGACGACATCGTCGGCCTGAATATCCCGAATGGCGTGCCGCTCGTCTATGAACTCGACGAAAACCTGAAACCGATCAAGCACTACTATCTGGGCGACCAGGACGCGATTGCGAAGGCGCAGGCCGCTGTGGCCAAGCAAGGCAAGGCGGGCTAAACCGGGGCCGCCGGCCGGCCGCCCCCCGCCTGTAGTGGAAATCTGCAGCGGGGGCCCGGCAAACGGGCCACCCCACCGGCAAGACCTGCCGGCGTACGCGTCCCGCCGGCTGTCAATTGCGCCATCCCACTGCCATCTTGCCGTTACCGCACATTACTTCGGCTTCGCGACCTCCGACTCACGAACCAGGGCCCGCCCGCGCTGTCGAATCACGATTGCCTGCGCTGCGCCCTGACCGGGCGGGTGTGCAGTTATACTTGTCCGTCCCCATCTCTATCGACGCTGCCACGCGCTCCCGACCGCAACAGACTCTATGCGAAAGAACCTGAAAAATATCGGCCTGATTGCCGCGGGCCTTGCTACCGGCGCATTTGCCACCCTGCAACTCTCCGCCTCGGCCCAGCAACCCGCCGGCGCCGCCTCGAGCGCCGTCGCACCGTTGCCGCTGGACCAACTCCGGCTCTTTGCCGAAGTCTTCGGGCAAATCAAGCATGAGTACGTCGAACCGGTGGACGATAAAAAGCTCCTCACCGCCGCGATCAAGGGCATGGTGTCGAGCCTCGACCCGCACTCGTCGTATCTCGACAAGACCGATTACGAGGAACTGCAGGAGCAGACCAAGGGTCGCTTCGCGGGTCTCGGCATCGAAATTTCGTCGGAAGACGGCCTGATCAAGGTGATCTCGCCGATTGAAGACACGCCCGCGTTCCGCGCCGGCATCCGTCCGGGCGACCTGATCACCCGCATCAATGACAAGCCGGTGCGCGGCATGACGCTCGACCAGGCCGTCAAGCAGATGCGCGGCGATCCGGGCACCAAGGTCACGCTGACCATCTTCCGCAAGACCGACGACCGTACGTTCCCGCTCACGGTCACGCGCGCGATCATCAAGGTCCAGTCGGTCAAGATGAAGATTCTGGCGCCGGGCTACGCGTATGTCCGCATCACCAGCTTCCAGGAACGCACCACGCCTGATCTGGCTGCGAAACTGCAAGACATCGCCCGTCAACAGCCGAACCTGAAGGGTCTCGTGCTCGACCTGCGCAATAACGGCGGCGGTCTGCTGCAAAGCGCGGTCGGTGTTGCCGGCGCGTTCCTGCCGTCGAATTCGGTGGTGGTGTCCACCAACGGCCAGATTCCGGATTCGAAGCAGGTCTATCGCGACACGTACGATAACTACCGCCTGCAATCGTTCGACAGCGATCCGCTGAAAGACGAAGCGCCGATCTTCAAGACTGTGCCGATGATCGTGCTGACCAACGCCTATTCGGCGTCGGCTTCGGAGATCGTCGCGGGCGCGCTGCAGGATCAGCATCGTGCGCTGATCGTCGGCAAGACCACCTTCGGCAAGGGTTCGGTGCAAACCGTCCGTCCGATGACAGCTGAAACGGCACTGCGTCTGACCACGGCGTACTACTACACGCCGAGCGGCCGTTCGATCCAGAATAAGGGCATCCGTCCTGACATCGCGGTCGATCAATACTCAGAAGGCGATCCGGACGACGCACTGGTTACTCGCGAAGTCGACTACTCGAACCACCTTGCGAACACGCAGGATCCGAACGAGAAGAAGGAAGCGGATCAGCGCGAACAGGAACGCATGGACCAGTTGCGCCAGCTTGAAGAGCAGAACGACAAGAAGACGCCGGAACAGCGTCAGAAGGATCGTGAGCGCAAGCCGGTCGAGTTCGGTTCGACCGACGACTTCATGCTGACGCAGGCGTTAAACAAGCTGGAAGGCAAGCCGGTGCAGGAATCGAAGTCGCTGACCGAGCGGCGTCTGGCGCAGAACAAGCCGGCAGCATCGGCCTCCGCGCCGGTCGCGGTGAAGCCGACGCAACCGGTACCGGGCGCATCGGTCCCGGCCTCGGCGCCTGCTACACAAAGCAACTAAGCAGCAAATCCAACGTGTCTTCGCAGCCGGACGTGCTGCGAAGACACGGAGCAGTACAGTTGTAATACCCGGCACCAGCAAGAACACCCGCTCCCCCGCGCGATTAAAATAACGAAACCGCGCATGGCAGGCCACCGGTCCTGCATCTCATTGCGCGACACTCCACGCGCCCCGCCATGAATGACGATCAACTCCTCCGCTATTCCCGCCACATCCTCGTCGACGAAATCGGCATCGAGGCGCAGCAGCGCTTTATCGACGCGCACGCGATCATCGTCGGCGCGGGCGGCCTGGGTTCGCCGGCAGCGATGTATCTGGCGGCGGCAGGCGTCGGCCGTCTGACGCTGGTCGATGCGGATACGGTCGACCTGACCAATCTGCAGCGGCAGATTTTGCATGTGACGGCGTCGGTCGGGCGCAAAAAGGTGGAGTCCGGGCGCGACGCGATCGCCCAGATCAATCCTGAGGTGGTGGTGAACGCGGTGGCCGAACGGGTCGACGATGCATGGCTCGATCGCGAGGTGCCGCACGCCGCTGTCGTGCTCGATTGCACGGATAACTTCGCGACGCGCCACGCGATCAACCGCGCCTGCGTGAAGCATGGTGTGCCGCTGGTCTCAGGCGCGGCCTTGCGTTTCGACGGCCAGATCAGCACCTTCGATTTCCGGGACGCAGCGTCGCCCTGCTATGCGTGCGTGTTCCCGGAGGACCAACCGTTCGAGGAAGTCGCGTGCTCGACCATGGGCGTATTCGCGCCCACGGTCGGCATCATCGGTTCGATGCAAGCGGCTGAAGCACTGAAAGTGATCGGCGAGATCGGCACGCCGCTGGTGGGCCGTCTCACGATGCTCGATTCGCTGCGTATGGAATGGAACACGATGCGCATTGCGCGTCAGCCGGATTGCCCGGTATGTGGGCAACAGCATCAGCCGTGAGCCCACGCAAGCAAGACGCCAAATGAAAAACGCCGCACACATGTGCGGCGTTTTTCATTTGAACCCACCAATCCGGGTTGTCAGTTTCAAGCCAACACCACGCGCTTCAGCGCCGCCTGCACCTCTTCCGGTTCGAACGAAGCCAGCACGTCGGCCACCGGCTTCTCGAGCGTCTTCAGATGCGAGCGCAGGACTTCCTGCTTGACCACCAGCAACTGGCTCGGGTGCATCGAGAACTCGGTGAGGCCCATACCGAGCAACAGACGCGTCAACGCCGGGTCGCCCGCCATCTCGCCGCACACCGACACCGGCACCCCCGCCCGCTTCGCCTCGCGCAGCGTGAAGGCGATCAGATGCAGCACCGCCGGATGCAGAGGATCGTACAGATGCGCGACCGAGTTATCCGCGCGATCGATCGCCAGCGTGTACTGGATCAGATCGTTCGTGCCGATCGACAGGAAATCCAGCCGCTTGAGAAACAGCGGCAACGCAATCGCGGCGGCCGGAATCTCGATCATCGCGCCGACCTGCACGTTCGGATCGTAGGCGATACCGGCATCGTCCAGTTGCCGCTTGGCCTCGCGAATCAGATCGAGCGTCTGATCGATCTCCTGCGCGTGCGCCAGCATCGGAATCAGAATCTTCACCTTGCCGAACGCCGATGCACGGAGAATCGCGCGCAGTTGCGTCAGGAACATCTGCGGTTCCGAGAGGCTCCAGCGAATCGCTCTGAGCCCCAAGGCGGGGTTCGGTGCGGTTTCGTAGCCGTCGCCGCCACCACTCATCGAATCGAGCGGCTTATCGGCGCCGACGTCGATCGTACGGATCGTCACCGGCAAGCCGTTCATCAACTCGACGGCGCGACGGTAGGCAGCAAACTGCTCTTCCTCTTCCGGCAAGTGGTGCTTGTGATTCATGAACAGGAACTCGGTGCGGAACAGGCCCACCCCGGTTGCCCCCGAATCGACCGCGGCGCGCGCGTCCTCCGGCAACTCAATGTTCGCGCACAGTTCGATGCGTGTGCCGCAGAGCGTTTGCGTGGGCGAAAACTTCAGCCGTTGCAGCTTGCGCTGCTCCAACGCTTTTTCGCTCTGACGGTACGAGTATTCTTCCAGCACGATCGGTGCGGGATCGACGATCACGATGCCGTGATCACCGTCGACAATGATCAGGTCGTCTTGCCGGATCAACTGACTCGCATGCTGCACGCCGACCGCGGCCGGAATGCCGAGGCTGCGCGCGACAATCGCCGTATGTGAAGTCCGTCCGCCGAGATCGGTGACGAAACCCTGAAACGTTTGCGTTTTGAACTGCATCATGTCGGCCGGCGCGATGTCGTGCGCGACCACAATCATCTCGTCGCAGGTACCGTGCACGCTGTCTAGCAGCGCCACCGAAGCGCCGGCGAGCGCCTTCAGCACGCGCTCCACCACCTGTTCGATGTCGGCTTTGCGCTCGCGCAGGTACTCGTCTTCGATATCGTCGAAATGGCGCGACAGGCGCTCGAGCTGTTCGGTCAGCGCCCACTCCACGTTGTAACGGCGCGTACGGATCAGGTCGATGGTTTCCTGCACGAGCATTGCATCGTTCAGGATCATTGAATGAACGTTGATGAACGCACCCATTTCGCTCGGCGCGTCTGCCGCGAGATCGGCGCGCAACGTGTCGAGTTCGTAATGCACATGTTGCTGGGCCACGCGAAAGCGCTCGATCTCGCCCTCGATCTGGGCGGGTTCGATCAAATAGTGGTCTACGTCAAGTGCAGCCGGGGCGATCAGATAGGCCCGCCCGATGGCGATACCGCGTGACACGGGAATTCCATGCAGCGTGAAGGACACGCGCACCTCCTCTAGTTGTGTGATGCCGCGGCAAACCGCTGCAATGCTCTCAGACTCTGTTGGCCATTATAAATTCCGCGCCCGTTGTCGATACGTTAGGTCTGTGTGCAGCGCAGCACGAAATACCGTAACCGACCACAACACTGCGCCTTCGACGAGCTTGCGCTCTGGCAACGCGAACCCCTGCGCGCCGCGGGCAGGCGCCTCTCAAGCTGCGATTGTCTCGCGCTAAAAAAAATGCCGCGGACAGTCGCGGCATTTTGCTTCAGGCAACGATAACGCGCGAATTCACTGACCTTCGCCGAATTTATCAGCAATCAGTTTCAACAATGCGTCCATGGCTTCTTTTTCGTCGGTGCCTTCCGTTTCGATCAGCACCGTGCTGCCTATACCCGCGGCCAGCATCATCACACCCATGATGCTCTTGGCATTAATACGGCGGCCATTGCGGCTCATCCAGATTTCCGCCTGGTAGTTGCCCGCGAGTTGCGTCAACTTGGCCGACGCGCGCGCGTGCAGCCCCAGCTTGTTCACAATAGTCGTTTCCTGTTGCAGCATGTGATGGTCCGAAGCGCGGGTAAGTGTTGTAGTGAAAGGTGAAACTGCAAACCGGCTGCGATTGGGTGCGACCCAATCGCAATCGTTTAAAGCCGTGAGATCCGCTTACAACCCGGTCGAGCCGGCTTTCTGCGTCAGGTCGGCCTCAGCCGGCAACGCGGGCAAACAGTCAGCGGCAGCGGCCTCTGGCGGCAAAGCGGGCAAACAGTCACTGGACCCCGCAGGCGGCGCAACCGGCGCCGGCGTGGCCGGTCCGATTGCGTGCACGCCCTTGGTGGCCCCAGCGAGCGCTTTGTCGACCAGCGTGTCGAGCGGCGTCGCGCGATAACAGACCGCGCGCACCAGCATCGGCAAATTGACGCCACACAGCACACGGACGTTCGGCACCGAAGCGAGCCGCCCGGCGATATTCGCCGGCGTGGCGCCGAACATGTCGGTGAGCACGAGTGCGCCGTTTTCTTCCTTGAGCCGCTCGATTTCCGAATGCGCGAACGCGACCTGCTGTGCGGGATCGCAATCCGGCGATACATCGATCACGCCGATGCGAGCCGGCAAGCCACCGTAGATGTGCGAAATACAATCGCGCAACGCGGTGGCGAACGGAGCGTGCGCAATGATCAGAATGCCTGCCATGTCAGCCTTGCTGCAAAAGAACGGCCCCGAACCGTGGACCGGGACGAAGCCCGGTTCGTAAGCGCCCTCGACTGGCCGTGGGTCGTGAGGGCCGGAACGCATCACCTGACGAGCGGCCCGCCGTGCCTGATATCGCTACGGCGCAGGCGGGAAACAGCTCGTTCACAGTCCGCAGTCCATGCCAGTGGCGCCTGACAGGCGCCTTCCACTCGCTTGGCGCGGAAGAGCGGGCATTGTATCAGGCTCATTTTCACGCCAAAGCCGGTGTTTCGCTTGATGCGGATTTACTACACAGTTTGGGGGCCTTGGCGGCCATTCAAGGGCTGCGCCTCAAGCGGCCGCGCGCTCCAATGCGTCGATGAACATCGCGGCGACGTCGAAGCCGGTCTGATCCATGATCTCGCGGAAACACGTTGGGCTCGTCACATTCACCTCGGTGAGCCAGTCGCCGATCGCATCCAACCCGACCAGCAGCAGACCACGCGCGGCGAGCACCGGCGCGAGCGTGTCGGCGATCTTGCGGTCGTGATCGGTAAGCGGACGCGCCACGCCCAGTCCACCCGCGGCGAGGTTGCCGCGCACTTCATTACCCTGAGGAATCCGCGCGAGCGAAAACGGCACCGCTTCGCCGCCGATCAGGAGAATGCGCTTGTCGCCCTCCTTGATCTCGGGGATGAACTTTTGCGCCATCACCGAGCGCGCGCCGTCGTGGCTCAGCATCTCGATGATCGAGCCGAGATTCATGCCATCGGCCTTCACGCGGAACACACCCATGCCGCCCATGCCGTCGAGCGGCTTGAGGATCACGTCACCGTGTTCTTCATGGAAGGCGCGCAAACGGGCTGCGTCGCGCGTCACCAAAGTCGGCGCCACGAACTGCGCGAACTCGCCGATCGCCAGCTTTTCCGAATGATCGCGAATTGCCTGCGGCTTGTTGAAAATGCGCGCGCCGCCGCGTTCGGCCATTTCCAGCAGCCACGTCGACGTCACGTATTCCATGTCGAACGGCGGGTCTTTGCGCATCACGACCGCGCTGAAACTCTTCAGCGATTTTGGCGTGGCCGCTTCAGCGGCGTACCACGTGTCGCGATGCAGGTCGGTCACGTCGCCGGTAATCGCAAAGCGCTGCACGTTCGCCTCGACGTCGCCGCCGGTCCACGCCAGATGCTTCGGCTCGCATGTGTAGAGCGTGTGACCGCGGCGCGCGGCTTCTGCCATCATCGCGTAGGTGGAATCTTTGTAGATCTTGAACTGCGTGAGCGGATCGGCAATGAAAAGAATGTCCATGAGGATTCCGGTGCGCCCTTAGGGCTTGGCATTGATCGTCAATATAGTCGCTGAAAATGACGATGGCGGCACGCATGCCGCCATCGACCACCTCGCGAGGCTTAAACCTGAATCGCTTCCGGATCGGTCTTTTCCAGTTCGACCGATGCGGCCAGCAACCCGAGCCGCGCCACCACGCCGTACATATAGAAGCGGTTCGGCACCGCCGCGCCGGGCTTGGCGTGGGCATCCGGCAGGGCCGTATGCTCGAAGCCAAGCGGCACGAAGTGCATGCCGGGCGCGTTCAGATTCTGATCGCGCTCGCGGCTGCCGTGCACGCGGTAGAAGCCGCCCACCACGTAACGGTCGATCATGTACACGACCGGCTCGGCGACTTCTTCGCCGATCCGCTCGAAGGTGTACACCCCTTCCTGCACGATCACGTCATGCACTTCGAGGCCGTCTTTGGTGGCAGCCATCCTGGCGCGTTCGCGCTTGGTGAGCGCGGCCACTTCCGAGGCGTCGTGCACGGTCATCACGCCCATGCCATACGTGCCCGCATCCGACTTGATGACGACATACGGTTTCTCGGAAATGCCGTACTCGCGATACTTCCTGGCGATCTTCTTGAGCACGCCGTCGATCGCATCCGTCAGCGCTTCTTCACCGGTGCGTTCCTGGAAATCGACCCCTTCGACATGCGCGAAGTACGGATTGATCATCCACGGATCGATCTCGACCATCTTCGCGAACTTCTTCGCGACGTCGTCATAACAGGAGAAGTGCGTCGATTTACGGCGAACCGCCCAGCCGGCATGCAGCGGCGGCAGCAGGTACTGCTCGTGCAGATTTTCCAGCACGGGCGGAATGCCGCCCGACAGGTCATTGTTCAGCAGAATCGAGCACGGGTCGAAGTTCTTCAAGCCGAGGCGCCGCGGCGTGCGCTCGAGCGGTTCGAGCACGAGCTTCTGGCCGTCGGACAGCGCGATCGTGACCGGCCCGACGATGCTTTCGTCGAGCGTGCCGAAACGCACGTTCAAGCCGGCCTGGCGCATGATCGCGGCCAGACGGGCGACATTCTCCAGATAAAACGCGTTGCGCGTATGGCGCTCGGGGATCACCAGCAGGTTCTTCGCGTCCGGGCAGATCTTTTCGATCGACGCCATCGCGGCCTGCACGGCGAGCGGCAACACTTCCTGCGGCAGATTGTTGAATGCGCCGGGAAACAGATTGGTGTCGACCGGCGCGAGCTTGAAGCCCGCGTTACGCAGGTCGACTGAACAGTAGAACGGCGGCGTGTGCTCCTGCCATTCGAGCCGGAACCAGCGTTCGATGGCGGGGGTAGCGTCGAGGATCTTCCGCTCGAGGTCGAGCAGCGGGCCGTTTAACGCCGTAACTAGGTGCGGAACCATTGATCACTCGCAGACTGGAGAAAAAAGATTGTAGAGCAAATGCTTTGTCCATTTGGGGACGCTTTCTCCATTCGCAAGCCGATGCGGATGCATTCTCGCTATCGCCATGATAGGCGCGGAAAACTACTGCTCACAAGATGCGCGGCCAGAAAAAAGCCCGCCATAAAGGCGGGCCAAAGTCGCTGCGCTTGATTCTGCTCCGTCGAGCCCTGGAGAGAGCTCGACCTTCCTTGGAGAAGTCCTTATTCGACGTGTTCGCCGTGCAGGCTCACGTCCAGACCTTCGCGTTCCTCTTCTTCCGTCACGCGCAGGCCCATCACCATGTCGATCACCTTCAGCAGGATGTAGCTCACCACGCCGCTGTAGATCAGCGTCGTCAGCACGCCCTTGGCTTGCAGGATGACGCTGCCGTCCGCGCCGCCGATGTCCTTGACCGCGAACACACCGGTCAGCAGCGCACCCACGATACCGCCGATGCAGTGCACGCCGAACGCGTCGAGCGAGTCGTCGTAACCGAGCTTGTGCTTGAGCCACGTTGCCGACCAGAAGCAGATCACGCCTGCCGCGATGCCGATCACCAGCGAACCCGCCATACCGACGAAGCCCGAAGCCGGCGTAATCGCCACCAGACCTGCCACGGCACCCGACACGATACCGAGTACCGACGGCTTACCCTTGGTTGCCCATTCGGCGAACATCCATGCGAGTGCTGCTGCTGCGGTTGCCACTTGCGTTGCGAACATCGCGAAACCGGCACGGCCGTCTGCCGCCACTGCCGAACCCGCGTTGAAGCCGAACCAGCCTACCCACAGCATGGCGCCACCGATCAGCGTGAGCGTCAGGTTGTGCGGCGCCATCGCTTCCTTGCCGTAGCCAACACGCTTGCCGAGCACCAGCGCGCAGACCAGCGCCGCGATACCGGCGTTGATGTGCACCACCGTGCCGCCCGCGAAGTCGAGGATGCCCGCGGCGGCCAGCCAGCCGCTCGGTTCCCAGACCATGTGCGCGATCGGCGAGTAGACGATGATCGACCACAGCGTCATGAACACCAGCATTGCCGAGAACTTCATACGGTCAGCAAACGCGCCCGTGATCAGTGCCGGCGTAATGATCGCGAACGTCATCTGATAGACGACGTAGACCGTTTCCGGGATCGTCGGCGCGAGGTGGCTGACGGTCAGCGTCGTGGCCTTGTCGCCCTTGATGTAGTTCATACCCGCCATGAAGAAGCGCGAGAAGCCGCCGATGAACGAACCACCCGGCGTGAAGGCAAGGCTATAGCCCACCACGACCCAGATGATCGACACGAGGCAGGTGATCGCGAAGCTTTGCATCAGGATCGCGAGCACGCTCTTCTTGCGGACCATACCGCCGTAGAACAGCGCCAGACCCGGGATCGTCATGAACAGCACGAGCGCGGTGGAGGTCAGCATCCAGGCGGTGTCGCCCGAATTGATCTTCGACGAATCGACCGAGAACGGCGCGGTCGGGGCGGCAGGCGCGGCGTCCGATGCTGCCGGCGCGGCTGCGGCGGCGCTGGCAGCCGGTGCGGCGGACGCATCAGCGGCCGGTGCCGAAGCCGCGGCGGCAGCAGGCGCTGCCGAAGCGTCAGGCGCCGGCGCGCTCGCCGTCGTATCGGAAGCAGGCGCCGAGGCGGCTGCGGGGGCGGAAGCGTCGTCCGCGAGGGCGGCGCCGATACCGCCCGCGAGCAGCGAACCGGCCATCAGCATGGACATCAATAATTTGCGCATCTTCGTTTCCTCTTGTCGCTATCTGTGTCGCTATCTTTTGGTGTTACAGAGCGTCCGCGCCGGTCTCCCCGGTGCGAATCCGAATCACTTGCTCGATCGGCGTGACAAAAATCTTGCCGTCGCCGATCTTGCCGGTGCGTGCCGCGCGTTCGAGCGCCTCGATCGCCTGGTCGACGATGTCGTCCGAGACAGCGGCCTCGATCTTCACCTTCGGCAGGAAATCGACGACGTATTCAGCGCCCCGATACAGTTCCGTATGGCCCTTCTGACGACCGAAGCCTTTGACTTCCGTCACCGTGATGCCTGAGACGCCGATGGCCGACAAGGCTTCGCGCGCCTCATCGAGCTTGAACGGCTTGATGATTGCGGTAATGAGTTTCATGAAATCCCTCGCTAAGTTGCGTAACCCGTTGCGTAACCCTGTTTGCGTACCCTGTAACCCGTTCGCGTGGTCTCGTTCCGCTGCCGGTAAAAAGCACCCGGCAGTGCGCGCGGGGCAGTAACAGCAACTCGCATGCCATGTTGTGTCAGACTTCGTCCGGGGCATGCTGCAGAAGGGGCGCAAGCCGCCCTGGCCGGATGGCCAACGTTGGCGGGGCACGGTGGCGCGGCGTATGGATCGTTGCTAGAGTGTTCGAAGGCATTTAACGTTTGAGCGCGCACCAAACGGGCTCATGCGGCAGCGGCAGGCAACAAGCCATGCACCAAGACGGACCATTCGACGCGACAAAGCACAGGCGCAATGAAACATGCACATTTTTTGTGCATTAAGGGGAACACCATGAAACAACCGAACGATGTCTTTAACGATTTTCAGGCCCGCATGAGCGAGCTGTTCAAGAACTCGCCGGCCAAAGATGTCGAACGCAACGTGAAAGCCATGCTGTCGCAGGGCTTTTCCAAGCTCGACCTGGTCACGCGTGAGGAATTCGATACGCAGACCCAGGTGCTGGTGCGCACCCGCGCGCGCCTCGAGGAGCTGGAGCGCCGCGTCGCCGAGCTCGAACAGAAGCTGCCGGTCACAACGCAAACGCCCTGAAGCTTTGCTCGCAGCGCTTTAGCTGCGTAGTGCTGCACATCACTGGCAAGCGAGCCGTGACGTCATCAGCGTTTTAGGGGACTCGCGCGCGCCATCTGCGCGCGGTCCGACGGGAGAAAACATGTCGCTTGCCGTGGTGCGCAGTCGCGCGCCGGCCTCTGGCCGCGCGCCCGAAGTAACCGTCGAGGTCCACCTCGCCAACGGATTACCCTCTTTTTCGATCGTCGGCCTTCCGGATCTGGAAGTGCGCGAAAGCCGCGAGCGCGTGCGCGCGGCGCTACAGAACTGCAGCTTCGATTTCCCCGTGCGGCGCATCACCGTCAATCTCGCGCCTGCCGATTTGCCGAAGGAGTCCGGCCGCTTCGATCTGCCGATCGCTTTAGGCATCCTGGCGGCGAGCGGGCAAATTCCTGCCGAGTCCCTCCTGCATCGTGAATTCGCCGGCGAACTGTCACTGACCGGCGCGCTGCGGCCGATGCGCGGGGCTTTCGCGATGGCCTGCGGAACGGCCCGCAGCGGTGCTTCTCACGGCGGCTCGGGCGGCATGTCTGATTCTGCGTCTACTCGTATTACTTCAGCCGAACCGGCGACGTCCGAGACGTCCGCTCAATCTACCCCGCAGCTCTATCTGCCCGCGGCAAGCGCGGCCGAGGCAGCGCTCGTGCCGGGTGTCGATGTCTATGGCGCCACCGATCTGCCGTCGCTGTGCGCACATCTGGCCGGCGCGCCCGACGCCAGGCTTTACCCTGTCGCGGCGCCCGACCTCAGCGAGACCGCGCCCGCCGCCATTCCTGACATGGCCGACGTGATCGGCCAGCGCGGCGCGCGCCGCGCACTTGAAGTTGCCGCGGCCGGCGGACACCACGTCTTGCTGGTCGGGCCGCCCGGCGCGGGCAAATCGATGCTCGCCGCCCGCCTGCCAAGCCTGCTCCCACCCATGACCGACGACGAGGCGCTCAGCTCGGCGGCGTTGCTGTCCGCCAGCCGAGCCGGCTTTACGCCCTCGCAATGGCGGCAGCGGCCGTTTCGCGCGCCGCATCATTCGTCGAGTGGGCCGGCGCTGGTCGGCGGGCGCAATCCGCCGCAACCCGGCGAAATCACCCTGGCGCATCTGGGCGTGCTGTTTCTCGACGAATTGCCGGAATTCGACCGCCATGTGCTGGAGACCCTGCGCGAGCCCCTCGAGGCCGGGCGCATCACGATCTCGCGCGCCGCCTTGCAAGCGGATTTTCCAGCAGCGTGCCAGTTGATCGCCGCGATGAACCCCTGCCCCTGCGGATGGCGCGGCGACCCCAACGGTCGCTGCCGATGCACGCCGGAAATTGCGGCGCGTTATCTGCGCAAGCTGTCCGGGCCGCTGCTCGACCGGATCGACATCCAGCTCGAGATTCCTGCGCTCACGCCGGCGGAGTTGTCGGCGCGTTCCACCACCGCCGGTGAATCGAGTGCAGCGATCGCCCTACGGGTGAATGCCGCTCGCGAGCGGCAACTAGCCCGGCAAGGCAAAACCAATCGGGAACTGGGCGGACGTGAAGTGGACGAGGTCTGCCGCCCCGACGCAGACGGCGAAGCTTTGCTGCGCCAGGCCGGCGAGCGTTTCGGCTGGTCGGCGCGTGCTTACTACAGAGTCCTGAAGGTGGCGCGGACCATCGCCGACCTGGCCGGCGCGGCTATGCCGAGCGCGGCGCAAGTCGGTGAGGCCATCCAATATCGCCGGGCGTTTGGGTCTGTATAAGGCGAAAAATCGCCTGTCAAGACTTGACTTATGCACAAGTGCGCGTTCCAGATAAATCTGGAAACAACTGAAAGGCATACAGAGACACGCATCCCAAAGGCATTGATTTAATTGACTTATTTCGACCGCCCGGAGCTGACTCAGTCTGACAGAATGCCCACGGGATGGGCATCTGCGGCAAAAAACGCGAAGTTCTCAACAGAGTTATCCACAGCCTCCGTGCGCAACCGGAAAACTTCAACGTAAACCGGGAATTAGCGCGCGATGCTACGAAGGAACTTTCACTGTGCACTACGATCCTGTCGCGCACCGAGTTGACCAAAAAACGCCGCTTTCAACTTTCAATAGAGCTGGAACGACGAAAAAAACTGGTCGACCTGCTCCTGCTGAACCGGCTTGGACGCAATGATTGCGGCCTGATACACATGCCGGCCACGCGCGACCAGCCGCGCATAGACGGTGCGCGTCTCGTGTTGCGAGCCAGCCTCACCGGTCAGCTTCATTTCCAGACCCAGCACCTGACCGCCTGCGGCCAGCGGAATTTGCACCGCGTGCGCGTCCGGCGCGGCGCCGACGTTACGGGCGAGCCCCGTGCGCAGGAATTCGAGGGCGGCACGCTGCGTCGCTTCGTCATCGTTCGGCAGCATCACGGTGCCGACCGCGAACACGGCGTCGCCGGCTTCGGCTGTCTGCATCGCCATCTGCATCGGCTTGCCGTCGATCTGGACCGCGCGCTGATCGTTGTCCGGCTTGGACGGCAGGTCGACCGTGTAGCCGTTGTCGTTATTCATGACGGTGCGCCAGTCGAAGGTCGGCGAACACGCTGCCAACGCGCCGCCCAACGCCAGCGCGCAGGCCACCGTTCGGAGAACTGCTCGTGCTCGCCGCAAGCGGAAAGCGGCACCGGCCGGGCGACCGTTTGCCAGGGCGAAACTTGAGGAACGGCTAACGGGGCGGCCAAACGGGATGATCGAGATTCGGGCGAGCAAGCGAAAAGCAGTTCGGAGCATGGGGACAGAAGATTGGACTGACAGGAACGTAAAGTCCTATTATCGCCTCCCGGGCCGCCCGCTGCCGCGTTGCCGGAATGGGGCTACAATAGCGGAGCCAAGCAATACCGGATTTAACAGTCCAAATCCACGTACTGTTCCGCGCGTTCTGCGCGACTCTCGAGGTTCCGTTCATGAGTTCCACCCCGTCCACCGCCGCACGGCGCGCGAATCCGCTTCGCATCATCATCATTGCCGTCGTGGCCGTAGCGATCGCGATTGCCGGCTATTTTGCGTTCGCCGGCCAGCAGCGCGTGCCGGATGCGACCTTCACGTTGCTGTCGGGGCAGAAAGTCTCGACCGCCGATCTGAAAGGCAAGGTCTACCTGGTCAACTTCTGGGCGACCAGTTGCGACACCTGCATGAAGGAAATGCCGCAGATGGTCCAGACCTATAACCGCTTCAAAGGCAAAGGGCTCGAATTCGTCGCCGTCGCAATGAACTACGACGCACCGATGTACGTGGCCAACTACACGCAAACCCGCCAGTTGCCTTTCAAGGTTGCTATGGACGACGGCTCTGCCGCCAAGCAGTTCGGCAATGTGCAGCTCACGCCGACCACCTTCCTGATCGACAAGGACGGCAAGATTCTGAAGCGCTATGTCGGCGAACCGCAATTCGCGGAACTCGACCAGTTGCTGGAAAAAGCGCTGAACGCGGCCTGATTGCCCCACGAAAAGCCTGAAGTAAAACACCCAGACAAACACGCCGGCGCCGAGGTCATACCGCCTCGCCGCCGGCGCTTCAAATTCTCACCGTTCCCCTTCCCCTTTGGCCGCGAGGCCATATCGCTTGATCTTCTCGTAGAGCGTCGCCTTTCCAAGCTGCAACTTGTCTGCTGCGACCGCGACTACCCCGGCGGCCTGCTCCAACGCCTCCGCGATCACCGCCCGCTCGAATTGCTCGACACGTTCCTTCAACGGTTGTGGCGCTACGCCGTCGTCGGCGAAAGACATGACCGGATCGTCGGCGACGCCAAGCACGAAGCGGTCGGCGGCATTGCGCAGCTCGCGCACATTCCCCGGCCATTCCCGTTGCATCAGGCTGGCACGCTGCCGGTCAGTGAGAATCGGCGCGGGGCGCTGATAACGCACGGCCGCGTCCAGCAGGAAGTGCTCGAAGAGCGGCACGATGTCCTCGCGACGTTCACCCAACGGCGGCAGCGCGATCGTCACTACGTTCAGGCGGTATAGCAAGTCGCGCCGGAACGACCCGTCCGCGACATGCTCCGCCATATCGCCCTTCGCGGCGGCCACCACGCGACAATTCACGCGAATCGGCTGATTCGAGCCGAGCCGTTCCAGCACCCCGTCCTGCAACACGCGCAGCAGCTTGACCTGCAACGCGAGCGGCATGCTCTCGATCTCATCGAGGAACAGCGTGCCGCCCGAAGCATGTTCAAGCTTACCGATGCGGCGTTTTGCCGCGCCGGTGAAGGCACCGGGTTCGTAGCCGAACATTTCCGACTCGAACATCGGCTCCGGCAGCGCGCCGCAGTTCACCGCGATAAACGGTTTGTCACGCCGCGGCGACAGTTCATGCAGACTACGCGCGATCAACTCCTTGCCCGCGCCCGTGTCGCCGTTGATCAGCACCGACGCGTCGGTCGGCGCGATATTCGCGATCAGCCGCCGCACCTGCTCGATTGCTGGACTACGACCGATGATGCGCGGCGCGACCGTGTTCTGCCCGGCCAGCTCACGACGCAGCGCGAGGTTCTCCAGCACCAGCTTGCGGCGCTCCAGCGCACGTCGCACGGTTTCGATCAGACGCTCGGATGCGAACGGCTTTTCGATGAAGTCATACGCGCCGTCACGCATCGCCTGCACGGCCATCGAAATATCGCCATGACCGGTGACCAGAATCACCGGCACGTCTGGCGCGCGCTCGTGGCACTGCGCAAGCAGTTCGAGTCCGCTCGCGCCAGGCAAGCGAATATCGCTGACGATCACCCCGGAGAAATCCGCGCTAATCATCTTCGCTGCGGATTCCGCCGACGCATGGCCGATCACCTCGAAGCCCGCCAGTTGCAAACTCTGCACGCTGGCACGCCGCACCAGCTCGTCGTCTTCGATATACAGTACCTGCAAGCCGTCGTTCAGCATGTTGTTCTCGTCTGATTCAGGAACCCGTGGTGAGCGGGTCCGATGTATGGCTCGTCTGCACGCGCGCGCGGCGCAGCGTCAATACGAATAATGCACCGCCGTCCGGCGCGTTGCGCGCCACCAGTGTGCCGCCGCAGTCGCGCGCAATCGACGATGAAATCGCGAGGCCGAGCCCCAGGCCCTGGCCCATTTCTTTCGTAGTGAAGAACGGTTCGAACAGACGCGGCAGCACGTCGTCGGGAATGCCTGGGCCGTTGTCGTGCACAGCGAACGACACACTCGACTCAGCGGTTTCGATCTCGATCGAAATGCGTGGCGGCGTCATCCCCGCCGTTGCGTCTAGCGCGTTGCCGAGCAGATTGATCAACACCTGTTCGAGCCGCAGATCGTCGCAATTGGCAACCAGATCGGAGGGATCGTCGGCGAGATTCAGCGGCATGCGCGCGCCGGTGCCGGCATCGAGCAAAGCGAAACCGACTTCGACGCCTTGCAGGCGCTTTTGCAGCAGCGCGATGACGTTGCGCAACGCTCGCATGACCGGCGCACGCGCACTGCGCGGCCGGGCGCGGCCGACAAACAACTTCAACTGATTGGTGATCTTGCCCATGCGCTCGGTGAGCGCAGCGATCGCTTCGAGATTTTCGAACGCCGACGCCTGGTCGCCGCGTTCGAGCAGCACGCGCGTGTTGTCCGAGAAACCACGCAGTGCCGCGAGCGGCTGATTCAATTCATGCGTGATGCCGGCCGCCATCTGACCCAGCGCGGCTAGCTTGCTGGCCTGGATCAGCTCATCGTGCGCCGCGCGCAGTTCCTGTTCGGCGCGCGTTCGCTCGGCGACTTCCTTCTGCAACTGCTCGTTCGCCTGCGAGAGATCCGCAGTGCGCGCGGCCACGCGCTGGTTCAATTCAGCGTAGGCCTTTTGCAGCAGCGAACGGCTGCGCATCACTTCTCGCACCCGGGCACGGCGCATTCTCCAGTAGAACGCGAACAGCACCAGCGACACGTAGCCGAAGCCGGTCACGATAGTCGCATTGCGCGCGTCAGCGTTGACAGGACCGACCGGCGACATCGTGATCAGATGCCAGTCCGGCTCGCCCATGCCGCGCCGCGACGCCAGATAGCGCGGCGCATAGCGGCCGCCGCCGATACGCACGATCTGCGCATTGCCTTCGAGCGTGCGCTCGATCGTCACCGGCAGCGGCGGGATCGGTTGCTGCGCATACTGGCGCGCCTGGTAGATCGAGTCCGCGACTTGCCCCGACAACGGCCGGATCGTGTGATATTTCCACGCCGGCACCGACGACAGAAAGATCACGCCGTGATCGTCGGTGACAACCAAAGGTTCAGACGCATCCGCGCCCTGAAACCATTCGAGATCGAGTTTGACGACTGCCACGCCGACGATCTTGCCGTCACGCCGCACCGGCTGCGAGATGTAGTAACCGGGCGCCTGGGAAATCGTGCCGATACCGAAGAAGCGGCCCACGCCACCCTTCACCGCATCGAGAAAATACGGCCGGAATTGATAGCCCGCGCCGATGAAGCTGCCCGGCCCATGCCAGTTGCTCGCGGCGACGCAATAGCCGTCGAGCGGAATGATGTAGGTGACCGTTGCCCGCGCGTGGCGGTTGAGGTCCTCGAGATAGAGATTGGCGCGTTCGACGTTGGCAGGGCTGGGATTGACCAGCACGTCTTGCACAATGGGATGTTCGGCCAGCAGATAAGGCAGCGATTCGTAGCGCTCGAGCGTGCTTTTCAGCGCGCTGGTCGTACGATCGACCCGCACCGCGGCGTTGCGCCGCAAATTATCGATCCCGCTCTGCCACGCGATGGTGTACGTAAGCCCGCACGCCACCACGAGCCCGGCGACGAGCGCGAAGAGGATCAGCAGGCGGCGCGTCACGTTGGCAATATCCGATCGGTGAGGATCGGATATTGTGGCATAAGGCGCCGCGTCGTCGGCGTAAGCTTCGTCGGCCGACGGCGCGGGGTCCCGGCTCGCGGTCGCCGCTTTCATGGGTGGGCGTCCGCGGCCGAAGTCGTGCTCGTGACGGTTGCCTGACTTAAGCCTCGGCCGGCTCTTTGACCGCCACTTCACCCCGCAACGCGGCGTTCAGCTTGTTGCGGTCCAGTTCCTTTTCCCATGCCGACACCACCACCGTCGCCACACCGTTACCGACGATGTTGGTCAGCGCGCGGCATTCGCTCATGAAACGGTCGATACCGAGAATCAGCACCATGCCCGACAGCGGAATGGTCGGCACCACAGCGAGCGTGGCGGCCAGCGTGATGAAGCCTGCACCCGTCACACCGCTCGCGCCCTTCGACGTCAGCATCGTCACCGCCAGCAGCGTGAGCTGCTGCGTCCACGTGAGGTCGGTGTTGGTCGCCTGAGCGATGAACAGCACGGCCATCGTCATGTAGATGTTGGTGCCGTCGAGGTTGAACGAGTAACCGGTCGGCACCACGAGGCCCACAACCGAACGCGAGCAGCCGAGCTTTTCGAGCTTCAGCATCAGTTGCGGCAGCGCGGCTTCCGACGAGCTCGTGCCGAGCACGATCAGCATCTCTTCCTTGATGTAGCCGACAAAGCGCAGGATGTTGAAGCCCACCGCACGCGCGATGATGCCGAGCACGACCACCACGAACACGATCGAAGTCAGATAGAACGTGCCGATCAGCTTGAGCATCGGCAGCAGCGAGCCGATGCCGTACTTGCCGATGGTGAACGCCATCGCGCCGAACGCGCCGATCGGCGCCAGCTTCGTGATGATGCGCACAATGCCGAACAGCACATGCGAAAGCCCGTCGATGAAGTTGGTGACGACCTTGCCCTTCTCACCGGCCGTGGCCAGCACCGCGCCGAACAACAGTGCGATCAGCAGGATCTGCAGGATTTCGCCCTGTGCGAACGCCGACACGAGCGTGTCCGGGATGATGTGCATCAGGAAGTCGACCGTGGTCTGGCCGTGTGCCTTCGCGGCATACGAAGCGACAGCCTTGCCGTCGAGCGTAGCCGGATCGATGTTGAAGCCGACGCCCGGTTTCAGCACGTGCGTGGCAATCAGGCCGAGCACCAGCGCGAACGTCGAGACGATTTCGAAGTACAGCAGCGCCTTGCCGCCGACGCGCCCGACCTTCTTCATGTCTTCCATACCGGCGATACCCGTCACCACCGTACAGAAGATGATCGGCCCGATCACCATCTTGATCAGCTTGATGAAGCCATCGCCGAGCGGCTTCATGTCGACAGCGAAGTCCGGCGAATAATGGCCAAGCGCAATGCCGATGATGATCGCCACGATCACCTGGACGTACAGCACTTTGTGGATAGGTTTCTTCACGATGTTTCCTGCGATATGGGTGAGCTCAAGGCCTGCCACGCTGCGCATCATGCGAACGAATAGTCGTCACGCCTGTGCACGGCATTAGGCCGCGACAAGACGACGAATTCAGATATACCGGGAAGGGAAATCAGACATCGTTGTCTCCTTGCTTTAGTTGTCGGACCGTTGCGGCCGCGTGATCTAAATTGCAAGGTCGATGCCAGCTTGACGAAAAGCGAACCGCTTTGATTTTTATAGGTTTTTTGGCGTGTTACAGCACGCGCAGTCCGGGATTCCGGAAATCCGGACGAGGGGCGTCGGGGAATCCGGAATCCGTCCATGCCACAAATCCGGGAAAACCCGGAGAGCCTTTGGGGCTGGGGCTTTCGCCCACTTCATCCGAAACCGCCTGGTCTGTACGCGGGGCTTTCGCCAACGTCAGATACTGCTGTTCGCCTTCTATGCACCACCCTCTTCCAGCACCAGCAAGTTCTCGTGCGAGAAACCCAGCGATACCGGTTGACCCCGTTCGGGCAAGCCGCGATTCGGGTCGTTGAACACATCGAGTGAAATCACCGCGTCTTTCACGCGCGCTCTGATACGCACCACCGCGCCGAGGAAATTTACTTCTTCGACGGTCGCGTTCAGCGTATTGCGGCCCGGCGCGGCCGGTTCCAGCACAATGGCTTCGGGCCGCAGCGCGAGCATGCGCTTCTTGCCCGCGTCGTCTGCCGGCAGTTCTTGCGTGGTAGTCAACTCCTGACCGTCGACGGCCATCTTGCCGGTCTTCGGGTCGATCACATGCCCCGCCAGAATGTTCAGCGTGCCGACGAACGACGCGACAAAGCGCGTACGCGGATAGTTGTAGATTTCCGAAGGCGTGCCGATCTGTTCGACGCGCCCCTCGTTCATCACCACGATGCGGTCGGAAATGGACAGCGCCTCTTCCTGATCGTGCGTGACGAAAATCGACGTGATACCTAACTCGCGCTGCAACGCGCGGATGTCTTGCCGCAACGAAATGCGGATCTTCGCGTCGAGCGCCGACAGCGGTTCATCGAGCAACAGCACCTGTGGCTTGCCGGCGAGCGCGCGCGCCAGCGCCACGCGCTGCTGCTGGCCACCCGACAACTGCCACGGATAGCGCTCACCGAGATGCGGCAGCTTGATCAGTTGCAACATCTCCTCGACGCGCTTGTTGATCTCCGCCTGCGGACGGTGCGTGATCTTCAGTCCGAAGCCGATGTTGTCGGCCACCGTCATGTTCGGAAACAGCGCGTACGACTGGAACACCATGCCGACCTTGCGCTGCCGCGTGCGCAGGTACGTCACGTCCTTGTTATCCAGCCGGATGATGCCGCGCGTCGGCGTTTCGAAGCCGGCGATCATCCGCAGCACCGTGGTCTTGCCACAGCCGGACGGTCCAAGAAACGTGATGAATTCGCCGCGCTCGATCTTCATGTCGAAGTGATGCAGCGCAGTGTTCGCCCCGAAGGACTTATGCAGATTTTCGATCTCAAGGAATGCCATGATTCGCTGCCTTAGTCGGTCAAATTAGTCCGTCAAATTTTCTGGCCGCTAAGCGCGCGTGCCGAGCCGAATACCTGAATCAAACCCATCGACGCCCATGTGATCACGAACGCGATGATCGCAAGCGCCGACGGTTCATACGCGCGGTTCGCGCCGATCAATTGCAGATACGGGCCGAACGCGGGGCGGTCGAGCAGACTCGCCAGCGTGAACTCGCCGATCACGACAGCAAAGGTGAGAAACGCGCCGGACAGAATGCCCGAGCGGATATTCGGGAAGATCACTTTGAACAGAATCGTCGGCCAGTTCGCCCCGAGACATTCGGCGGCCTCGGTCAGCGAGCGCACGTCGACCGCGCGCAAACCGGCGTCGACTGCGCGATACATGTACGGCAGCGAGAGCGTGACGTAACCGAACACCAGTAACAGGTCGGTCGCGCGTTCGTTGGCCGTGAGCGGCAGAATCGAACTGCTGTTGTATATGCGCAGATAACCGAACACGATCACGATCGCCGGGACCACCAGCGGCAACAGCGTGATGAATTCGACGACCGGCCGCAGCTTCGGCAGCCGCAACTGCACGTAGTACGCGGTCGGCACCACCAGCAATACGCCAACAATGATCGTCAGCACCGCCATCAGGATCGAATAGCCGAACGAGGCCTGGAAGCGTGGATCGCTCAGCACGACGCTATACGCCTCGAAGCTGTAAACGCCGCGTTTCATGCGCAGGCTGAATTCGAAGGTGGCGAGCAACGGAATCAGAAAGTACAGCGAACCGACGATCATCGCGGTCCACGCACCCACACGCGACTGGCTTTTCATCGACGGCCCCTTTCAGCGCGTGAACGCAGCCAGATGTAGCCGCCATTCGACAAGCCCGTCACGAGCACCATGCCGAGCGCGAGCGCGTAGCCGAGGTTCTGGTTGTGCATGACGTCGCCGCGAATCTGCGCGTACAGCAGGATCGTAACGATGTTCAGCGAACTGCCGGTCAGTGCGTAGGCCGTGGCGACCGCGCCGAACGAATTGGCGAACAGCAGCAGCGTCGCGCCAAGCACGCTCGGCCACAAAACCGGCAACGCTACGTGGCGCCAATATTGGAAGGCCGTGCCGCCGAGACAGTCGCAGGCTTCGCGCCACTCGCGCTTCAGGCCGTCGAGCGCGGGCGTGACGATCAGCACCATCAAAGGAATCTGGAAGTACAGGTAAGTCAGCGTCAACCCGGAAAAACTCAGAACGCTGAAGCCCGTCGAGTACAGGTTGAAGCCGAGGTACTTCTTCAGCAATACGGTCACGAGACCGACGCGCCCCAGCGTGCAGATGAAGGCAAATGCGAGCGGCACGCCGGCAAAATTCGAGGCGACGCCGGAGAACGTCATCAACGTAGGACGAATCCAACCCGGCAATTTGCCTTGCACCGCCGCCCACGCGAGCAGCGAGCCGATCAACGCGCCGCCGAGCGCTGAAGCGGCGCTTACCTTGAAGCTGATCCAGTAGGCGTCCAGCACCGTGGGCTGGAGCAAGTCGCGAAAATTGCCGAGCGTGAAGTGGCCTTGCGGATCCTGAAACGCGCCGACCATCAGAAAGCCGGTCGGCAGAATCAGGAACAGCAGTGCGAAGGTGAAAAACGGCACCACGCCGATCCAGGCGAGGAACTGCGACGCGCGGCCCGGACCGTTGACGCGAGGCGTTGGCGTGGGTACAGGCGGAACCAGCAATTCCGGCTGCACCGATCCAGCATCCGATGAAGCGCTCATAGCTCACCCTTAGGCAATCTGGCTAACGCCTGGCGCGCCGCTCTCGTGGAGCGGCACGCTACCTTTGAAACTGCACGTTGCGGTTAGAAGCGGCGGCGTGTGCGGCATGCGATAGATCGCCGCCCCCGCTGCCGCCGCAACCGCGTGCGCCGCGACGATTACTTGACGTTCGCGCCGACCGCTTCGTCCCAGTGCTTCGTAATGGTGTCCTTGTAGGCGTCCTGCTGGGACAGCGTCGGGAACACCACGTTCTTGTATGACGACGGCGGCGGCAGCTTGTCGAGCAGCGCTTGCGGAACCTTCTTCGCCGCTACCAATTCGTTATAGCGCATCGGGTGGCAATAGCCGGTCAGCCAGCCGATCTGGCCTTCGTCGGAGTACAGGTATTCCATCCACAGCTTGGCGGCGTTCGGATGCGGTGCGTAGGCGCTGATCGCCTGAACGTACACGCCGGCGACCACGCCCGTCTTCGGAATCACCACCTGCACCTTCGGATTGCCCTTCAGCGTGTCGCGGTCGGCCAGCGCGTTGTAGTCCCAACGCACGACGATCGGCGTGGTGCCTTGCGCGAGCGATGCGGCCTTGCCGATCACCGGCACGAAGTTGCCGTTCTTGTTCAGGTCGGCAAAATACTTGAGGCCGGCCTTGTCGGCCTTGCTCACATCGCCCTTGCTTTGCGACAGACCTGCTGCGAACACGGCCTGGATCGCCTGATTGGCCGTGCGCGGGTCGCCGGCCAGCGAGACGGCGTTCTTATAGTCTGACTTGAGCAGATCGCTCCAGTCGGACGGCGCCTTGTCGATCATGTCGGCGTTCACTTCAAACGACAGCACGCCGTAGTAATCGCCATACCAATAGCCGTCGGCGTCTTTCGACTCCTTGGGAATCGAGTTCCACGAAGCGACCTTGTACGGCTGCAGCAAACCCTCGGCCTTCGCGGTCGGACCGAACGACAGACCCACGTCGATCACGTCAGGCGCTTGCGGACCCTTGTTGCCCTTGTTCGCCTTGATGGCTTCGACTTCGTCGCCCGAACCCGCATCCGGGTTCAGCTCGTTGATCTTGATGCCGTACTTCTTCTGAAAACCGGCCACCAGTTCACCGTAGTTGCACCAGTCGTGCGGCAACGCGATCACGGTGAGTTGGCCTTCCTGCTTGGCGGCTGCGACCAGTGCGTCGAGCGGCGCGGCCGAGGCGCTGCTCACGCCGGCTGCGGCGACACCCGCAGCGGCCGACATCGAAAGTAAACGAGCTAACGCGGTGCGCTTCATAGTTATCCCCATCCTCTGCCGAAATTGCTACGTTTGGAAAATTTCTAATTTCTAGCTCTATGGGTACACGCCTGTGCAAGTTCGCACTCGCGCACCCGTGTCGTGCTCAGTCCGGCTCAGTCTGGATTGACCGGCGCCGAAAACATGTCGTGTTCCAGTCTATCGATGCGATCTGTGCAAATCATGTCGACACCCCATTGCGCAAGCAGCCTCGCACGCTCGGGGTCGTTCACCGTGTAGGCCAGCACGCGCAATCCGGCCGCCTTGATCTCGGCGACCAGCGGCTCGGTCAGGTACCGGTGGCTCGCATGCAGCGACACGCAGTCCAACTTCCGCACGATGCGCAGCCAGTCAGCCGGCACCTCTTCGAACAGCATACCGCGTCGCAGCGAGGGCGCCGCATCGCGCGCTGCCGCAAGCGCCTCGAACGAAAACGACGACAGCAGCGGCGGCGTTTGCCCTTGCCACAAAGTCAATGCGCCGCTTGCGACCAGACGCCCGGTGATCTCGTCCCGCCCCGGGCAGGGTTTGATTTCGATGTTGGCGGCAATGCCATCTCGTGCGCAACGTCCGGCGGCTTCGGCGAGCGTCGGCAGATGCGTACCGGCGAACTGCGGGCCGAACCAGGCGCCGGCGTCGAGCGCGGCCAGTTGGTTCCACGTGTGTTCAGCAGCGGCGCCATGACCGTTGGTCGTGCGTTCCAGCGTGTCGTCGTGCAACAGAAAGAGCTGGTTGTCAGCAGAGAGCTTGGCGTCGAATTCGACCATGCGGTAGCCGTAACGCACGCATGCGTCGAAACCGGCCAGCGTGTTCTCCGGCGCCAGCGTGCCGCCGCAGCGATGCGCAACCAGCCTCGGATACGGCCAGTCTGCGGATAAGGTGCGATCAATCCCGTTTCCCACGTCTCGTTACCTTCCAGATAGAGCGGGTTAAGTATGCTCTCGACACGTTCCAAGCTGCCACTGCCGTCATGCCACAACTGCGCCATGCAGCCTTTTACGCGCGAGCCCCGCGCGTAGTATCGCGCCAATGGGCGACGCTGCGATAGCTGGCCGCACGGCCAACGTCACGCCCCACTACAGCTCTGCAATCCTATTGTCAGGATGCCGAACCGTGCGGCGTCCCGGCAGCACCGTATACAGTAGCGAATGGTTCAGACGGCAGATCCCAAGATCCATTATGGCGACGACATGTGTCTAACAAATTGCCAAAAAACGCCGCGAAATGCTCGAAATCGGACATTTCAATTCCTTTTCGAACATTTGATGTTCGAAATATGCGCCGCGCTTCGATCTGCGAAGGCTAAGGTTAAATACACAAACTTGCAAGCTGCCAAAAAAATACAACACAATTCGGCTAAAGTAGTACGCTTGTCATTGTCCGGACACACATCCGTGTCCACGATGACACCATTAAAACAAGCCGTGTGAACGCGCGTTCGCATCCAAGGAAAAATGCATGTGGCAGGAAGACCGTCATCAGAGAATTCGCGCGTTGCTGTCTACGCTTCAGCGCGTGTCGACCGAACGGATCATGGCGGACCTCGGGGTGTCGCGCGAAACGGTGCGGCGCGATCTGCTCGACCTCGAAGCACTCGGTGAACTGAAGCGCGTACATGGTGGCGCGATCAAACCCGCTGACGAGGCGCCGATCGCCGAGCGCGCCCACATGCGTGTCAAAGCCAAAACCGCGATTGCGAAGGCGGCCACCGGTTTGATCGCGAGCGGCCAGACACTGTTCATCGACGCGGGCACCACCACCGCGGCGCTCGCTGAAGAGCTGGCGAAACTGGCGAACCTGACGATCGTCACCAATTCCATCGACGTCGCGCTGAAAATGCGTGGCGCCGTGGATCAAACGGAAGCGGCCAACGAAGTGATTCTGCTGGGCGGCTCGATCAGCGATCGGGCGATGGCGACCACTGGCGCGACCACCGTACTCGACATCCAGCGCTATCGCGCGGACATGGCCTTGCTCTCGCCGGTCGGCATCGATCACCGGCACGGTGCCACCAACTACGATCACGCTGAAACCGAAGTGGCTCGCGCCATGGTCGCCAACGCGGACCGCGTGGTGATCCTTGCCGACTACAGCAAGATTGGTCAGCGCAGCCGGATTTCGTACTGTCCGGTCGATCGGATCGATGTGCTGGTCACCAACAAAAAGGCGGCCGAAGCCGCCGACTTTGCAGCGCTGAAAAAGAAGCTGGAAGAGATCGTTCTGGCTTAGGATGCCGGTGTGTTCGGCGCTTCGCACGAACGCTTCAGTGAGCGCTGCAAGCGCGCCGCGCAAGCCGCTTATTCCTTCACATGCATTGTGTCGAGCACGCGCTTGCGCAAGCGCGTGTCGCGCAGCGCGCCGGCAGCTTCGAGCACCGGATAGGCCGTCGAGCAGAACAGCGAATTGAGCCGCTTCATGTCGCTGATCAGATCCAGATGCAACGCGCTGGTTTCGATGCTGCGCAAGGTTTGCCCGGCGAGTCGGTCCAGATGTTTGTATGAGTACGCGCGCTCCAGATCGCGAAAACGCTCCTTCTCCGCCAGCAGCCGCTCTGCGCAACGCAGATCGTTATTCAGAAACACCGACAGGCCAAGCTGTAGATTGCTGACGAGCCGCGCCTGCAGGTCGTCCAGCTCGCCCAACCCCTCCTCCGAAAACGACAGCCGGTGCGCGATCTTCTTTTCCTCGATATCGCCGACAATCCGCTCGATGATGTCGCCCGCATGCTCCAGGTTAATCGTCAACGAAATGATGTCGGTCCAGCGGCGGCTATCGGCTTCGTCGAGTTGCTCGCGGGAGATCAGCGTCAGATAGGTTTTGACCGCGGCGTAGAGCTGGTCGACGTCGTCGTCCATCCGGACCGTTTCGCGCGCCTTGTCGAGGCTGTTTTCATGGATCAGGCCTGCAACGTTATCGAGCATGGTGCGCACGATGTCGCCAATGCGCAGCACCTCGCGTGCGGCGTTCGCGAGTGCGAGCGTGGGCGTGGAAAGCGCGGCGGCATCCAGATGCAGCGGCCGCAGTTCGCCGTTGGGCTGCGGCCGATCCGGCAACACCCGCGTGCAGATGCGCGCCACCGGATCGATCAGCGAGAGGCATGCGCAGCAACGCAGCGTGTTGTAGATCACGTGAAAGCCGACCACGGCTTCGCGTGGATTCGCGATCAACACCGGCAGGCCGCGTGCAAGCAACGGCGCGAACGGCAGGATCAGCAACGCACCGGCCAGCTTGAACGCCAGACTGCCCAAGGCGAGACGCCGTGCCGCCGCGTTCTGCGCGAGGGTGCCCATCAGCGCAAGCAGGCCGCTGCCGAGATTCGCGCCGATCACGAGACACAGCGCCACCTTGAGTGCGATCACACCGGACGAGGCAAGCGTCGCTGTCAGCAGGACCGCCGCGAGACTCGAATAAGACAGCATCGCAAATGCCGCACCGACCAGCGCGTCGAGCATGGTGTCGCCGGTCAGTGCGCCGAACATCACGCGCACGCCGGCGCCCTGCATCATCGGCTGGGCGGCTTCGACGATCAGGTGCAGCGCCAGCAGGATCAAGCCGAGCCCGATGAGCGTACGGCCGACCTGGCCCGTGCGCATTTGTTTGCGCGACAGAAAGAGCGGCACGCCGACCAGAATCAGGATTGGCGACAGCCATGACAGATCGAGTGTGAGCAACCGCGCCATCAGTGCGGTGCCGACGTCGGCACCAAGCATGATGGCGAGGCCGCTGGTGAGCGGCAGAAGACCTTGCGCAGCGAACGACGTGACGATCACCGCCGTTGCATTGCTGCTTTGCACGAGGCTCGTGACGCCGACGCCAGAAAGGAAGGCACGCCAGCGGCTACTGGTGCTGCGCCCGAGGACACTGCGCAGATCGGCGCCGAGCACGCGCAGGATACCGGTACGTACGATGTGCGAGCCCCACACGAGGAGCGCCACACCAGCCAGAAGGTTAAGGAGAATCAACATAAGGCACTGCGCATCCGTTCCTGCTGCCATGACCCGAACCGCATGCCGCGTGAACCGGCACCCGGGGCGTTTATGACAGTAGTGTTGCACATTTTTGCCTTATTGTAATTTTGTGCTTTTAAATATACGCTCGTGCCGAACTGTGGATTGCTGTGTGCCGGCTTATCCGTCCGGAACGCAATTCACTCGATCACTTCGTTTGCCCACTTCATCACAAGGACTCTGGATGAGCCGCAACCTTGCGCTGTTCGACCTGGACCACACGCTGCTGCCGCTCGATAGCGATCAGGCGTGGGCCCACTTCATCGCCGGATTGGGCATAGACGGCGCTGCGCAGCACGCGGAAGAAATCGACGACTACTACCGGCAGTACGTGGCCGGCACGCTCGATATGACCGCCTATCTGAACTACACATTGGCGCCGCTCGCTCGCCACTCGCGCGAGCAGCTCGACGCGTGGCATGCACAGTTCATGAAGGATGTGATTGCGCCGGCGATCCTGCCGGCTGCGCGGGAACTCGTGCAACGTCATATTGAAGCGGGCGACCTGTGCTGCATCGTCACCGCCACCAATGTGTTCATTACGAAGCCGATCGGCAAGGCGCTCGGCTTTGACCATCTGCTGGGGATCGATCTGGGCACCGAAGGCGGCGATCCTTTGGCGCGCTTTACCGGAAACGCCGTCGGCGTGCCGACCTTCCGCGAAGGCAAGATCACACGCACCGAGAGTTGGCTGGCTTCGCTCGGCCACCGTCTGCAGGACTTTCCGCAGAGCTGGTTCTATAGCGATTCGATCAACGACGTGCCTTTGCTCGAGCGCGTCACGCATCCGGTCGCGACCAATCCCGACCCGCGTCTGCGTGCCATTGCCACGGAACGCGGCTGGCCGGTGATTGAGCTGTTTGCTTGAGATTGCGCGGGCTGGCGCGGGCTGTGGCTATACACGCCCCTTCCACGGCACCAGGCGCCGCTCCAGCGCACGCATGCCGAGATCGAACAGCCACGCAATCAGTCCGATCAGCACGATGCCCATCACCACCACATCGGTACGCAGAAAGCTCGACGCGTTGAGCACCATCTGACCGAGACCGGCTGTGGCCGCAACCATCTCGGCGGCAACCAGGGTGGTCCAGCCAAAGCCGATGGCAATCCGCAAGCCGATCAGGATCTCAGGCAACGCCGCCGGCAGGACCACATAGCGCACGATCTGCGCGAAGCGGCCACCCAGCGAATACGCCGCATGAATCTGCTCGATGGTCGCACTGCGCACACCGGCACGCGCCGCCATTGCAATCGGCGCGAAACAGGCGAGATAGATCACGACGATCTTCGCCGTCTCGTCGATACCGAACCAGATCACCACCAGCGGCAGATACGCAAGCGGCGGCAACGGCCGGTAGAATTCCAGCGGCGGATCGAGCAAACCGCGTGCAACCCGGCTTACGCCCATCAGGATTCCGACCGGCACCGCCGTGACCGCGGCCAGCGCGAACGCACCGAACACGCGCAGCGCACTCCATGCGAGATGCTCTGAGAGTGGCAAACCGCCTTGAATACGGCCGTGCCAGGCGTCCAGAAACGCGGCCCAAACCGCCTCGGGCGTCGGCAGAAAGAGGGGAGGCAGCCAGTGCAGATGCGTGGCAAGCCACCATAGCGCCGCGAGCGTCGTGACCGAGACCGCGCTCAGCACCGCGGTCGGACCTTCGCCCGGCAAACGCCAGCCGCGGACCGGCCGGGCTTTACGCCGCGGCGGCTCGCTTGTCTGGGTCAGGGGCACGGTGCCCAACGATTCACGTGAAGCCGTCACGACAGCACCTCTTCCTGGTCCTGGTTGCGCTCGCTCCGTTCGTGCAGACGGCGCACCAGCCGTTCGCGCCATTCGATGAAATCCGGCGACGACTTCACCGCGCGTGCGTCGCGTGTCTCGAGAAAGCGCCGCGCGAATGGCAAGTCGTAGCTCTCGGCGATACGGCCGGGTCCCGGCGTCATCACGACGAGGCGCGTCGCCAGAAACAGCGCTTCCTCCACGCTATGCGTGATGAAGAACACCGTCTTGCGTGTGCGGCCCCAGACGTCGAGCACGAGTTCCTGCATCGACTCGCGCGTCATCGCGTCGAGCGCGCCCATCGGTTCGTCCATCAGCAGCACTTGCGGATCGCTTGCCAGCGCGCGTGCTATGCCCACGCGCTGCTGCATGCCGCCCGACAGTGCGTAGACCCGCGAACGCGCATGCTTCTCGAGCCCAACCAGCGCCAGCATCTCCTGCGCGATGCGCTCGCGCTGCGCTTTCGGCACGCGCTGAAAACGCAGGCCGAGCGCGACATTGTCGAGTACGTCGAGCCAGGGCATCAGCGCGTACTTCTGAAACACGACACCGCGGTCCGCGCCCGGTCCAAGCACGGGTTCGCCGTTCAGACGCACCTCGCCTTCGGTCAGCTGAATGAAACCGGCGATGCAGTTCAGCAAAGTCGTCTTGCCGCAACCGGACGCACCCAGCGCGACGACGAACTCGCCCGGCTCGATGTGCAGATCGACGTCGGCGAGCGCGATGTGCGGCGCCGCGCCGCGTGCGCCTTCGTAGGCGACGTGCAACCGCCGTATCTCAAGACCGCTCATCGCCGTGCCTCACGATGCTGATGGATAGCCATGCTCACAACTTAATGCGCCGCACGCTGTACGAACTGCGGATCGACGCCGGTCGAGTAATCGGGCAGCACGTTCTGAATCGTGCCTTGTGTCTTCAGGAACGCAGCGGTCGCAGCGAGAGATTTAGCCGCGCCGGATTGCGCACCGCCCCCAAGCCATGCATTCGACGCCTGCTGGGCCGGCGTCGGGAACGCATACAGCGCGAGACTCGCCGGCACTTCCTGTGCGGTAGCGCCGGACTCCTTCGCAACCGCCTCGACCTGCGGCGATGTCGCGGTCCATGCTGACGTGTGATCGCGATAGCTCGCATCGGTCGCGGCCAGCACCTTCACGAAGCGAGCGACGAACTCGGCGTTCTGGCTCGCGAACTTGCGGTCGACGACGAAGCCGTCGAACGTCGCCTTGCCGGTTTGCTGCGCGACCTGCCCGGACGTGATCAACACCTTGCCGTTCTTCTTCACCTTCGCCAGCACCGGGTCCCAGATGTAAGTCGCGTCGATGTCGCCGCGCTCCCACGCCGCCGCGACTTCAGGCGGACGCAGATTGACGATCTTCACATCCGACGGATTCACGCCGGCGTTTTGCAGTGCGACCAGCGTATGAAAGTGCGAGGTCGACACGAACGGCACGCCAATCTTCTTGCCCTTCAGACCCGCGACACTGGTGACATTGGAACCGTCACGCGCGACCAGCGCTTCGGCGTCGTTGATGTTGTCGAGAATCCAGAACAGCGAAATATCGACGCCCTGCGACAGCCCGGCGGCAATCGGACTCGACCCCGCTTCGCCGAGTTGCACCGAGCCCGAAGCCAGCGCGCGGATCACGTCGGCGCCGCTGCCGAGCTTGCGATAGGTGACCTTGTAGCCGGTGGCTTTCTCGACTTCGCCCGTGGCCTGCGCATAACGCCAAGGCACGACCATGTCCTGATACGCGATCACGACTTCTTTGGTGTCGGCGTGTGCAACGGAAGAAAACGGCGCGGACAGCGCCAGCAGCGTAGCGAACGCGGCCAACGGACGAAGCAAGCGGTTCATCGAGAAACCCCTTTAGTGTGTGTTGTCTGGGAGGCTTTCGACTATAGGGAGTTTGTCCACAGGCGGTTCTAATTAATCCGCGATTGCTAATGACGCTGTTCGAGCATTGCTTTTCACGCTGAGTTGGATCGGCGCGACTGCTGCGGTGGCCAGTAGAAGGGTTCTAGCGAATGGTTACGGATTGGGATGCCTTTGTACAAGCTGGCCGTTCGGCGGATTGACCGCGTGTTGGCCAGAGCGGGATGATCACTGCGTCTCCCTCACTTCGCATTCTTATGATCGTTATCCTTAGCCGCTTGAGTTGGTTGTTTTTTAATGTCGGCGTACCCGTATTCGCGCCGATCGCCCTGCTTCCCTTATTGAGTTTTTCGCGCCTCTATAGGTACGCGTCGAAAGGCATCTCAGCGAGAGCCATTCGGGAAGGTCAGCTACTATGGGTCGTCATTTCTATGTGTGCCAGCGCTTGCTACGAGATCGGTAGCGCATTGAGCGAAGCGTCGACGAACAGCACGCTCGCTTTCATGTTGGCGGGGCTGCTGTGGCACGTGTTGTTTATCGTCGCGGCGTCCGTACTCGTGTCATTCGCTGCGGCTGATTCCGTATCCCAACCGGTACATGACTGCAGCGAGAGAACTCGTGACCGGCGGCTGATATGGCTTTCACTTGTGATGACAGCAATCATCGCGACTTCGTTCTCCATATCTCATTATTCGCTAACCTAACTAATTTCCAACGGCTGGGCTATACTTTGTCACCACGCCTCACAGGGAGAACCCACATGCCCAATCTGATCGACTACGTCATCGAGAACCGTGCCTTTCGCGATCGTTTTATCGACCTCATGTTCCCCTTCACGATCATTGGTGGAACGCTCGCCTCGATCTGCATGCTGCTCGCACGGTATTACCGGTAGCCCGCGCAAGTAGACCGCCGGCGCATGACTCAGACTGCACAAGCCGGCCTGCCAGAAAGAGCAAAGCCCGCAACATGTGCGGGCTTTGCATTTTCAAACTGGCAACACACTAAACCATTCAAACCACCCCGGCTCCATGCGCCTGCAGATCGGCGTGGTAGCTCGAACGAACCATCGCGCCCACAGCGGCGTGGGTAAAGCCCATCTTGTACGCTTCTTCTTCGTACATCTTGAACGTGTCCGGATGCACATACGAGCGCACCGGCAGATGGTGTTCCGACGGTTGCAGATACTGGCCGATCGTCAGCATGTTCACGTCGTGCTCGCGCAGATCCCGCATCACCTGCAAAATTTCTTCTTCGGTCTCGCCGAGGCCGACCATCAAGCCGGACTTGGTCGCGACGTCCGGATGCAGCGCCTTGAAATCCTTCAGCAGTTTCAGCGAATGCGCGTAGTCCGAACCGGGACGTGCTTCCTTGTACAGACGCGGTACCGTTTCGAGGTTGTGGTTCATCACATCAGGCGGTGCGGCGTTCAGAATGCCGAGCGCGCGATCCAGACGGCCGCGGAAGTCCGGCGTCAGAATTTCAATGCGTGTCTCCGGCGACAGTTCGCGCGTCTGACGGATGCATTCCACGAAGTGAGCAGCGCCACCATCGCGCAGATCGTCACGGTCGACGCTGGTGATCACCACGTACTTCAGCTTCAGCGCGGCGATGGTGCGCGCCAGATTGCCCGGTTCATCCACATCGAGCGGATCCGGGCGGCCGTGGCCAACGTCACAGAACGGGCAGCGGCGCGTGCACTTGTCACCCATGATCATGAACGTCGCGGTGCCCTTGCCGAAGCATTCGCCGATGTTCGGGCAGCTCGCTTCTTCACACACCGTGTGCAGGTTGTGCTCGCGCAGAATCTGCTTGATCTCCGAAAAGCGCGAATTACCGGTGGCCGCTTTGACGCGGATCCAGTCCGGTTTTTTCAGCTTTTCGATCGGGATGATCTTGATCGGAATACGGGCGGTTTTGGCTTGGGCTTTCTGCTTCGCGGTGGCGTCGTAGGCAGCGGCGGGAGCCGGCACGGCATCAGGAGCGGGAGAAGCTGCGAGGTTCGCGGTAACGTCAGTCATTCGTTCGGTCCAGTCAGGCGGTGAGGGCACCGGCCTGCGGTTGGGCGACGGCCGCGGGACTGCCGTCGAGGTTTGCGGTGAGGCGTGCTGCAAAGGTACGGGCCACGTCGTCCCAGCCGGCGGCAACGCCCAGCGTTGCCATATCGACTGTTTCGAGCCCCGCGTAGCCGCATGGGTTGATGGCCAGAAACGGCTGCAAGTCCATGTTCACATTCAGGCTCACGCCGTGATAGCTGCAGCCGTTCCGGATTTTCAGACCCAGCGCGGCGATCTTGGCGCCGGCATGCAACCCGGCGTCCGGCCCAGGCGCCACGTAGATACCGGGGGCGCCCGCCTTGCGTTCTCCGGCGAGATTATACGCCGCGAGGGTGTCGATCACGGCCTGCTCGATCCGGGTGACCATCTCACGCACCATCAGCTTGCGTCGGCGCAGATCCAGCAACAGGTAGGCAACCACCTGTCCGGGCCCGTGATACGTGATCTGCCCGCCCCGGTCGACTTTCACAAGCGGAATGCCGCTGTCGGCGGCCAGCAGATGCGCCGGGTCGCCGGCCTGGCCTAGCGTGAAGACGGGGGGGTGTTCGACCAGCCAGATCTCGTCGGGTGTATCGGCGGTGCGCGCGTCGGTGAACGCGCGCATCGCTTCGAAACTGGCTTCGTAAGGTTCGTTGCCGAGCCAGCGCAGCGTAAGCGGCGCCGTGGCGGGCAAGGGAGACGGGGAAACCGGGGTGGTGCACATGATCCCGACAGTTTACCGAAATCCTGACATCCCCGCCGGACGCGCCCACTTCAGGACTCGGCGGCGCTTCGTTTCCTGCCGGAACTCCGCTTACCGGAGTCGCGCTTCGTTTCGCGCCGGAGCGCCGTTCAACTGCAGCGCCGGTCCGCCATCGCGTCACGGCGCCGCCAGCGCTCACACCGTGCGCCAGCCCCCACGCATGCGGGCCGCCAGCCGTTCGCCGACCCGCGCGAGCCAGTTCAGCGCACGCTCATCGCAGCGTGTCGGCACCGAAAACGCGACCTTCGCATGCGTGCTGCCCTCGGCGCTCAACCACAAGCGCTCACCGCGCCGCAGCCGTAGCGTGTGGCCGGGCTGCAGCCAGTAGTCCTCGGTATCGTCGCTGCGCGTGACCCACACCGCGCCGCCGTGCACGACCAGCTTGGTGCTGCGTGCTACCTTCATAGGAATGGTTTCGCCATTGCGGATTTCAAACGCGATACTAGAGGAAATTTCTCGCATCATGCCCTCGCCAAAATTCGTTTCGTGACTACAATCCTAGGCGTAGCAAGGGTTTACGCAAAACGATCTATTTTCACCTCTATGTGAGAAATATTGCGATGGACCTCCGGCAACTACCCCCGCTGAACGCCATCAAGGCGTTCGAAGCCGCCGCCCGCCACGAGAGCTTCTCGCGCGCCGCCGACGAGCTGTTCGTCACGCACGGCGCCGTCAGCCACCAGATTCGCGCGCTGGAGGAAGAATTGGGCATCGCACTGTTCGCCCGCGACGGCAAGCGCGTACGGCTCACGGACACGGGCCGCCGCTATGCCACGCGCGTGCGCACCGCGTTGATGGGACTTGCTGACGCCACCCGCGAAGTCCGTGCCGGCGACCGCGAACGGCGCCTGGTCGTGTCCATGCTGTCCTCGTTTGCGGCGCGCTGGGTGACGCCGCGCATCGGCAGCTTTATCGAGGCGCATCCCCAGTGGGACCTCGAACTGCTGTCCACGAACGCGCTGACGGACTTCGCGCGCGACGACGTCGACGTGGCGATCCGCTTCGGCTACGGCAAATATTCGGGGCTGCACGCGGAGTTGCTGCTGGAGGAGATCTTCTTTCCGGCTTGCGCGCCGAATTTCAACGGTGGCAAGCTGCCGCAAACGCCGGCCGATCTGGCCAAGGTTCAGCTCCTGCGCTCGGACGACGAACTCTGGCGCCCGTGGTTCGATGCCGCCGGCCTCACCGACTGGCCTGAGCCGAAGCGTGGCGTGCTATATCAGGATTCGTCGAACCTGCTGCAGGCGGCCATCGACGGCCAAGGGGTCGCGCTCACGCGCCGTTCGCTGGCGATGCACGAGATCGCGGCAGGCCGCCTTGTGCGGCTATTCGATGTGGATGGACCGAGCCCGTGGCAGTACTACTTCATCTGCCCGCCACAGATGCTCGAAACCGCGCGCGTCAAGGCGTTCCGCGCCTGGGTATTCGAAGAAGTGGGACGGTTCAAACAGCTTTTTGAGCAGGCTTGTGAGGTGGGCTCTGCTGCAAGCGCCGATCTGGCGGCGGATGCATTGCGCGTCACGCCGTAATCCAGAGGCATCCGTAGGCACAGAGCCTGGCGTTAAAGCACCACCTTCACCATCGGATGGCCAGTGAGCGCGCGATAAATATCGTCGAGCTGCGCCTGGCTCGTCGCGCGCACGGTAACCGTCAAACCGGTGTAATTGCCGCCGCTGGACGGCCGCGTTTCCACGCGAGCGGGATCAACTTCGTTATCGAACTGCCGAACCACCGTGACAATCGTCTCGGCGAACTCGGGATGCGACTTGCCCATGATCTTGATGGGAAAGTCGCACGGAAACTCAAGCAATGATTCTTTCGCGGGATTCACTTTCTACTCCTTGCTGCGCTTCTTGCGCTTCCTTGGCCTTGGCACGCTGATAGGCCGCGTACAAGGCCGCAAACACCGCGCCCGGCTTGCCGTTGCCGACCGGCTGGCCGTCAAGCTGCGTAACCGGCAGCACTTCCTTGGTGGCGGAACTGACCAGAATCTCGTCGGCGGCACGCAGCTCAGCTTCGGCGATCTCGCGCGCCTCGAAGCGAATGCCGCATTCGCTCGTTAGCTCTTCGATCAGACTGTAGCGAATCCCTTCGAGAATCTTGCGGCTGCGCGGCGGCGCGTACAACACGCCGTCCTTCACCATCCAGATATTCGAAGACGAACCTTCAGTCAGCATGCCATCGCGAAACTGGATCGTCTCAAACGCGTCGTTTTCAGCCGCGTACTGCGCCATCAAAACATTGCCGAGCAGCGACACCGATTTGATGTCGCAATTGAGCCAGCGGCGGTCTTCAGCAGTGACGCAGCGCACGCCCTGCGCGCGCTGGGCGGCGTCCGGCAGGTTCAGCGGCGTAACCATTACGAACACGGTCGGCCGGATGCCGGCCGGAAACGCGTGACCGCGCTTGGCGACGCCCCGTGTGATCTGAACGTAAGCAATCGCGTCCTGATCGGCGCGCAGGCCTGCGTCCGCTTCATTAGCCGCGACCACGCGGTCGATCAGCTCGCGCCAGCCGGCATCGTCGAACGGATTGACGATGCCGATCTTGTCCAGCGAGCGCGCAAGGCGCGCCAGATGATGCCTGAAGCGAAACGCCGTACGGCCGCTCGCATGCGGATACAACGGCGCGACTTCGTAAATGCCGTCGCCGAAAATAAAGCCGCGGTCGAGAACCGGCACGCGCGCTTCGGACAAGGGCACCAGCTCGCCGTTCAGATAAACGATCGGGTCGAGCGAAACATCGGAAACAGCGGTCATCGCAATCGGGCTCTTACTTCTTCTTGTTGAACATCAGCATCAGCGAATCCCACACACGGCCGACCACGCCGGCTTGCGGCACAGCCTGCAACGCGACGATCGGGAATTGCGCCAGCACCTTCCCGTCGGCCACGAGCTTCGCGGTGCCGACCTGCTGACCGTTCGCGATCGGTGCGATCAGCGGATCGATCTGTTCGATCTGCGGCTTCACCTTGTCGCCCATGCCCTTCGGCACGGTGATGTACTGATCGCCCTTCACGCCGATCTGCACGGTGTCCTGCGCACCCTTGTAGACGCGCGGCGTGCCTACCACCTGGCTCGCCTTGTACAGACGCACCGTGTCGTACGCGGTGTAGCCGTAGTTCAGCATCTTCAGGCTGTCCTGCACGCGGTCGTGTTCCTTGACCTCGCCCATCATCACCGAGACGAGACGGCGCGAGCCGTCGGCCGTGCCCGGCAGCGGACGCTTCGCGCTGGCGATCAGGCAGTAGCCGGCCGCTTGCGTGTGACCGGTCTTCAGGCCGTCCACCGTCGGGTCGATCCACAGCAGACGGTTGCGGTTCGGCTGCTTGATCTTGTTGTACGTGAATTCCTTGACCGAGAAGATGTTGTAGTAGTCGGGGAAGTCACGAATCAGGCGCGCCGACAGCACCGCGAGGTCGCCCGCAGTGGTGTAGTGCTGCGCGTCGGGCATGCCGTTCACGTCGGCGAAATGCGTGTTCTTCATGCCGAGTTTCTGCGCTTCGGTGTTCATCATGTTGACGAACTGCGCCTCGCTGCCGCCCACCAGTTCGGCCAGCGCGATCGCCGCGTCGTTACCCGACTGGATGATCATGCCGTACACCAGATCGTGCACGGTCACCGGCTTGTTGGCTTCGATGAACATGCGCGATTCGTCGGTGCGCACGCGGCGCACCGCTTCGCTCGGCATCACCGTCTGGTCCATCGTGATCTTCTTCGTCTGCAGTGCTTCGAAGACGAGGTACGCGGTCATCAGCTTGGTCAGCGAGGCCGGTTCGACACGTTCGTCGGGATTGCCCGAGGCGAGCACCTGATTGCTGGTGGCATCGACGAGCACCCACGAGCGCGCGTTCACCCCGGGCGGCGGCACCTGCGCGAACGCCGTGCTGGCAACGAGCGTGGCCGGCAGCACGATGCCGAGGGTCACGGCACGGCTAAGCGTAGTGGGAACGAAAGAAGAAACTGACGGGAATGACGTGCGGCCGGAGGTGGAGAAACGCATAGGGTCGATTCGTGCGGAAAAATACATCGCGCGCAGGGCGCACAGATTGGAGGAGCCGGTCGGCGAGCGTCAGGCCGTAAAAACGGCGCGGCGCCCATTGGACTTCCGGCGACGCGATCGGTTCGCGCAGCACGCCTCGCATCCGGCACCGCTGCGCGCGAGAAAGAAGCTACGCGTCGCGCGAACTGCCGGGTGGGCGATGCTGCGCCCAAAAAAGAGCGCTCATTATACGCGCGCTATCCTGGTATCTTTGAGCAAAGGGCGGCGATTAATTTGCGTTTGCACGTACCTGTACCCCGGAAAACACGCGCGACGCATGCTTTAACGCCACGCGTCGACGATGATCCGCTTCAGAACGTGCAGCTTGCGATGCAGAAAATGCTCTGCCCCCGGAATCACGACGACCGGCAATTCCTGCGGCCGCGCCCAGTCGAAAACCGACTGAATGGGAACGGTCTCGTCGATTTCGCCGTGAATCACGAGCGTGTTTTCCGGTACAGGCGCGACTTCCCACCGGCTCGCCGCAGTGCCCACGAACACGATTCGCTCGATCGCCTGACCTTCTTCGCGCAGCTTCGCGGCAACGTGCGACAGCACGAAGGTGCCGAACGAAAAACCCGCCAGTACGAGGGGCAGATCGCCCTGTCCTGCTTGCGCGCGCATGTGATCGAGCACGGCGCGCAGATCGTCGCGCTCACCGACACCGGCGTCATGCTCGCCCTGCGTTTCGCCGACACCGCGGAAATTCGAGCGGTACGTCACGTAGTTCAACTGCACGAGCGTGCGCGCGAGCGTCTGCGCGACCTTGTTGTCCATCGTGCCGCCGAACAGCGGATGCGGGTGCGCGACCAGCGCGATGCCGCGCGGCGCGGCGCCGTTCTCACGCATCTCATCGGGCAGATCCAGCGCGACTTCGATCTTGCCGATCGGGCCGTCGATCAGATATTTCTTGGTATGTACGTTCATGGCGAGGCTTATTGATCGATTTTCAGACGCTCGACGACTTTGCCGTTCACAAGATGCGAATCGACGATTTCATCGATGTCGCTCTCGTCGACATACGTGTACCAGACGCCTTCCGGATACACGACGAGCGCCGGGCCGAGCTCACAACGCTCGAGACAGCCGGCCTTGTTGATACGCACCTGGCCCGGGCCTGCAAGGCCGAGTTGCTTCACGCGCTTTTTCGCGTGTTCCTGCATCGCCTGCGCATTGCAATTCGCGCAACTCGGACGCTCCGCGCCGGGATCGCGCTGGTTGAGACAGAAGAAGACGTGGTACTTGTAGTAGGAGTCCATGATGTCCGGAGGGGCGAGACTGTAAGAGTGGGAATGGCGCTGGAAGCGCCGCAGCGCGCCTGTTGTGCAGAAGATTATAGCGAGCGGGGCTGGCGGTCGCTGAGCGGCGGACGCACGGCCGCACGCACGCGTCGCCCTTGCTTCATGCGCGCTCCACGCGCCGCTTGAGCCACACCTGTTCGACGAGATAGGCGAGCCACACCAGCGCCGCATACGGCCAGATCCACGCGATCCAATGCGCGAGACCATTGAAGTGCAGGTACCGTCCCTGGCGCCAGTCCGCCAGTACGGCATCGAAATACGGATTGACCGGCAGCAGATTGACGAACACGAGCGCGATCGTCAGCGCGCAGGCCGCGAGCGCCGCGCGCAACCTGCGCCGCAAGCCCAGCGCCAGCAGTGCGGTGACAGTACCGCACACGAGCCCTGCCAGCGCGCCGGGCGTCGCCCAGTCGAACGCAAGACCGGATTGCGATTGCAGAAAGGTCGCGCCCGCCTTGACGCACAAAGTCATGACGATAAACACGATCAACAGGCGCACGAGTGGTGCATGGCGGCGCACCGGCAGCGAGGCGAGAGCCAGTGCGGCGAACAGATTGAGCGTGGTGATGACGGCTTCCCAAGCGTCGTCGGGCAGCCAGGCGGCAACCAGCGCCGGCCACGCGCCGACGTGCCAGGCAGGCGGTGTCCATGCGAGCAAGGCATCCTGCGTCGTCGAATCGAAACGCAGCCACAGCGCGCGCGGCCAGTTACCGAGACCGAAAAGCCGTGGCGCCGGGTACATGGTCGCGCACGGCCACAAGGCGACGAGACAGGCGAGCGCCGCCGTGTCGCGCTCGAACCAGAGGAGCCGCACACGCCGCAGCAAGCCGCGATCGAGCAACGCGCCGGTGGCCGGCGACACGATCGCCGCGCCGAGCAGCGCGCCGAGCGCGTTGGCGGCCAGGTCGAGATTGGAGGCAACGCGCGTCGGCAGATAGGTTTGCACCGCCTCCATCACGCCCGACAGCAACCCACCGAGCACGAAAGCCAACGCCACCGCCAGCGTGCCGCGCCAACGCGGATACACCGCGAGCACCACCAGCGCGCCGAACGGCATATAGCCGAGCACGTTCGTGACGACGTCGAACGCCGTCAGGTACTGCGGCATGGGATCGGACAGATAGGCAAACGGGGCGAGGCCGAGCGAACGCCAGCCGGAAAACGGATACCACGACCCGTAGACGATCAGCGCCGTGTACAGCCCCAGCGCCTGCCGGGAGAGCGCCGAAGGACGGCGCTGCCAGGGCTTAACGCTCATGCAGCGCTCCGTTCTTTGCGCTGCATGCCGGTCATTGCGCGGCGACCAGCGCCTGCACGCCGAGCCATGCGCCGATCTGCGAGACGAGGTCGTCGCTGGCTGCGGCGAGCGCCTGCGCGCCGCCGGCTGCGTCCGCAGAACTGGACGGCGCGCGCGCGAGGAAAGTGCGCTGGCCGATCACCTTGCCGTTCTGCGTCAACGTGGCGCGCGCGGTGACCGCGGCGTGGCTTTCCGACCGGCTATCGAAGACCTGTTCGAACTCGCTCAGATCGACCTTCAGGACCGGCGCGTGCACGCCGTCAGCCCCGGTCAGCACGGTGCCACGCGAACTGAGCGCACCGCGCAGACGCTGGGTCAGCAGTTGCGACGGCATCATGGTCCAGTGGCTGTTCGCGTACGACGCCGTCTGCTGCGCGTCGGCGTAGCTAAGCCGGTAAATCAGCTTGTCAGATTCGAGGTTGTCGGGCGCGCTGACATCGAGCACCTTCACCGCCGGCAGCGTGCCGGCCGAGGCCGCCGGATTCGGCGGCCCGAGGTCGTAGCGGATGTCCGAGATCGCCGCAGGGGTGCCGGCGCAGCCTGCAGCCAGCACGCCGAACGCGAGCAGCATCGCAAGCGCGGCGCTCGAGGACAACAATCGGTGAATCGAGCGTGACATAACCATGTTCCTTCTTCAAAACCTGCAAATCATTTCATTGGGCAGCATGGGCGGCGGCTCGGGCGGCGGGCCACGTAAAACCCGCTTCGCCAGGGCCCGGCGAAGCGCTCGGCGCACCGAACAGCACGCTGCGCGGATTGGTGCTGAACGTGTCGGCAGCGCGGTCCACGGAACGGGCCGCGGAGCGCACGTCTTCGGCGAGCGAATTGACGCGCGGCAGTGTGTCGTAACCGACGCGCGCCGACAACTCCTGCATCGAACTGTCCATCGACACCAGCGCGTCGCCCGCTTGCTGGGCAGCCGTTCCGACCTTGTTCAGGTTGGTCTCGAACGGCCCGTCCGGGCGGTTCAGACTGGTGATCAACTGATTGGTCGACGCCAGCGTGCGATCCAGTGCGTTGATCGTGGCGGGCAGCTTGCCGGCTGCCGGCGCCATCTGCTGGGTCAGCGTGGCGACACCGTCGGCGGCCTTCTGAAGGCTCGCTGCCGTGCCCTGCAACTGGCTAACCATTTCCGGCGACAACAGATTGTCGACGTCGTCTGTGACTCTTTCGAGTTTGCGCAGCAAAACGTCGCCGCGTTGCTGTAACTGATCGAGCAAGCCCGGATGCATCGGCAACTGCGCCACCGCTTTCGCCGACGACGCGAGCGGCGTCGGATCGCGTCCACTGTCATCCAATTGGATGAACGCAATACCCGTCACACCCTGGAACCCGAGGCTGCCGAACGTGGAGTGCGTAATCGGTGCGTGCGTGTCGACGAGAATGCGAATCAGGATTTGCCCCGGATGATCCCGATCGAATTTGATCGACTGCACCTTGCCGACGTCGAGCCCGCGATAGCGCACTGCCGCGTCGGTATAGAGCCCCGTGACGTTGGTGCGCGCAATCAGATCGTACGGCACCCGCACGGAACGGTCGACGTTGAACAAAAAACCGGCCACTGCGATTGCAGCCAGCAAGGCCACCGTGAAGATCCCTGCCCAGAAGGCATGTGATTTGTTTTCCATTGTCAGGTTCCCTGGTTCACAGCGGCAATTCGGACGATGCCGATTCGAGCGCCGCGCGCGGCAACTTCGCGCGGCGTTCCGGCGGCAGCGCCTGCAGCGCACGACGCCCGCGCAGGCCGAGGAAATATTCGCGGATAAACGGATGATCGACGCCCGCCGCCTCTTCGACCGGCGCGGCGACCAGCACCTTCCGATCCGCCAGCACGGCGACGCGGGTGGACAGCGCGATCATCGTGTCGAGATCGTGCGTGACCATCACCACCGTCAGACCAAGCGCGCGATGCAACGCGGAAATCAGTTCGACGAATTCGTCGGACGCCTGCGGATCGAGCCCGGCGGTCGGTTCGTCGAGAAATAGCAACTCCGGCTCGAGCGCAATGGCGCGCGCAATACCCACGCGCTTGATCATCCCGCCCGAAAGCGCGGACGGCATCTTCGACGCGTGCTTGCACGGCAGGCCGACCATCTCGAGCTTGAGCATCACGATGTCGCGCAGCAGGTCCTCGGGCACCTTGCCGAGTTCGCGCAAGGGCTGCGCGACGTTGTCGAACACCGAAAGCGACGAGAACAACGCGCCGCGCTGAAACAGCATCCCGGAGCGGCTGCGCATGAGCAGCGCATCGTCAGGCGAAATGGTGGCAATGTCCTGACCAAACAGCTTGATCGTTCCCGACGACGGCCGCTCCAGCCCGAGAATCTGCCGCACCAGCGTGGTCTTGCCCGAGCCCGATCCGCCGACGATCGAGACGATCTCGCCGCGCCGCACGTCGAAATTCAGATGCTGATGCACGATGTTGCGGCCGTAGCGCTTGGTGATATCGATCACCTCGATCACCGGCTCCGCAATCTCGGGCATCGGTTGGCCGCGTACGGCCTGGGTGAGTGGCGCGATCATCCTAGCCCCACGTTCTGGAAGAGAATCGCGAACACCGCGTCCGCGAGAATCACGATGGTGATCGAGGTCACCACCGAGGTCGTCGTGCCTTCGCCGAGGCTTTGCGAATTGGCCTTGATACGGAAGCCGAAGTGACAGCCGACGATCGCAATCAGCATGCCGAACGCAACGCCCTTGCCAAGGCCGATCCACAAGTTCGCGACCGGCACCACGCTCGGCAAGGCGCGCGCGAAGTAGCTCATGTCGATGCCGAGCACGATCTTCGCGGCGAGCGCACCGCCCGTCAACGCGATGATGTTAGTCCACATCACGAGGAGCGGCATGGCGACGCCGAGCGCGACCACGCGCGGCAAAATCAGCCGCAGGCCGTGCGGGATGCCCATCACGCGCATGGCGTCGAGTTCTTCGGTGACGCGCATCACGCCGATCTGCGCGGTAATCGCCGAGCCCGAACGGCCCGCCACCAGAATCGCCGACAGCACCGGCCCCAGTTCGCGAATCACCGACAGCCCAAGAATATTGACGATGTACTGATTCGCGCCAAACAGCCGCAGTTGCTGCGCCGACAGATAGCTCAGCACGATGCCGATCAGGAACGCGACCAGCGCGGTGATCGGCAACGCCTTGGTGCCGGCGTTATAGACGTTCGCCGAGATCTCGGTCCACGGCGTGATTTTCGGTTTGCGCGCGATCGCGAGAAGATCGAGCACGACCTGCCCGAGCATGCCGAATCCGCCGTACAGGTGCTCGAAGAACGAGAAAATCGCGAGGCCGAACCGGGTGAACGGATCGAACTTGATCACCGGCTCGACCTTTTCGCGCGCCGTGTCGAGCAGAGCGATGCGCTCGAAAATGTCGCGTTGCGTATCGGTGAGCGTGGTGTCCGGGGGCATCTTGTGGCCCCACACGCGCCACAGTGCCTGACCGCCGACGTGGTCCATCCGGTCGATACGCGACAGGTCCCACTGGCCGATGCCTTCAGCGCCGACCAGCGAGCGCAACAAAGGGATCACGTGACCGGTGGCCTTGTCGCGTGCGAGCGCGAGCGCCGTCCACTGGCCCGAGAGCCGGACGATCTTTCCTTGGCTGCCAGCCGCGACTTCAAGGCCGGGCGGAGTGTCGTAGTTCAAGGATCGCTGGAATCTGGTTATCGGATTAGGGGTCATTGTAACGAAGGCGCGGCGCTTGAACCGTGCTCACGGACTCGTAGCGTTCGCTGTGGCTACAATATGAGACATGAACGCCTCCAAGACCCCACCCCAAGCCGCTGCGGCTTCCGACTGGCGCATCGACCGCGAGCGCGCCGTCGCGCTATTCGGTCCGCACGCGCACGACTGGCCGATCGAAATCGTCGAGGAAACCGGCTCGACCAACGCCGACCTGATGACGCGCGTCAAGGCATTGCCGCGCAAGGCCGGCGCGCTGCCGCGGCCGATCGTGCGGGTCGCGTATCTGCAAACCGCGGGCCGCGGCCGTCGTGGCCGCCCATGGTATGCGGAACCGGGCAATGCATTGTTGTTTTCGGTGGCATGCGTGCTGCCGCGCCCGCTCGAAGGACTGGCGGGCTTGAGTCTCGCGGTGGGCGTGGCGCTGGTCGACGGGCTGCGCTCGTTGCCGGTCGCAGGCCCTGGGCAAATCGCGCTGAAGTGGCCCAACGACGTGCTGCTCGAAGGCGACAAGCTGGCCGGCATCCTGATCGAAACCGCATGGAGCACGGACAACGCGAGCGCCGTGGTGATCGGTATCGGCACCAACGTGAAGGGCGCGGACGAGCTCGCCGCCAAGGTCGGGGCGCTCAACGCGGACGTGCCGGCGCAAGCGCGCGGCGCCACACCGACAGCACTGCAACGCGCGCTGCCGAATGCAAACCTCACCGATACGCTGGCGGCGGAACTGAACGCGCTCGAACCCGCGCTGCAGCGCTTCGGCGCGGAAGGCTTCGCGCCGTTCCAGACGCGCTGGAACGCCGTGCACGCCTACGCAGGCCGTGAAGTCGTGCTGCTGGAGCAAGGTAAAGAGCTGGCGCGCGGCGTGGCCGCAGGCGTCGACGAACGCGGACAACTGCTGCTCAACACGGCGGCCGGGCGTCTGACCGTCGCGACCGGTGACGTCTCGCTGCGTCTGGCCGACGGTGCGGCATGACGAGCGGCGCGCCTTATCTGTTGATCGACGCGGGCAATAGTCGCGTCAAGTGGGCGCTGGTGCAGCCGGACGGTACGCAGATCGCGACCGGCGCGCTCGCGCACGGCAGCGCTGACCAGCCTGACTGGTCGACGTTGCCGACGCCGGGCGGCGCATGGTTATCCAACGTGGCGGGCGAAAGCGTCGCGGCACGGATTGCCACCCTACTCGACGCTCACTGGCCGCAACTGCCGCGCACGACGATCCGCGCCTGCGCTCAACAATGCGGCGTGACCAATAGCTATACGACGCCGCATGCGCTCGGCAGCGATCGCTGGGCGGGTCTGATTGGAGCGCACGCTGCATTTCCCGGTGAGAATCTGCTCATTGCGACGTTCGGCACCGCGACCACGCTTGAAGCGTTGCGTGCGGACGGCAGCTTTGTCGGCGGTCTGATTGCGCCGGGTTGGACCTTGATGATGCGCTCGCTAGGCGAGCACACAGCGCAACTGCCGACACTCGACGCCCACTCAGCGCGCGGCTTGCTCGATGCGGACGCCCCGTCTCATCGCGAGCGCCGCGGCCCGTTCTTCGCGACAGATACGCCACGCTCGTTGTCGGCCGGATGCACGTTGGCGCAAGCCGGCCTGATCGAGCGCATGTGGCGTGACTTGCAGGACGAATGGCAGGTGCCGGTGCGCCTGGTGGTAAGCGGCGGCGCAGTGGACGAAGTGACAAGCGCGCTAAAAGTGCCGCATACTCGCCACGATTCGCTGGTGCTGTCGGGGCTTGCGCTGATTGCTGCCGAGCGCGCGATGGAACGCGACGTCTAAGCCGCGGCCTTCCGAATTACGGCGGGATGACAGCGGCTGAACTCATTAACGGGGAATACTAACGATGCTGCGCTGGCTGATCGCCATCTTGTTTCTTGCCAACATGCTGGCATTCGTCGCGATGCGCGGCGTATTCGGCCCCACGCCCACAGCCGGCGGCCGCGAGCCGAACCACCTGAACCGCCAGTTCCATGCGGAGTGGTTGAAGGTGCACCCCGTCACGGCAGCCGAAGCCGCCGACCAGGCAGTGGTAGGCGGTCCGGCGCCGACGGCGCCGATCGCGGCATCGGCGCTGCCGCAGTAAAGATCACCCTTGCGCGCGAACCTTCTTCAATAACGCGGTAGTCGAGCGCTCATGCTCGAACGGAATCGCCAAGGCCTTGCCGCCCCAACCCCGCACAATGGCCGACTCCGGCAAAACATCCATGTCGTAGTCGCCGCCTTTGACAAGCACATCCGGCCGCAGCGCCGAAATCAGCTCCACGGGCGTCTTCTCGCCAAAACAAACCACGTAATCGACGCTCTCCAGCGCCGCCAGCAAAGCCATCCGATCAGCCTCGTTATTGATCGGCCGGTCATCGCCTTTGCCTAGCATGCGCACGGAAGCATCGCTATTGACGCCGACAATCAGGCAAGCGCCGAGCGCTTTGGCGTCGGCCAGATACGTCACATGCCCGCGATGCAGGATGTCGAACACACCATTGGTAAATACAACCGGCGCGGACATCGAAGCGCGCAGCTTCACCAGCGCATCGCGCGTAAAAATCTTGCGTTCAAAAGTGGCGGCCATGACGGAGTCGCAAAGAAAAAAGAAGTGCCGCCACGATACACGCCGGACGGCATGAAGCAAAACGGCCCAGCAAGCTCACGCCTGCCGGGCCGTTCCTGAAACTTTAAAACCGCGAACCTGAACCCATCAAGCCGGCTGTTCAGCCGATTTCTGATCGGCCTGCAAGCGCAGGACGACTTCCTTGCGATAACGGTTCAATTCCTGCGCCGTGTTGAACGTGCGCTCGAACAGAATCGACAGGTTGTGCAGAATCCGCTCGACCACCTTCTTTTCCCAGCCGTCGTCAAAACGGATCTGCTCGTCGAGCCAGCGTTCGAGCCATTCCGGATCCGGCAGACGCGATTGAATCGTGTCGCGCGGGAACAGCGCCTGATTCACGTGCAGGTTGGTCGGATGCAGCGGCTTTTCCGTGCGGCGCGCCGATGCCATCAGGACGCCGATCTTGGCGAACGCGGCACGCGCGATGTCGCCGGTTTGCACCATCGCTTTCTTCATGTAGCGCAGGTACGCACCGCCATGACGCGCTTCGTCGCGCGAAATGGTTTCGTAGATGGCCTTGATGACGGGCTCGGTGTGCCATTCGGCAGCACGGCGATACCAGTGGTTCAGGCGGATTTCGCCGCAGAAGTGCAGCATCAGCGTTTCGAGCGGCGGCGCCGGATCGAATTCGAAGCGCACGGCGTGCAGTTCTTCTTCGGTCGGACACATTTCCGGCTTGAAACGGCGCAGATATTCCATCAGCACCAGCGAATGCTTCTGTTCTTCGAAGAACCACACGCTCATGAATGCGGAGAAATCGCTGTCGTGATGGTTGTCACGCAGAAACATTTCCGTGGCGGGCAACGCCGACCATTCGGTGATCGCGTTCATCTTGATCGTCGCTGCCTGCTCGTCGGTCAATAGCGATGCATCGAACTTGTCCCAGGGAATGTCTTTCTCCATGTCCCATCGAACGGATTCGAGCGATTTATAAAGTTCCGGATAAAGCATGGTGTTCATAGTCCCACCCCTGTTCTGCGCATACTGTCTGTGTCTGTAACTACTACGTGTAGCACTTTTGCTTATGACGAACGAAACGCACCGTTTTGTGCACCGTTTATCGGCCAAGCATTCAATTTTACGCGGTAATCGGCCGCCTAGATGCACCGGGCAGCAAAGAAGTCCGGCGTTTGCGCGGCGCTATTAACCAGAAGTTACGCGCTGCGCGGCCAACCGTGGGTGAGGGATACCCTATGCCTGAGGTCGAGCCAGTCTGCGATGAATCCGCACCGTCCAGCCCTGCGCCGGTGGTACCGGCGGCGAATGGAGCATGGGCGGCCGGATTGGTTGTTTTCAGCGCACGCCCAAAAGCCCAATGAAGCTTACACAATGATAGCACGCTGACTTTACGGTTCCCGTGCCGTAGCAGACGCAATTCCCGCGCCTGATTGACTTCTCTCAATAAACGACCCGATTCACGGAGTGTGGCCGACGATCGGGGTCAAAACCATGACAGGCGGCGAATTCACTTCGTTGGCACTGCTGGTCGGCCGGGCTTTGCACTCTGTCGGCGCACAGGTCGCGCCGACCCGCTTCTTTCCTGCCGTCAAACAGCCTTTTTCGTCGCTCGCGGAGCGGCACTCGCACTGCCTGCGCGCTTCGCGGCCGTTGAAGTCGACGTCGTTGCCCGTTTCGTTGCCGGCCGTTTGGCTGCAGCTCCGGCGTCCGCTGCGGTACCCTCCGGCGCGTCAGCCGCTTCGCCTGCCGATGCCGAAGCGCTCGCCGCGCCTTCTGGCGAGTCCGTTGCCGAGCCGTCTGACGCGGCGGCCGTCGCACCTGGCTGCGTCATCGCAAACTGGGCGATCTGATTGAACTGCGATTGAAGCAGATTCCACCAGGCGGAGGCGTCGAACGGCGGTGTCACGTCGGCCTCGCCTTCTTCGGGCGCCGGCTCGGGCGCGGCCGATGGGCTTGCACTGGCAGAAGCCGAAGCGGCTTCCGGGTGCGGCCAGCCGGTCGGCGAGGGACTCGGCGCGGCAGCCGCGGAAGCCGGCTGCCCCATCGACGACTGCGCGAACGCACCAAACGCACGCAGCGTTGCAAGCGTGGCGCGTTGCACTTCGAGCGCCTGAATGGCGGACTGCAGCATGTTCAGATTCAGCTTGAGCCACTGCTCGACCGCACGCATATCGGTGATGCGCTTATCGAGTTCTTCGACGTTGGTGAGCGGTGCCATCATGTCGGACATCATCGACAGCGACGGCCCCAGGCTGCTGCCAGCCTGCGCGCCTGAAAACGCCGAGCCGAACGGCGAGAGACGCATCATGCCCCACATGCGTTCGAGCATTTCAGCGGGCGGAAAACCAGGAAAGCCGGGAAAGGGCGGCGTGGTGCCAGATGTATCGGTCATGCTTGTCGCCTCGCTGCATAAAGGGAAGGAAATAGCGCCGTCCCGCGCGCGTCTGATTCGATCATACCGCGCGTGGCGCTGCGAACCGCTCTTAGTTTGGGCTGCTGTTCGTCCCGCTCACGCTGCACCTCAAGGTGCCGACCGGCGGGGCTTTGCGCAATATGCGCCGACCTCCGGCTTCAGGAGCGCCCACCGCCCGATGCGCCACCGCCCGGCGTGTGCCGCGGCTGCCCACTCCACGGGTCCGCGCCGCCAAAATCCGGCGCGCGCCGCTCGCGCAGCGAGCTCACGCCTTCGCGCACATCCGGCCCGGCGAAGCCCATGAATTCCAGCGCCAGCGACGTATCGAACGCCGGCCCCGCCGAACGGAGCCAGTTGTTCAGCGCGTACTTGGTCCAACGAATCGCCGTTTGCGAGCCGTTGGCCAGTTTCTGCGCGACTTCGAATGCTTTGGGCCGCAGATCGTTTTCGTCGACGGCGAGCGACACGAGGCCGATCCGCTCGGCCTCCTCGCCGCTCACCGGCTCGCACAGCAGCAGGTAATACTTGGCCTTTGCCATGCCGCACAGAAGCGGCCAGACGATAGCCGCGTGATCACCGGCGGCCACGCCCAAACGCGTATGGCCGTCGATAATGCGCGCCGACTTCGTCGCGATCGAGATGTCTGCGAGCAGCCCGGCTACGAGCCCCGCGCCGACCGCCGGACCGTGCATTGCCGAAACGATCGGCTTGCTGCAATTGATCACGTTGTAGACCAGGTCGCGCGCCTCGCGCCACACGCGTGCGCGGACGTTGAAATCGGTCGCCATGTCTTCGACCAGTTGCAGGTCGCCACCGGCTGAAAAGCCCTTGCCCTCGCCGCGAATGATCGCGACACGCGTGTCGGGATCCCGATCGATATCGCGCCAGATTTCGGCGAGTTCGAAGTGCATCCGCGCATTAGCGGTGGCAAGGCCGCTCTTGTTCGCGCCCTCGCCGCTCATCACGACTTCGAGCACGCCATGCGGATGGCGGTGCAATTGCAGCGAGTGGTAGTGCGCGTAAAACGCGTCGTTACTGTGTGGTGCCTGAGACATGATGAGCAATCCGTCTATCGGTATGTCGGTTGAAACCGTCGCCCTAAGCTAAGGGCACATTCGCCATATTCCGCGCAAGACCCGCGCAAACCCAGCAAAATTTCAATGCGGTTGATAAACCCACTTCGCATTCTTGATTTCGACCATCACACGCGCCCGTTGATCGAGACCGAGGTGATCCGTGGCGCTCATGTTGACCACGCCGTTGGTGTCCGAAAGACCACGTGTCGCTTCCAGCGCATCGCGCAACGCACCGCGAAATTCCGGCGTGCCGGGCGCGGCTACCTTGAGCGCGATCGGCACCGCGTTGCTGAGCAGCATGCCGGCGTCCCACGTGTACGAGCCGAACGCCGACACGCTGCCCGGTCCGCGCAAGGCCTCGAAGCGCGCGATGTAGTCGAGCGCGAGACGTTTGGCCGGATGGTCCGCCGGCAATTGCGCGGCGACCAGCACTGGGCTCGCGGGCAGGAACGTGCCGTTGCAGTCGGCGCCGCACACCCGCAGGAAGTCGTTATTGCCGACGCCATGATTGTGATAGATCAGCCCTTTGTAGCCGCGCTCCCTGAGTGTCTTCGGCGGCAGCGCGGCGGGCGTGCCGGCCGCGCCGACCACCACCGCGTCCGGATGGGTCGCGAGAATCTTCAGGACCTGGCCGGTCACGCTCGGATCGGTGCGATTGAAGCGCTCGCTCGCCACCACGTCGATGTGATGCAGTTGCGCGAACTTCGCGACTTCGGTGTAGAAGGTTTCGCCGAGCGCGTCGGCCTGGCCGATGAACGCGATCGTTTTGACGCCGTGCGTACTGGCGTGCGCGGCAATCGCCGAGGCCATCATCGCGTCGGTCTGCGGGGTCTTGAATACCCAGTGGCGTTTCGCATCCACGGGTTCGATAATTTTCGCCGACGAGGCCAACGAGATCATGGGTGTTTCACCATCGGCCACCACGTCGATCATCGCGAGCGAATTCGGCGTGATCGACGAGCCGATGATCGCGTCGACGTGATTCTCGGAGATCAGCTTCTTGGTGTCCTGCACAGCCTGCGTGGTGTCGGACGCGTCGTCGAGCACGATGTATTCGACGCTCTGGCCGCCAATCTGTTTGGGCAGCAGCGTGGTGGTGTCGCGCGCGGGAATGCCGAGCGAAGCAGCCGGCCCGGTCAGCGACAGCACGAGGCCGATCTTCACCTGCGCGAAGGCGATGGCGGGCAGCGCGGCACACAGCGCGGCGGCAAAACGGGCGAGCCCGCGCCGCGATGGTGTTGCGCGCACGCTCGCTGTACGAGCGCCTTGGGTTCCTCGTTCGATGGTTTCAAATCGCCGCATGCCGTCTCCTCACCTCGGTTTTTCGTTTTGATGTCGCGCCGATGTGCTGCTTGTGTCCTGCTTCAGTCCTGCGCACGTGCCGTTTTGCGTCGGTTTCGCGATCAACGGACAGCCGCTATCCCGGGGCCGCCGCCGCGCCAGTCAGTGTAGCGGCGCGTCGTGACGGCGACATCGGGCGAAACCCTTTCGTAAGCGACGAAGCGCGTGCGGCGCGGTCCTGATGCCGCGGTCCGCACCAAACCGGCGCATCAATCCAGCGGCGCGATGCCCTGATCGATCGAACCGAAAATCGACTTGCCCGCTTCGTCGAACATCTCGATCTTCACGGTATCGCCGAACTTCATGAACTCGGTTTGCGGCGCGCCGTGCTCGATGGTCTCGAGGCAACGCTTCTCAGCGATACAGCAATAGCCGCGCTTCGCGTCCTTGTTCGACACCGTGCCCGAGCCGACAATCGCGCCGGCGCGCAGGTTACGCGTTTTCGCCGCGTGCGAGATCAGTTGGCCGAAGTGGAACACCATGTCGGTACCGGCATCGGGCTGGCCGACCTTCTTGTTGTTCCAGTGGACGATCATCGGCCGGTGCAGGCGCCCTTCGCGCCAGCTCTCGCCGAGTTCATCGGGCGTCACCGCGACCGGCGCGAACGACGTGGCCGGCTTGCTCTGGAAAAAGCCGAAGCCCTTCGCGAGTTCGGCGGGGATCAGATTGCGCAGCGAGACGTCATTGACGAGCGTTACCAGACGAACGCTCCTGAGCGCCTGGTCGGGGGTGGCGCCCATCGGCACGTCGGTGGTGATCACGGCGACTTCCGCTTCGAAGTCGATGCCGAACTCTTCAGAGGCGCACAGCACGTCGTCTTTCGGGCCGATAAAGTCGTCGCTGCCGCCCTGGTACATCAGCGGATCGGTCCAGAATTCCGGCGGCATTTCCGCGCCACGCGCGCGGCGCACCAGCTCCACATGATTCACGTACGACGAACCGTCGGCCCACTGGAACGCTCGCGGCAGCGGCGCCATGCATTCTTTGGCGTCGAACGGGAAGGTGTTGCGCGCGCGGCCCTGGTTGAGCCCGTCGTACAGGTCCTGCAATTGCGGCGCGTAGAAGGCCCAGTCATCGAGCACGCGCTGCATGGTGGGCGCGATCGCGTCGGCGACGGCCGCGGTGTGCAGGTCGCGGGACACGACGATCAGTTGACCGTCGCGCGTGCCGTCCTTCAGCGTGGCAAGTTTCATAGGGGAGTGAACCGTTAGTGACGATAGAGGGAATCTATTCTACGATGGTGAATCGGCGCGGCCCAAGCACCGTTGCGCCTAACGCCTCTCTCACTGTCTTTGAACGCGCTCGATGCGCCTCGCTCATGCCTCCAATTGCCCGCTCCGGCGCGATCCATACCGACACCGACTCCGCTGAACCGCCGGAACCACTCGACGCGCCCGAACCCGACGACGAAAGCGTCGAGACCGGCGAGGAAAAGCTGCGCTCCGGCATCCAGTCGATCGAGGTCGGCTTCAGATTGCTCGAGGTGCTGACCCACGAACCGCGCGCGATGATGCTGCGCGATCTGGCACAGCGCGCCGGCATGAGCCCGGCGAAAGCGCACCGCTATCTGGTGAGCTTCCTGCGCCTCGGCGTGGTGACGCAGGATCCGTTGTCGGGCCGCTACGAGCTGGGCGGCTTCGCGTTGCAATTGGGGCTCGCGCGGCTTGCCCGCGTCGACGGCGTGAAGCTCGCGCGCATTGCGCTCGCCGAACTGCGCGACCGGCTCGATCTGACGGTGGGCATCGCGGTGTGGGGCAATCAGGGGCCGACGATGGTCCACTGGATGGAATCGAGTCATCCGGCCAAGGCGTCGCTCAAGCTCGGCGACGTGATGCCGCTGCTCAGTTCCGCCACCGGCCTGCTGTTTGCCGCCTATCTGCCGTCGAGCAAGACCGCCGCGATGCTGGAGCGCGAACTGGCCGATTCGCGCCGCTCATCGCACATGGGCGGGCCGCGCACGCGGGATGAGGTCGAGCGGGTGCTGGCGGAGGTGCGGCAGCACGAAGCAGCACGTGTGGAAGGCATGTTGCTGCCCACCATCCACGCGTTCTGCATGCCGGTCTTCGACTCGACCGGCGATCTTGCGCTGGGCCTGATCGCGCTCGGTCACGAAGGCGCGTTCGATATCCGCTGGGGCGGCGAGATCGATACGGCGCTGCGCGAATGTGCGCAAAAGCTGTCGTATGAGCTCGGGTATAGTGCGGCGCCACGCTGACGATTCGCCCATGTCCTCACCTTCTGCCACACGCCGCTCTGATCGCACGCCGCCCGTCGGGCCGCGCGCCGGTTTGCGGGTGGGGCGATGGCTTGCGGTTCTGCTGGCAGTGGCCGTCCTGCACTGGATTGCGGCGCAATGGGTCGAGCGCAACCGCGCGACGCTGAATCCATCAGACAACGAACATGTCCCCGTGCAGGTCGCACTGCTGACACCCGAGCGTATCGAACGCAAACCCGCTGCCGACGCGCAGCAGGCGGCAACGCCGGCTCCGGCGCACAAGGCCGTCGCGAGCAAGCCGCGTGAACACGTGTTGACGGCGACGCAACCGGCAAAACAGGCACCCGCGGCCACGGCCGCATCGGATGCAGCGGCGAGCGCATCGGCTGCAGCGAGTCACTCCGATGCCAACGCCAATGCGGGCGCAACCGCCGCCGGCACGGCCAGCGCCCCCGCCGCTGCGAGCGCGCCTCAAGCTGCCGCGGGCGTGAAGTTCTCCGTTCCGCCGTCCGGCGAACTGCAGTACGACACGTTCTACAACGGCGTGCGCAACCAGCCCGGCACCATCCACTGGACCAGCAACGCACAGAGCTACGAAATGGTCGTCTCCGTGCCGTTGCCGTTCGTCGGCACGTTCGTGTATTCGAGCCATGGCCGCATCGACGCATTCGGACTTGCACCGGATCAGTACATCGAAAAGCGCGGCCGTCGTCCGGAAGACGTGGCGATCTTCAATCGCACCGACAAAAAGATCGCCTTCACGCGTACGCCGGCCACGCTGCCGCTGCCCGACGGCGCGCAAGACCGTTTCAGCATGGTGATGCAACTCGCCAGCCTCGTGCGCGGCGACCCGGCCGCCTATAAGCCGGGCGTGACGCGGCAATTCTTCGTGATCGATAACAACAGCGGCGAGAACTGGCCAGTCGAGACGATCGGCGACGAAACCATCCGCACCGCACAGGGCTACCTCGAGACGCGCCACTTCAAACGCTTGCCTCGCCATGACGGCGATCTGCGCCGCATCGACGTTTGGCTCGCGCCGTCGCTTGGCTGGCTGCCCGCGCGAATCATGCAGACCGAGCCAAATGGCACGCAATTCGAACTGGTGTGGCGCGGCAAGCTCAATGCAGACGGCGTCGGCAGTCCGGTCAACAGTGTTGAAGGCACGAGTGGCACTGTCGGCACTAGCGGCACCGATAGCACCGGCAATACTTCGCCTGACAATTCGGCAAACCAATCACCCGCCAACCCACCCGCAATGGCGCCCGAAACCAGCCCCTCGGTCGATTCGACCGGGCCCGGCAACGCGCCCGAAAAACCCTGAACCCGAGCAGGGTCTCGAACAGATCGTTGAAACTTCTGCGACGCGACTCACTCGCACGATGAACTGCAACCGTTCGCGCGGCCGCCACGTAGGTATAGTGAAGGCGGGAGAAGCGCGCAAACGGCTCTTTCCACTGCGTCCCCCTTCGAGGAGCCCGCATGCAAGTGAAAATCAACGGTATCGAGACGCGCTATGTCCTGAGCAATGAGGGCGGCGGCCCGTGGCTGACGTTCATTCATCAGCTCGGCGGCGATCTGTCTGTCTGGGACCAACTCGCCGGCTATTTCCGCGACGAGTACACCGTGCTGCGCTACGACCTGCGCGGCCACGGCAAGACCGCGGTATCGAGCGAACCGTTCAGCATCGCCGATCTGTCCCGCGATCTCGCCGCGCTGCTCGATGCGCTCGGCGCACCCACCACGCATCTCGTCGGCATGTCGATGGGCGGCATGATCGCGCAGCAATTCGCGCTGAACCACCCGTCGCGCGTCGACACGCTGACCGTCGCCGACACCACGAGCGGTACGCCGCCCGAAGGCCGCGCGCTATGGGATCAACGCGCGACGGCGGCCCGCACGGACGGCATGGCGTCCCTAGTGCCCGCGACATTGAGCCGCTGGCTGACGCCCGATTTCCAGGCAGCGCATCCCGAAGCAGTCGAGCAGATTCGCGACGTGCTGAGCCATACGTTGCCAGAAGGCTACGCCATGGCGTGCGAAGCCCTGCGCGATTTCGATCTACGCGGTAAGCTGGGAACAATTCGTTGCCCGACGTTGGCCGTGGGAGGCCGCCACGACACGGGCACGCCACCTGCTGCTACGCAGGCAATAGCAGACGCCATCCAAGGCGCCCAGTTCGAACTACTCGAGGCCGCTCATCTCGCGCCCATCGAGCAATCTCACCGTTTTGCTGCACTGCTTGAAACGTTTCTTGGAAAGCCGGTCTAACCGGTAGGTTCGGAACTTTACAAGCGTCAATCCGGACCCACCCCTTGAATTCCACACCACAAGCTCCACCTATGGCGCAGGAATGGCCAGGAGCCAACGGAAATAAGGAGTGTCGCCATGCAAATGATCTATAACAGCCCCAACTATTGTGTCGTCGAGTTTCCGCCGCAGGAAGGCCCGCTGGCCATGAAATCAGGCGGCTACGAGATCGTCGACAAGAACATGCAGCGCGAAATCTACATTGACGGTGCAATGGCAGCGCGTTTCCGCGAGCATGTGCAAAAGCTGATCGAAGAGGAACCGTCGCTGGATGAGGTAGACGAATTCCTCGGGCAATTCGACAGCCTGATGCATCAACCCGTGATTCTTCACTAACTGAAGGGTTTAACGTAACGGTTTGGCGACATATATCGACCGCGCCGACCGGCTTAGCCGGCGGCCTTTATAAGGCGGTCAGCAGAAGTAACACGGCCCAGCAGGCTTTCACCTGACTGGGCCGTTTTGTTTCCACTGCAGTTTCCACTGTCATTTCCGCTGTTTGTTTCCGCTGCGGCCACAGCCCCGGCCACCGTTGGGGCGGCACGCGCATCCGCCTGTCGGGCGCGCGTCCGGCGGGACCGCCCCACAGCGGCTACAATGACAGGTTTCCCGAAAAAGCCGGCGCAAGCCCTCGTCCGCCATGAACCAGCCTGCTCAATCCGCCACGCCAGTCCGTCCCGACGCCGCCTACACACGCGGCACGGCGCTGCCCGCGCTGCTCAAGTCACGTATCCTGATTCTTGATGGCGCAATGGGCACGATGATCCAGCGCTACAAGCTCGACGAAGCCCGCTATCGTGGCGAGCGCTTCAAGGACTACGGTCGCGACATCAAGGGCAACAACGAGTTGCTGTCGATCACGCAGCCGCAGATCATCGGCGAGATTCACGAGCAGTACCTCGCGGCGGGCGCGGATATCATCGAAACCAACACGTTCGGTGCGACCACGGTTGCGCAAGCCGACTACGGAATGGAAGACCTCGCCATCGAGATGAATCTCGAATCGGCGAAGCTGGCGCGCGCCGCCTGCGACAAATACTCGACGCCCGACAAGCCGCGCTTCGTCGCCGGCGCGATCGGACCGACGCCGAAAACAGCAAGCATTTCCCCTGACGTGAACGATCCGGGCGCACGCAACGTGACGTTCGACGAACTGCGCGCGGCGTACTATCAGCAGGCGAAGGCATTGCTCGACGGTGGCTGCGACCTGTTCCTCGTCGAAACGATCTTCGACACGCTCAATGCCAAGGCTGCACTGTTCGCGCTGGACGAGCTGTTCGAAGACACCGGCGAGCGCCTGCCGATCATGATTTCGGGCACCGTCACTGATGCATCGGGCCGGATTCTCTCGGGACAAACCGTCGAGGCCTTCTGGAACTCGCTGCGTCACGCCAAGCCGCTCACCTTTGGTTTGAACTGCGCGCTGGGCGCGGCGCTGATGCGCCCGTACATCGCCGAACTGGCCAAGCTGTGCGACACCTATGTGTCGTGCTATCCGAACGCCGGTTTGCCGAATCCGATGAGCGACACGGGCTTTGACGAATTGCCGGCGGATACGTCGGGATTGCTGAAGGAGTTCGCGCAGGCCGGCCTCGTGAATATCGCCGGCGGCTGCTGCGGCACGACGCCGGAGCATATTGCGGCGATTGCCAAAGCGCTGGCTGAAGTGAAGCCGCGCCAATGGCCGACGCAATACCGCGACGCAGCCTGAGTGCGGCGGCTCGCTCCTGACCCGCCGCACTTCCGCTATCGAACCCGACGCACGTAATCGTACGTAACCGCACGCAACCGAACCGCACCTACGCCATGACCGATCACACCATGCGCCTTTCCGGCCTCGAGCCGTTCAACGTCACGTCCGGGACGCTCTTCATCAACGTCGGCGAACGCACCAACGTGACCGGCTCGAAGGCGTTCGCGCGAATGATCCTGAACGACCAGTTCGACGACGCGATCGCGGTCGCGCGGCAGCAGGTCGAAAACGGCGCGCAGATCATCGACGTCAACATGGACGAGGCGATGCTCGATTCGAAAGCGGCGATGGTCCGCTTCATGAATCTGATCGCGTCGGAACCGGACATCGCGCGCGTGCCGATCATGATCGACTCGTCGAAGTGGGACGTGATCGAAGCGGGCCTGAAGTGTGTGCAAGGCAAGGCGATCGTCAACTCGATCTCGCTGAAGGAAGGCGAGGAAGCGTTCCGCCATCACGCGAATCTGATCCGCCGTTACGGCGCGGCCGCGGTCGTGATGGCCTTCGACGAGCAAGGCCAGGCCGATACCTTCGAACGCAAGACGCAGATCTGCAAGCGCTCATACGATTTTCTCGTGAACGAAGTCGGCTTCCCGCCGGAAGACATCATCTTCGATCCGAACATCTTCGCGATTGCAACCGGCATCGAAGAGCACAACAACTACGCCGTCGACTTCATCAACGCGACGCGCTGGATCAAGGAAAACCTGCCGTACGCGAAGATCAGCGGCGGCGTGTCGAACGTGTCGTTCTCGTTCCGCGGCAACGATCCGGTGCGCGAGGCGATTCACACCGTGTTCCTCTATCACGCGATTCAGGCGGGGATGGACATGGGCATCGTCAACGCGGGTCAGCTCGGCGTGTATGCCGACCTCGATCCGGAGTTGCGCGAGCGTGTTGAAGACGTCGTGCTGAACCGCCGTGAAGACGGCACCGATCGTCTGCTGGAAATCGCCGACAAGTTCAAGACCGGCGCCGCGAAAAAGGAAGAGAACCTCGAGTGGCGCAACCAGCCCGTCGAGAAGCGTCTGTCGCATGCGCTGGTGCACGGCATCACCAACTTCATCGTCGAAGATACCGAGGAAGTCCGCGCGAAGATCGCCGCAGCCGGCGGCCGGCCGATCAACGTGATCGAAGGCCCGCTGATGGACGGCATGAACATCGTCGGCGACCTGTTCGGTCAGGGCAAGATGTTCCTGCCGCAGGTCGTGAAGTCGGCACGCGTGATGAAGCAGGCGGTCGCGCATCTGATCCCGTATATCGAAGAAGAAAAGAAGCTGATGGCCGAAGCCGGCGCCGACGTGCGCGCGAAGGGCAAGATCGTCATCGCTACCGTAAAGGGCGACGTGCACGACATCGGCAAGAACATCGTCTCGGTGGTGCTTCAGTGCAATAACTTCGAAGTGGTCAACATGGGCGTGATGGTGTCGTGCAACGACATTCTCGCCAAAGCGAAAGTCGAAGGCGCGGACATCATCGGCTTGTCCGGTCTGATTACGCCTAGCCTCGAAGAGATGGCCTACGTCGCTTCGGAAATGCAGCGCGACGACTACTTCCGCGTGAAGAAGATCCCGCTCCTGATCGGCGGCGCAACCACCTCGCGCGTGCACACCGCAGTCAAGATCGCACCGCATTACGAAGGCCCGGTGGTTTATGTGCCGGACGCGTCGCGCTCGGTCTCCGTGGCGTCGAGCCTGCTGTCCGATGAAGGCGCAGCGAAGTACGTCGACGACCTCAAAGCCGACTACGACCGCATCCGCGATCAGCACGCCAACAAGAAAGCCCTGCCCATGGTCACGCTCGCCGAAGCCCGCGCGAACAAGACCAAGGTCGATTGGGCCGGCTACCAGCCGGTCAAGCCGAAGTTCATCGGCCGCCGCGTGTTCAAGAACTACGATCTGAACGAGCTGGCGAACTACATCGACTGGGGTCCGTTCTTCCAGACCTGGGACCTGGCCGGCCCGTACCCGGCGATCCTGAATGACGAGATCGTCGGTGAATCGGCCCGCCGCGTGTTCTCGGACGGCAAGTCGATGCTCGCGCGCCTGATCCAGGGCCGCTGGCTGCAGGCCAACGGCGTGATCGCGCTGCTGCCGGCCAACACGGTGAACGACGACGACATCGAGATCTATACGGACGAATCGCGCTCCGAAGTGGCGCTCACGTGGCGCAACCTGCGCCAGCAAAGCGTGCGGCCGGTGGTGGACGGCGTGATGCGGCCGAACCGGTCGCTCGCCGACTTCATCGCGCCGAAGGATTCGGGCGTGGCCGACTACATCGGCATGTTTGCGGTCACGGCGGGTCTGGGCGTCGACGTGAAGGAAAAGCAGTTCGAAAAGGATCTCGACGACTACAGCGCGATCATGCTGAAGGCGCTCGCCGACCGCTTCGCTGAAGCCTTCGCTGAAGGACTGCATGCCCGCGTGCGGCGCGATCTGTGGGGCTACGCGAACGCCGAAACCCTCTCCAACGAAGACCTGATCGCTGAAAAGTACCACGGTATCCGCCCGGCGCCGGGCTATCCGGCCTGCCCGGACCACCTCGTGAAACGCGACATGTTCGACGTGCTGCAAGCCACTGAAATCGGCATGAGCGTGACCGAGTCTCTGGCCATGCTGCCGGCGGCCAGCGTTTCCGGCTTCTACCTGGCGCACCCGGACAGCACCTATTTCTCGGTCGGCAAGATCGGCCAGGACCAGTTGGAAGACTACGCAAAACGCATGTCGTTGTCGAAAACAGACGCTGAGCGAGCCTTGGCGCCTTTGCTGTAAGCCATGCGGGGCGGGAAACCTACTATATCGGGCGCGCTAGGCTGAATATTTGCGGCAGTGCAATTTTCGGCTTTGTAGACTGAAACGGCATCACCCCGCCAGACGCGGCCAAAACGCGTCGGCTTATCAAATTGCAATCGTCAACGGAGAAAATCGTATGAAGAAGCTGACGCTGTTATTGACTGCTGTTTCGCTCGCCGCAAGCGCCTCGGTGGCGCTGGCCCAGCCCGCCGCTCCGGCCGGCTCCAGCGCGGTCAGTTCGTATTCGCCGCCCACTGAGAAGCACGTCAAGAAGCCCAAGAAGCAGAAAGCCAAGAAGGGTGCGTCGGCACCGATGGCCGCTCCGGCGGACGCCGCCAGCCAGTAAGCAGGTTCGGCAGACGGGCCGTCAAGACCCGTGAAAGACAAAGAGCCCGCGAATGCGGGCTCTTTTCATTGACACGTCACGACCAGCACCGCGAGACGCGGCGAACGCCTCCACCGGCGGACCGCCGCGGGATCAGAGACCCCAGACGATATCCGCGTTTTCCTTCTGCGCGGCGCGCAGCATGTCGAGAAACGGATACGCGCGCTGGGCGAGTCCCGGCGGGATCTCATGATGCTCGTGGCCGTCTTCGCCTTCGTGAAAATGGCCGTCGTGCTCGGCACGTTCCTGTTTGTCGACGCTGATCGCCGATTCAAGTTTCGTGATCGCGACGCTCAGTTCGTCGTGGGTGATGACACCACGCTCACCCAGGCGCTTGCCGACGATGCCGACCAGGTATTGAGCGAGATTTTCCAGCATCATCACGTCCGGCGCGGCGCGACATTTGAAAGTAATCAGCATGACTGTTCCCTTTTTCGTTATGTTGGATTGACGCGCGAACGGCTTGTAAGCCGGCCGTCGGCGCGCGTTACGTTGACACGCCGATCAGGCACGGCGGCCACGGCCCTTGGTGGGCATCTCATTGAACATATTAGCACCTGCTAAAATCCGTCTGGACGGAAAAGCGCGCCGCAATGCGCCGCGCGCGGCATAGTGAAGGTGGCGTGGCTGGGCCGGTTGGCCGCAACCCCGCCTGCTGCCGCACCGGGCCGCTGCAGCAAGCGTCCTGGTCTCGCGCCGCGCACCGCGCTAGACGCGTTGCACGCCACGTGCCTGATGACGCCCCGACGTGCCCGGCGCGTCCCGGCCGGTGCATTGCCGCTTTCCACGCTTCTGACGAATCGGCTGCGCCTCGCGCGCGGCCGCCGCTTCTTCCGCATCACCGGATTGCCTCACTGGACTCGCAACAAGCATGCTGCCTGCACATAAACATACCCTCGAAACACTGCTCGCCGACACGGTGAAGCAGGTTGCTGACGCAACCCAAGGCGCGAGCGAAGCCGCCTTCGTGTCGCCCACGATCACGCTGGAGCGTCCCAAGGTCGCCGCGCACGGCGACGTCGCCTGCAATGTGGCGATGCAACTCGCCAAACCGCTGCGCGCCAACCCGCGCCAGTTGGCGCAACAGATCGTCGACGCGCTGCTCGCGCAACCGCAAGCCAAGGGTCTCGTGGAAGCCGCCGAAGTAGCCGGCCCCGGCTTCATCAACCTGCGCCTCGCGGCCGCCGCCAAGCAGGCGGTCATCGCCGCCGTGTTCGCCGAAAAGGACGCCTTTGGCCGTTCGCAGCGCGAAGCCGGCAAGCATGTGCTGATCGAATTCGTCTCGGCCAACCCGACCGGCCCGCTGCACGTCGGCCACGGCCGCCAGGCCGCGCTCGGCGACGCGCTCTCGAACGTGCTGGCCTCGCAAGGCTGGGACGTGCACCGCGAGTTCTATTACAACGACGCCGGCGTGCAGATCCAGACGCTCGCCCTGTCGACCCAGGCCCGCGCCCGCGGCCTCGCCCCAGGCGACCAAGGCTGGCCGGCCTCGGCGTACAACGGCGAGTACATCGCCGACATCGCCAAAGACTATCTGAACGGCGTCACGGTTGCCGCGAGCGACGGCGAACCCGTCACGGGCGCGGCCGACGTCGACGACCTCGAAGCGATCCGCCGCTTCGCGGTCGCCTACCTGCGCCGCGAGCAGGACATGGACTTGCAGGCCTTCGGCGTCAAGTTCGACGAGTACTACCTCGAGTCGTCGCTGTACAAGGAAGGCCGGGTCGAGAAGACCGTCGCGGCGCTGATCGCCGCCGGCAAAACCTACGAACAGGAAGGCGCGCTGTGGCTGCGCACCACCGACGACGGTGACGACAAAGACCGCGTGATGCGCAAGACCGACGGCACCTACACGTACTTCGTGCCGGACGTCGCCTACCACGTCGCCAAGTGGGAACGCGGCTTCACCAAGGTCATCAACATTCAGGGCTCGGACCACCACGGCACGATCGCGCGCGTGCGCGCCGGCCTGCAAGGTCTCGGCATCGGCATTCCGAAGGGCTATCCCGACTACATCCTGCACAAGATGGTCACGGTGATGCGCAACGGCGAAGAGGTGAAAATCTCGAAACGCGCCGGCAGCTATGTGACCGTGCGCGACCTGATCGAATGGTCGGGCGGCGCGACGCCGGGCTCGGAAGCCGCCGTCGACCTGATCGACGAAGAGACGATTCGCCGCGGCCGCGACGCCGTGCGCTTCTTCCTGATTTCGCGCAAGGCGGATACGGAATTCGTGTTCGACATCGACCTGGCGTTGAAACAAAACGACGAAAATCCGGTGCACTACGTGCAGTATGCGCATGCGCGGATCTGCTCGGTCATCGCGGAATGCAAGGCGCGCTACAGCACGGACGAAAGCACGCTGGCCACGGTGGACGTGTCGCCGCTCACCAGCGAACGCGCCATGGCCCTGCTGAACAAGCTCGCCGAGTTCCCGGACATGCTGGAGCACGCCGCCGGCGAACTCGCGCCGCACGCGGTTGCGTTCTATCTGCGCGACCTCGCCGGGGAATTCCACTCGTTCTACAATGACAGAGCCGAACGCGTGCTGGTCGACGACGCTGCCGAGCGCAACGCACGCGTCGCGCTGCTTGCGGCCACGCGTCAGGTGCTGGCCAACGGTCTCGCGACGATCGGCGTCTCCGCTCCCGTCAAGATGTAAGTCCTCCGGCGCAACATGCATGCGGCCGTCGTTATAATCGACGGCCGTTCCAGGATTCTTTTTGCAGGTGATTCATACGATGGCAAAACCACGCCGCACAACAAAGCAATCGCAATCGAAACAAACCGGGGGGACTTTTCTCGGCATCGTGCTGGGCCTGATCGTCGGTCTCGCGATCGCGGTAGTGGTGGCGCTGTATATCACCCGTGCGCCTACGCCGTTCGTCTCGAAGGTCGCGCCGCCCGCGGCGCCCGACACCGGCGCGAGCCAGGCGCAGCAATACGACCCGAACCGTCCGCTGCAAGGCAAGACGCCGGGTCAGCCGGTGCCGCAAGCCGCGCAGCCGGCGCCGCCAAACACCGCGCCGGGCCAGACCAACGCGCAAACGCAGTCGGGCATGCTGGAAGAACCGCAGATCGTCGAAGTACCGCCGTCGAACGGTAATGCGAACGGCACGGCAGTCGCACCAAAGCCCGCGCAGGATAACGGCAACGGCACGGCCAGCGGACCGGTGAAAAAGCCGCAAGGCGCAAGCGCACCGGCCGCCACCGCGGCAGGCTCCGCGCCGAAGGGTACGTCGCCCACCACGGCTGCCAACGCCAAGCCGGGTTCGGGCGCGGCGCCGACAGCGGGTGACGCGAACACGGGCTATTTCCTGCAAGTGGGCGCCTACAAGACCTCGGCCGATGCCGAGCAGCAGCGTGCGCGTCTCGCCTTCCAGGGCTTCGAATCGAAGGTCACGCAGCGCGATGCGGGCGGCGTGACGTACTACCGTGTGCGTATCGGCCCGTTTTCGAAGTTCGAGGACATGAATTCGAGCCGTCAGCGTCTGTCCGACGCGGGCGTGGATACAGCCGTGATCCGCTTTACGAAGCAATAAGCAAACAATAAACAAACGGTGATTTGCCGGAACGCGCCGCCGCCGAACTATTGGCGTGCGGTGCGGGTCACAAGCACAACCGGCAAACACAACGGACGACTAGAGCGTCCAACGCCGATATTGAAAACGGTGACGGGCATTTGCGTGGCGCCACCGCTTTACCGCCTACTTGGGTCAACACAACATGAAAAAACTGCTGAGCATTCTGTTCCTCTCGCTGGGCCTGGTTGCCGCCACGGCGCATGCATCGCCGACCGCACCGGTTTCCGGCAAGGACTACACCGTGCTGTCCACGCCGCAACCTACGGACGTGCCGGCCGGCAAGATCGAAGTCACCGAATTCTTCTGGTACGGCTGCCCGCACTGCAACGAATTCAACCCGTTCCTCGAAGCGTGGGTGAAGAAGCAAGGTCCGGACGTGGTGTTCAAGCGCGTGCCGGTCGCCTTCCGCGACGACTTCATTCCGCACTCGAAGATGTACCACGCGCTCGACGCACTCGGCCTCGCCACGCAACTCACGCCGAAGGTCTTCAATGAAATCCACGTCAACAAGAACTACCTGCTGACGCCGGAAGACCAAGCCAAGTTCCTCGCGAAGAACGGCGTCGATCCGAAGAAGTACATGGACGCGTACAACTCGTTCTCGACGCAAAGCGCGCTGCAAAAAGACAAGAAGTTGATGGAAGACTACAAGATCGACGGCGTGCCGACGCTGGCCGTGCAGGGCAAGTATGAAACCGGCCCGGCTGCGACCAACAGCCTGCCGGGTACGACCCAGGTACTCGACTACCTGGTGCAGCAGATCCGCGCCAAGAAGATGTAAAGCCGAGACGCCGGAATGAGCTCCCCCCTGAAGGTCTTCATTACCGGCGCCTCGAGTGGCATCGGCCTCGCGCTTGCCGCCGAATATGCGCGGCGCGGCGCGATTCTCGGCCTGGTTGCCCGCCGCGGCGACGCGCTCGCCGCCTTCCAGCAGTCCCATCCGCAGAATTCCATCTCCACCTATTCCGTCGACGTCCGCGACGCCGAGGCGCTCGCCGAAGCGGCTGCGCAGTTCATCGCGCAGCACGGATTGCCGGACGTCGTGATTGCCAATGCCGGCATCAGCCGCGGAGCGGTCACCGGGCACGGCGATCTGCGCACGTTCCGCGAAGTGATGGATATCAACTATTTCGGCATGGTCGCCACCTTCGAGCCGTTCGCCGCCGCGATGGTCGCGGCGAAGAAAGGCACGCTGGTCGGGATCGCCAGCGTCGCCAGTGTGCGGGGCTTGCCGGGGTCAGGCGCGTACAGCGCGTCGAAGTCGGCTGCGCTCAAGTATCTGGAAGCGTTGCGCGTCGAAATGCGCCCGCTCGGCGTCGGCGTGGTCACGATCGCCCCCGGGTATATCCGCACGCCGATGACCGAGCACAATCCGTACACCATGCCGTTCCTGATGGACGCCGACCGCTTCGCGGTGAAGGTCGCCGGGGCGGTCGAGCGTCAAACCGCGTTTGCCGTGTTCCCATGGCAGATGCGCATCGTGGCGATGCTGCTGCACGTGCTGCCGCGCTGGCTCTACGACCGCGCCTTCGAACGCGCGCCGCGCAAACCGCGCGCCGCCACCGAGTAAGTCATGCAGCCTCGTGCGGTCGATGCAGCCGGCGTCGCGTACGAAATGGGGGATGCCCATGCGTCGGGCGTCGGTACTCGGGGCGCCAATACTCGCATCGTCTCGCTGGTGCCGAGCATCACCGAATTGCTGTTCGCTCTGGGGCTCGACAGGCAGATTGTCGGACGCACCGGTTTTTGCGTGCATCCCCGCGACAAGGTGCGGCAGGTGCACAAGGTCGGCGGCACCAAGGCCGTGAATGTCGACGCGATTCGTGCTTTGCGGCCCACCCATCTGATCGTCAATATCGACGAAAACGAGCGCGATACCGTCGAGCAATTGCGCGCGTTCGTGCCGCATATCGTCGTGACCCATCCGCAGACGCCGCAGGACAATCTCTCGCTGTACGCGTTGCTGGGCGCGATCTTCGACCGCGAACAAGAAGCGCAGCGCTTGAGCGAGGCGCTCGAAATACGCCTGCACGAGGCCGCGGCGCAGGTGTTTCCCAAGCAAAACGTGTTGTATCTGATCTGGCGCGAACCATGGATGACGGTGGCGCGCGATACCTATATCGCCGCGATGCTGAGGCTCGTGAACTGGCAGACGCTGCCCGACGTGGAAGGCGGCACGGCCGGCGCAGCGCGTTATCCCGTGCTCGACTTCGGCCACGCGCCGTGGCTTGCCGGCGTCGATCGCATACTCCTCTCCAACGAGCCCTATCGCTTCACACAAGCGCATTGTGACGCGCTGAAGCGTGACCCGCGTCTGGCCGGCAAGCGCATTGAGTTGATAGATGGGGAGTTGGTATCGTGGTACGGCGTGCGCGCCATTGAAGGCATCGGTTACCTGTTGCAGCGGGCGGCTGCGTCATGAGCGGCAACACCCTCAACCCATATGGATATGCGGATTAAATTGTTGTCGCCGCAACCACCCTTCGATAAGCTTTCGCGAAGGCGAGGACGTGCATGTAGCGCAGCAGCCAAAGCATGCGCCAGCGCCGGAAACGTATCACAATAAAGACGACGGCCAGACCGGTCGCCACCCGTCAACGGAACATAACCACACAACCAGACGCACTGCCTGACTGCGCTTGTTATGGGAGATCCTATGCGCTTCAAACTGCTCGCAGCCGCCGTACTGTTCACGGCGCCCGCGCTCGTGCTCGCCAAACCGCTGACCGTCTGTACCGAGTCGAGCCCCGACGGCTTCGATGTCGTGCAGTTCAATTCGCTGGTGACGACCAATGCGTCGGCCGACGTGATCTTCAATTCGCTGGTCTCGTACGACGAGGCCGCGAAGAAGGTGGTACCCGCGCTGGCTGACAAATGGGACGTGAGCGCCGACGGCCTCACCTACACGTTCCATCTGCGCCCGAACGTGCAGTTCCAGACCACCGACTACTTCAAGCCAACCCGCGCGCTGAATGCCGACGACGTCGTCTTCACGTTCGACCGGATGCTCAACGACAGCAATCCGTGGCACAAAGTGGCGGGCGCGAGCGGTTTCCCGCACGCGCAATCGATGGGCTTGCCGAAGCTCATCAAGTCGATCAGCAAGGTCGACGACAACACCGTCAAGTTCGAACTGAACGCACCGGACGCGACCTTCGTTTCGATCCTGACGATGGGTTTCGCTTCGATCTATTCGGCTGAATACGCCGACCAGTTGCTCAAGGCCGGCAAACAGGTCGACCTGAATTCGAAGCCGATCGGCACCGGTCCGTTCGAATTGAAGAGCTACACGAAAGACGCGGTGATCCGCTACGACGTGAACCCGACGTACTGGGGCGCGAAACCGAAGATCGACCGTCTGATCTACGCGATCACGCCGGACGCCACAGTGCGCGCGCAAAAGGTGAAGGCCGGCGAATGCCAGATCGCGCTGTCGCCGAAGCCGCAGGATCTCGCCGAAGCGAAGGAGGATAAGTCGCTCGCCATCGTGCAGACGCCGGCGTTCATGACCGCGTTCGTCGCACTGAACACGCAGAAGAAGCCGCTCGACAACCAGAAGGTGCGCGCGGCCCTGAACATGGCGTTCGACCGCACCACCTATCTGAAGGCGATCTTCGACAACACCGCGACGCCGGCCGTCAATCCGTATCCGCCGAACACGTGGAGCTATGACAAGGGCGTGAAGGCATGGCCGTACGATCCGGCAAAGGCGAAGAAACTGCTCGCGGACGCGGGCTATCCGAACGGCTTCGAAACGACGATCTGGGTGCGTCCGAACGGCAGCGTGCTGAACCCGAATCCGAAGGCCGGCGCCGAACTGCTGCAAGCCGACTTCGCCAAGATCGGCGTGAAGGCGGATGTGAAGGTGATCGAATGGGGCGAGCTGATCAAGCAGGCCAAACAAGGCCAGCATGACACGCTGTTCATGGGCTGGGCTGGCGATAACGGCGATCCGGACAACTATCTGTCACCGCTCTTCAGTTGCAATGCGGTGAAGTCGGGGATCAATTTCGCGCGCTTCTGCGATCAGGATCTGGACAAACTGATCGCCGACGGCAAGACCACGCCCGATCAGGCCAAACGCGCGAAAGCGTATGAACAGGCGCAGCAGATCATCCACGATCAGGCACTGTGGATTCCGCTGGGTTATCCGACCGCAGCGGCCATCACGCGTACGAACGTGAGCGGCTATCACGTGAGTCCGTTCGGACGGCAGAACTTTGGGACGGTAGCGGTGCAGTAAGCTTCCGCCACGCCGCTTTAAAAAAAACCCGGTTTGCTTTTCGCAACCGGGCTTTTTTTATCGACTTATCAACCTGTCGACGCGATCACGCCGAAAACCGGATCACCCCATCCGCATCCTGCGTGCGCTTCAACTCGCCGGCCAGCCACAGCAGATGCAAGTGCGCCAACGCCTCGCCCATCGCGAACGTCATCTGATGGATGTCGAGTTGGCGCTTGAACATCAACGGCACGATATCCGCAGCGCTCTGTGGTTTCTCCGCACAGGCCTCGCGCACTTCAGCCAGACGCGCGTCATGATGCTCGCGCAGTTGCTTGATACGCGTACGCACACCGCGAAACGGCTTGCCATGCGACGGCAGCACGAGCGTGTCTTCAGGCATCGTCTCGTAGCGGCCGAGCGATTCCAGATACAGCGCGAGCGGCGTGCTTTCGGGCTCCATGTCGAACACCGAGACGTTGGTCGAAATACGTGGCAGCACCATGTCGCCGGAGATCAGCGTGCCCGTCTCTTCGCAATGCAACGCGCAGTGTTCCGGCGAATGGCCGAAGCCCGTTACCACGCGCCACGTTTTGCCACCGATCTTCACGCCATCGGCTTCGCGCAGGCGGCGGTACTGCCCAGGAATCGCTGGCACGAGGCTCGAGTAGTAGCTCGTGCGATTGCGCAGTTTCTCGAGCGACGTCTCGTCGTTCAAGCCGTGACGTGCGAAGTGGCGCGCTGCGCCCTCGCCGCCCGCATTCGAACCGTCACCCGCCGCCATTACACGGGCTTGCATGTATTCGCCGAGCGTCATCCACAAACGCACATTCCAGCGCTTCTTGTCGCCGCCGCTGCAGATCCAGTGCGCGAGGCCGATGTGATCCGGGTGGCAATGCGTGACGATCACGCGCAGCACCGGCAGGCCGTCGAGCACCGAGTCGAACACTTTCTCCCAGTTCTCCTTGATCGTGTCCGACGTAATGCCGCAGTCGACTACCGTCCACCCTTCTTGACCGTCGATCTCATCGCGTAGCAGCCACAGATTGATGTGGTCGAGTGCAAACGGCAGCGGCATGCGCAGCCAGAACACGCCGGGCGCGACTTCCATCGTCTGGCCCGCTTCGGGCAAGGTGTCGTTGAACGGGTAGTCGAGTTGATGTTCGAGTGCATTCATTGTGGTTGTCTTCCTCCGTCGGCCATCCGGCATGGCGAGGTATGCGATGCCGGACGGCGTGGTTGCGGCCCGGCCAGGACATGCCGGTGCCGTATTGCACCGTAGTTGCGTTTCGATCAAGTTGACGATAACGTAAACGTCGATTCTATCGTTCAATCCGATTTTCTGCCCGGCTACGGGATGCCCCGATGAACACGCAATACACGATCACCGAGCTCGCGCGGGAATTCGACGTCACGCCGCGGGCGATCCGCTTCTACGAAGACCAGGGTTTACTCTCGCCCAGCCGTGAGGGATCGAGCGGCTTGCGGCGCGTCTATTCGGGCCGCGACCGCACCCGCCTGAAGCTCACGCTGCGCGGCAAACGGCTCGGCTTCACGCTGTCGGAGATCCGCGATCTGCTCGACGTCTACGAGTCGCCGACCGACACCGTGCCGCAATTGCAGGCCTTCCTTGCCACGGTGGCGCGCCATCGCGACGTGCTCGAACGTCAACTGGAAGATCTGAACGCGACGCTCGAAGACCTCGCGCAGTACGAAACCCAGGCGCGCGCGCTGCTGGAAGGCGGTTCACGCGAGACCAGGTCCGCCTGAGCGGAGAACGGCGCGACGCGCCGCGGGTGCACCCGGACGATACAATCACGGGTGTCTTCATGACATGGGACAAATGCACGGCCGACATGAATCACTTTCCCAAACTGCTGTCGTCACAGATCGGCTTTGACGTCGCCCAGACGATGCTCGAAGGATTCGATCGGCACTACCGCATCTTCCGTGACGCCGCGATCCATGCCAAAACGCTCTTCGAAGCTGCCGACTGGCATGGCCTGCAAACGCTGGCGCGCGAGCGCATCACCTCGTATGACGATCGCGTCGAGGAGTGCGTCGAACTGCTCGAAGACGAATACGACGCCGAAAATATCGACGACGAAGTGTGGCAGCAGATCAAGCTCCACTACATCGGCCTCCTGACCACGCACCGTCAGCCCGAGTGCGCGGAGACGTTCTTCAATTCGGTGTGCTGCAAGATCCTGCACCGTTCGTATTTCAACAACGACTTTATTTTCGTACGCCCGGCGATCTCGACCGAATACATCGAGAATGACGAACCGGCGGCGAAGCCGACCTATCGTGCGTATTACCCCGGCAAGGACGGTCTTGCCGCGACGCTCGAGCGCATCGTCACGAACTTCCAGTTGGAGCCGCCGTTTGAGGATCTGACGCGCGACGTCGAATGCGTGATGCAGGCGATCCACGATGCGTTCGGCGTGTTCGACGAAGCGCCCAACTTCCAGATTCACGTGCTTTCGTCACTGTTTTATCGGAACAAGTCGGCGTATATCGTTGGACGGATCATCAACGGCGATTTGTTGCTGCCATTCGCGGTGCCACTGCGCCACGTAAAACCCGGCGTGCTTGCACTCGATACGGTGCTGCTCAAACGCGACCAGTTGCTGATCATCTTCAGCTTCTCGCATTCGTACTTCCTCGTGGACATGGAAGTGCCGTCCGCTTACGTCGAATTTCTCGGCACGATCATGCAGGGCAAACCGAAGGCGGAAATCTATACGTCGGTGGGTTTGCAGAAGCAGGGCAAGAATCTGTTCTATCGCGATCTGCTGCACCATCTGAAGCATTCCAGCGATCCGTTCATCATCGCGCCCGGCATCAAGGGGCTCGTGATGCTGGTGTTCACGCTGCCTTCGTTTCCGTACGTATTCAAGCTGATCAAAGATCACTTTCCGCCGCCGAAGGAAACCACGCGCGAGCAGATCCAGCGGAAGTATCAGCTCGTCAAGCGTCATGACCGTTTGGGCCGGATGGCCGACACGCTCGAATATTCGAGCGTCGCGCTGCCCATTTCGCGGCTCGACGAAGCACTGCTGCGCGAACTAGAAAAGGAAGTGCCGTCCTTGATCGAATACGACGGCGACAACCTGGTGATTCGTCACATGTATATCGAACGCCGAATGGTGCCGCTCAATCTGTTCCTGCAAAACGGCAGCGACGAGGACGTCGAGCACGGCATCAAGGAATACGGCAACGCGATCAAGGAATTGATGCAGGCGAACATCTTCCCTGGCGACATGCTGTACAAGAACTTCGGCGTGACGCGTCACGGCCGCGTCGTGTTCTACGACTACGATGAAATCGAATACCTGACGGAATGCAACGTGCGCGCGGTGCCGGCGCCACGTTACGAGGAAGACGAAATGTCGGGCGAGCCGTGGTACTCGGTCGGCCCGCACGACATTTTCCCGGAGACATACGGCACGTTTCTGCTCGGCGATCCACGCGTGCGCCGGTCCTTCATGCAGCATCACGCGGACTTCTTCGATCCAGCGCTGTGGCAACGGCACAAGGATCATCTATTGAAAGGCGAACTGCCCGACTTTTTCCCGTACGACAGCAGCGTGCGCTTCTGCATCCGCTATCCGGAACGATTCGCCGATACGGCGTCCGGACTACCGGAGAACCAGGCAGATGAACGCACCGTGCGCGTGGCGTAAGCACTATGCGCTGCCCGCATCGTTGAATGCATCGTCCGAACCTTATGCAACGACATCGACCGGTCAATCGGTCGAGCAACCGCCCAGACTCAACATGAACACGAACGCTTCTCCCGCTGCCAATCCGCTTGCCCACCTGTTCGACAACAACGACGCGTGGGTGGCCCGCAAGCTGTCCGAAGACCCGGAGTACTTCTCGCGCCTCGCGCACCAGCAGACACCCGAATATCTGTGGATCGGCTGTTCCGATTCGCGCGTGCCGGCCAACCAGATCATCGGCCTGCCTCCGGGCGAAGTGTTCGTGCACAGAAATATCGCCAACGTGGTGGTGCACACGGATCTGAACTGCCTGTCGGTGATCCAGTTCGCCGTCGATCTGCTGAAGGTCAAGCACATCATGGTGGTGGGTCACTATGGCTGCTCGGGCGTCGGCGCGGCGCTGCACGGCCGGCGCGTGGGTCTCGCGGATAACTGGCTGCATCACGTGCAGGACGTGCGCACCAAGCATGCTGCGCTGATCGAAGAATGGCCGCTTGGTGAGGCGCGCCATCGGCGGCTGGTCGAACTGAATGCGATCGAACAGGTCATGAACGTATGCCGGACCACCATCATCAACGACGCGTGGGCACGCGGCCAGGAACTGACCGTACACGGCTGGGTATATGGCGTGCATGACGGCAAGGTGCGCGACCTCGGCATGACAATCAACGACCCCGCGGCGCTCGATGCAACCTACAAGCGCTGCATCGCGGCCGTATCGGCCGGCGGTGCGTACCAGGAGGACAACGATGCGGCGGCCGCCGAAGCGGCCCAGCTCGGCGACGTGCCGGCCATCGTCGAAGGTGTGATCAAACAGCTTAAACACGAGTGAGACAAACATGAGCGAGACAAAGTCTGATCCGATCGTAATCGTAGGTGTGGCCCGTACGCCGATGGCGGCATTTCAGGGCGATTTCGCAACGCTAACCGCGCCGCAGTTGGGCTCGGTTGCAATCGAAGCCGCCGTGCAACGCGCCGGGTTGAAGCCTGAGCAGATCGACGAAGTGGTAATGGGTTGCGTGCTGCCCGCAGGCCTCGGCCAGGCGCCCGCGCGTCAGGCCGCGCTCGGCGCCGGTTTGCCTTTGAGCACCGGCAGCACGACCGTCAACAAGATGTGCGGCTCCGGCATGCGCGCGGCGATGTTCGCGCACGACATGCTGGCCGCGGGCTCGGTCGACGTGATCGTCGCGGGCGGCATGGAAAGCATGACGAACGCGCCGTATCTGTTGCCCAAGGCACGTAACGGCATGCGCATGGGCCACGGCCAGGTGATCGACCACATGTTCTACGACGGCCTCGAAGACGCCTACGAAAAGGGCCGTCTGATGGGCACCTTCGCCGAGGAATGCGCGGCCTCGTTCGACTTCACGCGTGAAGCGCAGGATGCGTTCGCCGTCGAGTCCCTGAATCGTGCGAAGCGCGCGAATGAAGACGGCTCGTTCACATGGGAAATCGCGCCGGTGAAGGTGGAAAGCCGCAAGGGCGACGTGACCATCGATCACGACGAGCAGCCGTTCAAGGCGAACCTCGACAAGATTCCGACGCTCAAGCCCGCGTTCAGCAAAACCGGCACGGTGACGGCGGCGAACTCGTCGTCGATTTCCGACGGCGCCGCGGCGCTCGTGATGATGCGTGAATCGACCGCGAAGCGTCTCGGCGTCGAACCGCTTGCTCGTGTGGTCGGCCACTCCACCTTCGCTCAGGAACCGGCGAAGTTCACCACAGCACCGGTCGGTGCGATTCGCAAGCTGTTCGAGAAGAACGGCTGGCGCGCCGACGAAGTGGATCTCTACGAGGTCAACGAGGCGTTCGCGGTGGTCACGATGGCTGCGATGAAGGAACATCACCTGCCGCACGACAAGGTCAACGTGAACGGCGGCGCCTGCGCGCTCGGCCATCCGATCGGCGCTTCGGGCGCGCGGATTCTCGTCACGCTGATCGGGGCGTTGAAAAATCGCGGTCTGAAGCGCGGTGTCGCGACGCTGTGTATCGGGGGCGGCGAAGCGACCGCGATGGGCATTGAACTGGTTTGACGCGCTGTTACCAGGCGTTTGCAAGCTTGAGGTGATTCGATGAAGACAGTGTTGATCGTCGGTGCGTCGCGTGGCATCGGCCAGGAGTTCGTGCGGCAGTACATGAAGAGCGGCTGGCGCGTGCTCGCCACCGCGCGCGACGGCGCCGCGCTCGACGCGCTGAAGGCGCTCGGCGCGGAGACCTTTTCACTCGACGTCACCGCACCCGAAGAAATCGCCGCGCTCGGCTGGAAGCTCGACGGCGAACGGCTCGACGCGGCGGTGCTGGTGTCCGGCGTGTACGGGCCACGCACCGAGGACATCGAGACGATTACGTCGGAAGACTTCGACCAGGTCATGCATACCAACGTGCGCGGTCCGATGCAGTTGATGCCGATCCTGCTGCCGCTCGTCGAAGAAGCGGGCGGCGTGTTCGCGGTGATCTCGAGCAAGATGGGTAGCATCGGCGACGCAAGCGGCACGACCGGCTGGCTGTATCGGGCGAGTAAGGCTGCGCTGAACGACGCGCTGAAGATCGCTTCACTGGACGCCACGCGCGCAACCTGTATTTCGCTGCATCCTGGCTGGGTGCGCACCGATATGGGTGGCGCGCAAGCGGCGATCGATCCGGCGCGCAGCGTCACGGGCATGCGTGAAGTGCTTGCGCAGGCCGCGGCAGCACATGAAGCATTCAACGGTCGCTTCTACCAATACGACGGCACGGCGCTCGAATGGTGAAGATATTGGCGAAGAGACAGGTGGGGAGACTAATGAGGAGACCGAGCCATGGTGCTTGATCAGGATCATCTGATGGTCCGCGACGCGGTGCGCACGTTTGTCCGCGAAGCCGTTACGCCGCACGCGGCGCAATGGGACCGCGAGCGCACCTTTCCGAAGGACGTGCATCGCCAGCTCGCCGAACTCGGCGCGTATGGCGTGCTGGTCCCCGAAGCATACGGCGGCGCCGGCATGGACGCGTTGGCGCTCGCGCTGATCCTCGAAGAAATCGCAGCGGGCGACGGCGGCACCTCGACCGCGATCTCGGTCAACAACTGTCCGGTGTGCAGCATTCTGCTGACCTATGGCAACGACGCGCAGAAACGCGACTGGCTCACGCCGCTCGCGCGCGGCGAGATGCTCGGCGCGTTTTGCCTGACCGAACCGCAAGCGGGTTCGGACGCCTCCGCGCTGCGCACCACCGCGACACGTGATGGCGACAGCTACGTGTTGAACGGCGTCAAACAGTTCATCACGAGCGGCAAGAACGGCAACGTCGCGATCGTGATGGCCGTGACCGACAAGGCGGCGGGCAAGCGCGGCATCAGCGCGTTCATCGTGCCCACCGATACGAAGGGGTACGTCGTCGCGCGAGTCGAAGAAAAGCTCGGTCAGCATTCGTCGGACACCGCGCAGATTATTTTCGAAGATTGCCGCGTGCCGGCCGCCAACCTGATCGGCGCGGAAGGCGAAGGATATCGGATTGCGCTATCGGGGCTCGAAGGCGGGCGCATCGGTATCGCGGCGCAAAGCGTCGGCATGGCGCGCGCCGCGTTCGAGGCGGCGTTGGGGTATGCGAAGGAGCGCGAGAGCTTCGGCCAGCCGCTGTTTTCGCACCAGGCCGTGCAATTCCGCCTCGCCGATATGGCGACCCAGCTCGAAGCCGCGCGCCAGTTGATCTGGCACGCGGCTTCGCTGAAAGACGCCGGGCAGCCTTGCCTGACCGAAGCCGCGATGGCCAAGCTGTTTGCATCCGAAGCCGCCGAGCGCATCTGCTCGGCAGCATTGCAGATTCATGGCGGCTACGGCTATCTGAGCGACTTCCCCGTCGAACGCATCTACCGCGATGTGCGCGTGTGCCAGATCTACGAAGGCACCAGCGACATCCAGAAAATTTTGATCGCCCGTGGTCTTGCCTGAAAGTCTGATGAATAAGCCATTGTTGTCAATGCAACGACCGTCCGACTGCCCCTGCGGCGGCGCCGCGCCCGATCAGCGCAGCGGCGCCAAACCACCGCGCTTCGCGCAATGCTGTGGCCGCTATATCGATGGCGGTGAAACAGCGCCGCGCGCGCTCGAACTGATGCGCTCGCGTTACAGCGCGTATGTTGTGGGCGCAACGGATTATTTGCGCGCGACCTGGGAGCCGCACACCTGCCCCGCGGATCTCGACGCCAACCCTGCCGCCCCCGACGCACCGCGTTGGCTCGGACTGCAGATCAAGTCCTTCGCTGAAACCAGCGCCGATCATGCGACCGTCGAATTCGTCGCACGATACAAGGTAGGTGGCCGCGCCCACCGGTTGCACGAACTGAGCCGCTTCGTACGCGGTGAGGACGGACGCTGGCGCTATGTCGACGGTGACGTAAACGAATAAGCCGTACCTTCGAAAGCCTTACACCGCTTAGCGGCGCGCAATAACACCGTCATCACATATGGCCCTCAAACGAGGGCCTTTTTTTCGTGTTGGCTCGACACCACAGCGCGCGTATTTCGACAAATTACTTCGTGCAGCCAAGCACCGCGAGACAGGCGCTTTGCAGCCTCTGGGGGGGACGAACGCATCCTGATCCGCACCCGGCAATTATTCCGTCGCGGGTTCTCCTTTATTGCACAAAACAAAATTGTCGTGCCAGGATGAGGCCGTAGGTTTGTGACGCCACGTTGCGAGAACAGGTCCATACCGCTTCCGCAAGATGCGCAGGTAGCTGTCGATAGCCCACCGGTAAGGGTTCGGCAGCGGTTCCGGGCAGCATGTGTGGCGCTCATCATCGGCGCGTGGGGTCGCGTCGGCCGTTTGGGTTCATCCCGTGCGATCTCGATCAGCGTGCGTGCGCTTGGCGCACTACGTACGCGAGTGTGTTTTTGTTTGTCGAAAACGCCGATGAAAGGTAATTGTCAGCGACAGCATTCGACAGACAAAACGTCACGGTGTTAAGGGCAGGTTTTTGAGGCAGGTGCGTCAATGGTGTTCAGCAAGGTTCTGACGAAGTGTGCGGTGACGTTTGCAACGGCGATGTGCGCCGTCGCACTCGCGCATGCCGAGCCGCTCGCCGACACCCAGGCGGGACCTCTCACCCGCGCGCACGTGCCGCGAATCGCACTCGACGACGACGTCTATCTGCCCACCGCAGGCCTCAACGAACAGATCATCCGCGTGCCGGTTAACGCTGCCGGCACCGTCACACTCGAAACCACGATCTACAAACCGGACGGCGCAGGCCCGTTTCCGATGATCGTTTTCAACCACGGCAAGATTCCCGGCGACCCGCGCACGCAGGAACGCAGCGACCCGCGGCCGTTCGCGCGCGAATTCGTGCGCCGCGGCTACGTGGTGGTGGCGCCGAACCGCCAGGGCTTCGGCCATTCGGACGGCACGTATCAGCAGGACGGTTGCGACGTCGAACGCAATGGCGTCGGCCAGGCCGGCGACGTGGCCGCGACGATCCAATTCATGTCGAAGCAGCCGTACGTGGATGCCACGCACATCGTAGTGGCCGGCACCTCGCACGGCGGTCTCGCGACGATGGCATACGGCACCGAAGCTGCGACTGGCGTGCGGGCCTTGATCAATTTTTCGGGCGGGTTGCGGCAGGACGCGTGCGCCGACTGGCAGGGTAACCTGACGCGCGCATTTGGCACGTATGGCGAGAAAACGAAGGTGCCGTCGCTGTGGTTGTACGGCGATAACGATTCGGTGTGGACCGCACCGCTGGTGGCCGGCATGTATACCGCGTTTGCCGCGCACGGCGCGAGCGCGAAGATGGTGGATTTCGGCAACTACAAGAATGACGCGCATCGGCTCGTGGGCGACCGCGATGGCGTGCAGATCTGGTGGCCTGCTGTCGAGGCGTTTCTTGCCCGCGTTGGGATGCCTACGGGTGTGCAGTATCGGGTCGAGGATCCTTCGGCGCCGAAGGCGAGCGGTTTTGCTGCTGTTGATGCAGTCGACTCTGTTCCGTTTGTTGATGAAGCCGGACGTAATGGTTATCGCAACTTCTTGCATCAGTATCCTAGCCGGGCGTTTGCTGTGTCGGATTCGGGGGCCTGGTCATGGGCGGAAGGTGGTGATAATCCGATGTCGGTTGCTATTGCGAATTGCCAGAAGCAGAGTTCGGCGCCTTGCCGGTTGTATGCCGTTGACAACTCCGTTGTATGGGGGAAGGGGTCTTCGCAGACGGCTGATTCTGGTTCTTCATCGGCAGCTGGAGCTGCTAATGATCGGCGCGCTATTGCTAGCCGGAATTGACGGTTTAGGGTTGCCTTCGCGGCGCTTGTTTGGTTGGCTGCGCGGCGCTTCTTGTCTGTGTTCTTAGGGCTTTGGCCTTTCCTTGATTTGTTAGTGGTCTATTAGTGTTGCC
>NZ_JALOCP010000050.1:0-50655 GCF_030511745.1 Paraburkholderia sp. SECH4
GGAGCCGCTGAATCAGCGAATAGCGCCCAAAGTGGTTATCAAGTGAACAGTATTGCGCTTAAACCCGTGCCCCCGCCGATCATCGTGTCGATTTGCAAGCCGGTGAACGCGAGCCCGATGATTCACGCTGCCGCGAATGCGGCGCAGCTTGCGTGCTCGGCGTATTGCCAGACGCGGCGCAAGGATCTCGTCGAGGCGCTTTGACCGGGACAGCGTGGCAGATTGATTTCGTGTGGTGAAAAAGCGGTTCGTCTCGCGCCAACCCGGTTCGCTATGGGCGCGGCTCGGACGGGCCATCAGTAGGATGGATGGCTTTTTTCAACCGCGAGGGGGATTCGGAATGTTGCTGCCGCGTTCATTCAACCTGACCGCAGGCGTTGCCTGCGCACTGCTGCTCGCATCTGCGAATGCGTTTTCGCAACCTTGTGCAACGGCTGACGACCGCGCGAGCTTGCTGCAATTCAGCACCCACGACGACGATGTGCGCGCCGAACGTCACAGGGAGGAACAGCTGCGCTCAGAACGTTTGCGTGAAGAGCGCCTGCGCGAGGGGGAGTCATCGCGGCATTGCGGCGGTCCCGTTCAACGGGCCACCTCGACGCAGGGATGGTGAAGCGCATCTACCGCGCGGCACGCATTGATGACGCGGCTATGCTGCCGGCTCGGGCCGCTTGTCTGGTCGAGCAGCACCTCGATCGAATGTGCGTCGAGATTCGGCTGCAACCCGAGCAGCAACGCAATGGTGCCTGTCACGTTCGCCGCCGCGAACGACGAGCCCGACACGAAGTCGTAATGTCCGCCCGGCGTGAGCGTCAGGATGTCACGGCCCGGCGCATACAGCACGTTCGAGCCTGCATCGGCTGGCGCGCTGCCCGCAGCGTGAGCCGAATCGACGGCGATCACGCCCCTCACGCCGACCGGAAACGCCTTGAGGTCGCCGTCCGGCAGCACGGCCCCGACCACGATCACACCTTTTTTCACCGACAGTTCGATCAGTTGACTCAGCAGCGGGTCCGCCGGCCCGCCCAGACTCAGATTGATGATCTGTGCGTGCGCCTCGAGCGCCGACTGGATCGCTTCGGCGAGTGTGAACGAATTGCACCGCGAAGTCCCGCTGCGATTGTCCGCTTGCCAGCAGGCCTTGACCGCGATCACTTTCGCGTGCGGCGCGACGCCTTCGATGCCGGCGCTGCCGTCCGGGCCGCCGGCGCGATCCGCCGCGATGACGCCCGCGACCGCGGTGCCGTGCTGATCGCGATTGAATTGCTGCCAGTCCTCGTCGACGAAATTGCGGGTCCCGGCAATGCGGCCGTGCAGATCGGGGTGGGTGGTGTCGACGCCGGTGTCGATCACCGCGACGCGCACCGAATCGCCGCGTGTGACCTTTTGCGCGGCGTCCGCGCCGATCTCACGAAAACCCTGCTGCAAGTCGGTATAGCCGCTGCCATGCGGCGCCTCGCCGAGCAGATCGAAGGTCTGTAACGGCTGCGCGAGACGCACGCGAGGATCGGCAGCGAGCCGCGCGAGCACTTCATCGCGCCGCGCGCCGTCGGCGATTTCCAGCATCGCGCAATGCACCTTCAGCGACGGGATCGGCCACGCCGACACCTCGTGCAAGCCGTATTGCCGCGCGAGCGCGGCGACCTGAGCCCGCGCGCTGCCGCCCGGCGAATAGCCGCCAGCAGCGCCGTAGCCGGCGGCAGTCGAGCCGGCTCGCAGCATGAGCGTTTCCGGAGGATTGGCGACAGCCAGCACGATCATTCGCTCTGGACGCGCTTTCATCTGTTGCGTCGCGACAGCGGGGTCGGGCGTCGCGGGCACGAGCGCGCACGCGGACACCGCGAAGGCGGCGCACAGGGACAGCCAGCAAAGGCACGCGCGCCGCACCATGGCGGCCCATGTGCCACTGACGCCGCGGTTCACTGCCGAACCCGCGCCGAACGGAAAATGCGGGACATAGCGGTCCTTGGGCGTCATGGCAACTCGATTCATGATGTAAATAGCCGTAGGTGCGCGTTGCCGGGTGAAAAGTTACGCCGCCGCTCAGAAATGCCAGATGACATCGGCGATCCAGCGATTGCTCGCGCCCGGCCCAAGCTTCGTCTTGGCTTCATTGTTCGTCGCGATGTACGACACGTCAAATTGCCACGCGCGAAACTGATAAGTCAGCCCGACGTTGCCGTAGACGTACCCAAGGTCGATCACCGAGTGCAGATCGTAGTAGCCGATGCCGGCCGTCGCGGTCCACCCGTGCACGAGCGGCAGGCGACCCACCAGGTCATATGAAACAGCGCGCGAAATCGGCGTCGGCCCAAAGCCGGTGTCCGGCGAGAGCGCGACCGAGGCGAACACAGAGTCGCGCCAGCCGGCGGTTAGCACCAGTTCGTCGTAGTTGAGGCGCGAGGACTGCGATCCCTGTAGGAACTGGTAGTGCGAAAGCATGGCCTGGGCGCTCCAGTCGCCGGCCAATCGCCAACCGTATCCACCGTTGGCGACGACTTCCGCACCGTTGGTCGGGCTGCGAGCGGACCGGAGTGACGCCACGGACGCGCCCGCAAAGAAGCCGTTGCCCGGATACCAGTTGGCCCCCGCACTGACCGACGGCTGCCCGTTTCCGATGTCCATGCCGCGGGTGACCTTGTTGGTGGTGATGCCCGCCTCGAACTGCCAGTCGTCGCTTGTGGCAGTGGCGGGTGCGGATAAAACTGCAAGCGTGACGAGCGCAGTGCAGCATCGAAGCATGCCGGGCAAGCAGGCTGCCACGCGGCAACGCGGGGACGAAGGACGCTGCAACTCCATATTGTTCGTTCACGTTCCGGTAGATCGGGGACTGTGACCGTGGTCAAGCCATCTGAACGACCCGGCGCGGCGCCGCGCCGCTGCCAGGATCGTGCCAATCCTAACCGATAAACGTGACCGGACAAATTTGCTCGCGATCTGCCGGAGTGAAATTGGAAATATGCCCGTAAGTGACGTCGACCGTGAGCAAAGTTGCGAACGACCGAAGAAATTTGTCGGCAAGCCACGATGCGCGATACGAGCGCCGCAACCACGCCGACGCGAGCAATAGAAGCCTGGTCAGGATGCACGGATTCTCGTGTCAGTGCATCCTGACCGCTTTGTAAGGGTGTGCCGACGCGTGCGCCGCGATGCGCCGTGGCTGCGAGGGTTCAGCGATATGCGCATGCCCGCCACGCGACGGGGCGCGTGGGCAAGACGCCGGACCGCCGGCGCGGCAGCGCATCCGGTTTCGCTCCCGGAGGCACTTACCGGAACCGGGACCGAGAACGATCCAACCCGTCCGTATGAACGATTCATTGACATCAGGCCGACCAGGAGAAGACATGCGATTCGCTCTAGTGACCGAGGACCCCATATTGACCCGCGATCTGGCCGGCTGTCTTGCCGGTGATTCGATTGCCGTCGAATCGTTTGACGGCGAGTTGCCGCTCGTGCGTGCAATGCGCGCCTCCACGTACGACCTCGTGTTGATCGACGCGAAGAACGGATCATTGCTGCTCGATTCGTTGCTGTCGTGGCGCCATTGCAACGCGGCTGCGTGCACGCCCGCGATCGTTCTCACGCCGTTTCCGGACTGGACCGCCATGCTCGGGTGGATCAACGCGGGCGCCACGGACGTGGCGTATCGCTTCGATCTGGAACAGGTGCGTCTGCGCGCGCATGTTGTGCTTCAGCGTGAAAATCATCGGGCGGGTGCGGACACCGTCACGCTGGGCGGCTATGTGTTGAGAAGAGATCTCGGCGTGCTGACCCTCGACGGCGTCGAGATTCCGCTCACGCCGCGCGAATTCACGATGGCGTGGCTGTTCTTTTCGAATCCAGGCAAGTTCGTGACCCGCGCGCAGATCGCTGGCGGCGTGTGGGGCTCATGCGAGGACGTGGCCGCGCGCTCCATCGAGCAACACATCTACAAGCTGCGCAAGAAGCTGCGTTTGTCGCCCGGAAACGGCCTGAATCTGAAAACCGTTTATGCGCTCGGCTACAAGCTGGACAGCGTTGCGTCGATTGGCGAAGCAGGCAACGCGCTGGCGCGCGTTGAGCAATTCGCCTAGACCACTGCCTCGAGTTCCAGGGCCTTCTCGCGATCCAGCGCTTCGCCGTCGCGACGGAAAAACACCCATGAAGACGCGGGGATTCCAGTAAGCGACTCGAGCGCGGCCGCTTTCACTTTCAGTTGCTGCATATCGATCACCGGCGCACGCTTGAAGCAGATGAGAATGTTGTTGTCCTCGCACGGCAACCGCAGAACCGCATCGAATAGCTCGGACAGCCATTGCAGGTTCTGCCGCGTCACCGCCGCCAGGTCCGGGCCGAAGATGTTGATCGTCATCATGCCGTCCGTCGCGAGGCTGTCGAAACAGGCCCGGTAGAATGCGCTGCCTTGCCCCACCGGCCCATCGTGTTCGCTTAGATAAAGGTCCACCTGCAAGATGTCGATCGATGCCCGGTGCTCTTGCGCGCTGACATAGTCCATCGCGTCCGCTTCGATGAGACCGAGGCGCTCGCCCTCGGGCGGCATGCAGAACATCTCGCGGCACGCGTCGATGACCGCGGGGTTGATGTCGACGACTTCGACACGCGCGAGCGGAAAGCGGGCGTGACAGAAGCGGGTCAACGCTCCGGCGCCCAGTCCCAGTTGCACGATGAGGCGCGGCTTTTCATAGAAGCGTTCGGCGAAGAGCATCCACGACATCATCTTTTGCGCATACTCCATCCAGAGAAACGTTGGATGATCGAGCACCATACACCCGAACGTCGAATCCCACTCGTCGCCGTTGTGCATGTACAGCAGCCCGTCCCGCTTCGAAAAAGTGAGCGGCGGCCAGCGTCCTTCGTGACTGGCGTCAACATCTTGCAGGTTGTCGTGTTTGAGCATGTCGTTCGCGATAGAAATGTCAGGGGCGCACTGCTTGGGTGTTCATCATAAGCAGCACGATCGGGCGCGTTGACATGGCACCGAAACGAGGGGGCGTTAGGCGAACGTTTTCTACACCGGTTGCGCTGCCACGAGCTGGGGGGGGAACATACCTATTCGGTTCGTCGCCAGGCGGATCGATATCGCTTTCGTTTTCTAACACCACCTTGCGTTTTTCGGCTAGTCGCCCTGCGGCGCCGGCCGGTTCGGGGGAATCATTTTTGAGCGACATGCTCCGGCTGCCGCAGTTGATGCCAGCTCGCGAGGATCGCGGCGATGTGGCGCGCGTATAGGTCCCGCTCGGCAGGGGTCTCCGAATGGTAGGCCCCAATCGCGGCCCAGGTGTTGCCGTATTTGTCCATCTTGCCGCGCAAATGCCAGGCCGCGATATACACGTTCTTGCACGGCTGCATCAGCGCATCGCGATCGATGTGGTAGCGCGCCAGGTCGCGCAGGTGAATGGAGTTGATCTGCATGACGCCGTAGTCGAGCGAGCCGTTTGCGTTCAGATGCGTCGCGTTGGGCCGGTTATGCGACTCCTGCCATGCGATCGCCCGCAGCACCATTGGATTGACGCGCTGGTACGCCCCTGCGTCGTCGAAGCAGTCGGCCCATGCGGGCTGCGCGGCGAGCGCGAGCGCAAGGTCGACGGCGATTGCGACCAGCGCGCGGCGCGTAAGCGGCGGACGATGACGGAAGGCGTGGTGCATGACGGTCTCCTCGAATGCGTGCCGGTGCGTACCAGTGAACGGCGCGATTGTGATCGCCCTCCATCTGGATTTCGAAGCGACGGCGCGAAAACATGAGGTCGCGTGCGAACCATGTTGCGCGAGGACGCGCGGGCCCGACGTATGTCCCAGTATTTGCGCCGCCAGGAAGGACGTTGGCGAGGAGCGATGATGAAGGCCGCGCGTGACGTTCATTCGCGCAAGGGTTCAGCTTTTCGCAAGGCGCTTGCGACGCGGTGCCTTGCGAATCGTCCAATACGGCATCGAGCGCCTCCGCCGAACCGTCGCCGTCAGCGCGCGGCCACGCGGCGGGGCCGTACTACGCCGCTTAAACAGACGACGCTCCATTGCGAGGGCTTATGACGATCAACCGTCTTTCGCGTTTCTTCCCCGCAACTCGTTCCAGCGCGGACACGGCCACGCCGCCGACGGCAGGCGTCAGTCCGAGGCCGGTTGCGCGCAGCCTGACCGCGCCCGGTGCGCTATTGCTGCCGCAGCGTCCGGCAAATGCCGCGGCAGCAGGCGGGAAGACATCCATGCCGCCACGCGCCGCGAATCCGCAAGCACGTGCGGCAGGCGAGCCGGGCCGGCACAACATCGATTGGCTCACGCGGCGCCATTTGCTTGTGGACAGCGGCGTCTCCAGGACGGACTCGATTGGCAATCCAGAATAGTAAGCGTGTCCGCGCATCAGCAGCGGAATCCATCATTGCGCAGCCGTCATTGTGGATTCGTGGCTCGCGTGTCGTAAGGCAACTGTTGCAAACGCGACACGATGCTTCCAGTCGCTCTATAGGCCGTGATTTTTTCGCATGACGCCGCGCAAGCTGGTTCACGACTGTATGGCGTTGAATGGCGCGCAATTCACGAGAGTTGCCGGAAGATGCTTTGCCTCGCGAACTGGATTCTGGCTCGTCGCATGAAAATATCCACGCAATACGCATCCACCGCGCGCTCCCGATGCACTAACGGAGAGAGAGACCTCGCCCGATACGATCAATGCTGATGGCGCAATGCAATGGGTCTTGAATTACGCCGCTACAGCCATTGACTAAAACCACGACGACCAGACGGGCGAGGGGACAAAAAGTTGTGCTTGGGGAAACGCCGCCGTCTCCGCTGGACGGGTGACGGCAGGAATCGAGAAGCGTGGATGCCTTTTTGGGGATGCGAACCGCGGTGAACAATAACCTGTTATTTGCCATTGCAACCGACGACCGGCTGCTTCGACGGACTGTTTCTGAAACCTTTACCGGAGAAGGAGTCGTCATCGAGCCGTTCCCGAGTGAACTCGATTTGCTGCGCGCAATGCGTGCGAACCGTTATGACCTGGTGCTGATCGACGCCAGGACCGATCCGACGCCAACCAGTGCGTTGCTGTCGTGGCGCGACTGCAACGCCGACGTGTGCACGCCGGTGATCGTACTGACGCACCATTCGAGCTGGTCGGGACTGTTGCGCTGGATCGACGCGGGGGCGACCGACGTCGTGAATCGCTTCGACATCGAGCAGATCCGCTTTCGCGTCCATCTGGCGTTGCAGCGGCGCTTTTCCGATACCGTCACGCATCAGATCCAGATCGGCCGTTACGTGCTTCAGCGGGATCTCGGTCTCGCGACGATCGACGGCGTCGAGATTCCGCTGACAGCGCGCGAGTTCTCGATCGCCTGGATGTTCTTTTCGAACCCCGGAAAATTTCTTAGCCGCGCGCAAATCGCTGCTAGCGTTTGGGGTGCGACGGAGCAGATCGCCGCGCGCACGCTGGAGCAGCACATCTATAAGCTGCGCAAGAAACTGCAGCTATCGCGCACCGCCGAGCTGAATCTCAAGACCGTGTATGCGCTCGGCTACAAGCTCGATGTCGCTCAGGCGGCGCAGTCCTGCTTCGACGCCGACGCGCGAGCGGGATTCGATACGCTGCCGGTGAGTTTGGGGCAGGGCGCTACGCGGCGCGGTGGCGACGGTACGTTGTCCGATCGCGCTTGCGATTCATCGGCGCAGTTCGTCGTGACGGTGGCGTAGCAGCCCTCCGCTTGCGCGGCGACCCGCCCGTCGAGGCAGTCGGCGCTGGCGGGCCATCGCGTCACGACGCATGACGCGAACGGCCCGCGCTCACGCGCTCAGGCGGCGTCCTCGTCCTCCTCGCGTGCCTCAGCCCGGCGTTCCTGCTGATCCTGGAAGATCTGCATCATCACCTGCGTGCCGAAGGCCTGGATCGCCGCATCCAGATCGGCCGGGCTGCCTCCCTGGTCGTCTTTCTTGTCCTTGTTCTTCGTGTCCTTGTCGTCCGTCTTGTGGGTCGAGGGACTGCTGGTCGTGCTGTGACTATGGCTGACTTGCGTCATTTCATTCTCCATTGAAAAGAAGGTTCATGCGCGGATCCATACGTAGTCGCCACGGGCGAGGTTTTCGAACATGTCGTCGCGAGCGACGAAGATGTTGTCCCGCCAGTAGCGGCCGTGCTCGACATAGTGCTCGATCAGCTCGAGCATCCATTGCCCTGTGATTTCCTCGCTCAAGGCCACGCGCGCGATCAGGACGATCGCGCCGGTATCCGCCTCCAGGCCGAGTTGCGCCTGGTCCTGCGCATAGACGGCGAGATTCGCCTCCAGCAACAGGCGAAACACGCGCAACGTGCGCCCCGCCGTGACGATGCCGAACTGGAACGTCATGTACAGCGCGTCGGGGTCTTCCTCGAAATGGTCGATCGCCGCGTCGAAGCCGTCGATCTCCAGCACACCGCGCTCCAGCACGGCATCCGGCGCAGGCATGTCGCGCAGTTCGCAAATCTCGCGGATCAGTTCATCACGTCTTTCGATACTCATCGCTATCGCCGAATCGCTTCACGAACACAGGTCTGTAGGTGGATGGCCCACGCGGCAGAGCAAAAAAAAACCGGTTGGGAACCGCGGACGGTTCCCAACCGGCGCACCATGCGCGGCCGGATGGCGCGCCGGAGCGCTTAGCCTACGATATCCTTCGCGGCCTTCGGGCCCATCGTCGCAAGCTTCGCGGTCGTGTTGGCCTTGTTGATTTCGTTTTCTTCAGCCATTGCCTTGTAGATGTCGGCGATGGAGCTGCCAGTTGCGCCTGCGTCGGTCGGGATCTTGCTCGACATGTTGAATCTCCTAAAAGAATTGAACAGTGGTACTGCGCTAAAGTGTCCCGCTTCATGCGGAACGCTGGGAAAATGTGCGGCCCTTGCGGATTGCGCACGGTTTGCCTGCATCGCGGCACACCTCATGTGTGTGTCGCGGTGCAAGTGTTACTGCTCGATTGCGCCGCGGCACAACTGCGCCGCGGCGCGAAATCCATCGACAACCACACGTCCTGCCTGAGCTTCCGTGCTTGCCGCCTCCGTTGAACGCGAGGCGACGGTGTTGGCTATCGCGTCGAGTGCGTCTGCCACTTCCCGCACTTCACCGTGACGATGCGTCTGCGCCACTGCCTGCGGCAAGTCGTCGAGCACGTCGATCAGTTTGTCGGTCATCGCTTCGTACATGCTGGTCATCCTCAATGAAGGGTGGTATTGCTGGGCAGCTCGGCCACGAAGTTCTTCGTGCCGTCGCTCGATTCCACGTATTTCACGCCGTCCGCCGACAAGGCCGAATCGATGTCACCGGCTACATTCAGGTCGTCGGTGCTCGTCACTTCCACGTCGATGCGCGCGACGAGCGGCTGCATATCGCTGCGAAACCGTTCGACCACCTCGCGCACTTCGCCGGGATGGCGTGCGCTGCCGGTTACCTCGAGGCGGCCCGTACCGGCATAACTCACGTGCAGGTTGGCTTCATGCAGCGATTCCGCGAGCGACCCGGCGATCTCGTCACCGGACCGGACGCTCCAGTTCAGGCGATTACCTGCCAATGCCTGAAGCGCGGCGCGCGTTCTGCGGGCCTCGGCGGCGTTCGCTGCGATGCCCGTGACGAGAAACCCGTCCCCCTGCCGCGCGACGGCCAGATCCGGCTGATGCAGCTGCGCCAGCGCCTGTTGCACATCGGCGAGCGTGGCGCGCGCTTGCGGCCGGTCGGCGGCCAGCGTCGTCTTGCCGGCCGGCAACACCACCGCGGCTGCGCCCATCGAACCGATCAGCAAGGCGGCGACGCCGGCATGCACCCATGGCGAACGGCGCGAACGCATAACGATCGGTGTGGAGGGCGGGCCGGCCGGAAACACGCCGTCGCTCGTTTCGCCGTCGTATTTGCGCCCTTCGGGTTGCGCCGCCAGCATCGACTCCATCAGTTGCAAATCGGACGGCCAGCGCGTGTCGGCAGGGCCCGCGCACAGCACGACTTCACCGAAACGTCGCGGCATGAAGTCGTCCATCGCGATGCCGGCTTCGCCGGGCACAGCGATCGTCAAGTTGTCTTGCGCATCGATTGCCAACTGCATAGTGCACTCGCTCCAGTCGTTGATCAGGATGTCCGCATCAGGTTTGGCGCCGATCGACATCGTTGTTGTACTCAACTCTATTTGAGCGCCGGCATGGAAGCCGGTCAGTATGCGAATTTCTTTGGACATGAACGAAACCTCTTCGATTGTGATTGACGGGATGGCGCCCGCCGTCACCATCCGCGTCCGCGGCGGATCAGGGCAGCAAGCGCGGACATGCCCATCGCGCGGCCCGCGCGGGTGCGGCTGCGCCCGAGGTTGAGCAGCGCGATGGGCAACAGCAGATTCATCGATTCCTCCGCGGCGGAGAGCGGGCGTTGAGCGGCCCCGCTCACTCCGCTTTGTATGTTGCTTTGTGGGTTGTTTTGCATATCGCGTCCGGCGCGCGTGGATGCCGACACGAGCCGGTCGCGTATCTGGGCGAGCGTAGTGCGCGAGGTGCGCTCGCCATCCGGCATCTGCAGGAATTCGCGGACGATCGCAAGGACGGCATACGTTGGGCTGGCACGCGTGGGCGCTTTGCCCCCAACGGACGGTTCCTGCTTGCGCGCCGCGGTTTGCACGCCAATCAGCGCGGCCTCGGCCTGATCGCCAGGCGAGCGTGCTGGTCCTTGACTGACCGCGCGTGAGTGCTTCAACAGCGCCGTCTCGTCGCGCGCCGTGCGCTGCGCAAAACGCATCGGCAGCGCGCGCGCAGGCAGATCGTGCGTGTCGTCGGAATCTGTCCGTTTGCCGTTCGGCTCCGCGCCGGCGGAATGCTCGTCCTGACCGAAGCCATGCTGATTGCCGCGCGGCTCGCGCGCATCGACCCGCATCACGTCGGTCTGACTGCGTCGCAGATGCTGGTCGAGCATCATCAGCAGTTCCTCGCTCTCGGCCGCGGGGTCGTTCGCGTCCGGACTCTCGGCGCTGCGGCGCTTCCTCAGCGACGGGCGCTTGGCACGCGTCAGCGCATGCCCGTGACGGTGATGCGGCACGGCCAGCGCCGCCTGCTGCTGGGCGACAGATTCGGCATCCGAAGAAAGATCGGCGGGCGGCGTGTAGCCGCCGCCTATGCGTGGAATGCTCATGTGAACATCACCTGCACGAGGTTGCGCGCGAAGTTCTGGATCGCGGCCGCGCCCCATGGCGCGGCGATCACGATGACGACCGTGACGACCACCAGTTTCACGCTCTGCGAAATGCTGGAATCCTGCAGTGACGTGACGGCTTGCAGGAACGCGATGAGCAGGCCGGTCACGGCCGCCACCGCCACCGGCGGCAACGACACGAGCAGGCACAGGGTGAGCGCCTGCGTGGTGAAATGAGTGATCGCGTCGTATTCCACGGCGTTACCTGTAGGTGGAGATGAGACCGTGGATCAGCGTCGACCAGCCGTCCATCGAAACGAACAGCAGTAGCTTGAACGGAATGGCCACATTGGTCGGATTGACCTGCGACAGCCCGAGTGCCATCAGCACGTTGGCGATGACGAGGTCGATCACGATGAAGGCGAGATACAGCAGGAAGCCCATCTTGAAGGCCGCGGTCAGTTCGCTCAGCGTGAAGGCGGGCGCGAGCACGATGAGATCGTCCTGCTTGAGTTCGGCGGCGCGCTCGGGCGGCCAGATTTCGCGGGCCGAGCGCAGGAAGAAGGCCTTCTCGCGCTCCGACGCATGACGTTTCAGAAACACGCGAAACGGTTCGCGCGCGGCGTCGAGAAGCGGCATCACCTGCATGCCCGAGCCTGCATCGCTGGATATCTGCGCGCGATGCATGGCTTCCATGCCGACCGGGGCCATGATGAAGCACGAGACCATGATGGCGACGCCGTTGAGCACCGAGGTGGGCGGCACCTGCTGCAGACCCAGCGCGTTGCGCAGCAGCCCGAGCACGACCACGATCTTCGTGTAGGACGTGACCACCATCGCGGCGAATGGCAGGACGGCCAGCGCGAGTGCCGCGACGAGCAGCGAGGCGATTTCAGGTGTGCCGTTCATCGGAGTTCGCAATGTGCTGGATGAGGAGGCCGAGGTTGTCCCCGACCGCGACGAGTTCGCCGAGCGCGAGCGTCTGCCCGTGCGCGACGAGACGGATTTCCGCATCGGCGAGCTTGAGCGGCAGCGTCAGGATGTAGCCGGGCCGCAGCGCGGCGATTTGCCCGAGCGGCAGATTGACGGTTACCACCTCGATATGCACGGGAAGTTCGACCTCGTTCAGATCGACGGTGCGCTCCGCGGCGGCGGTCTCGCCGGTGGACCCGGCAGCACTCTCAAGGGAAAGATCGGGATCGTGGTTCATCGTCTCAGGGAACGTCTCAAGGATCATGTGGTGGCCGTCGATGCGGGCCTGCGCGCAGGCGGCGCGGCCATTCGCTGCGCCCCATAGCACGGTCGCGTGTTCGAGCGGTGCGCTTTGTGCATAGCCGCTTGCGCGCGGCCATCCGAGCAGGACGTCGCCCGCGCGCAGCGAGCCCAGCAGCGCCGTCGTGCAACGACGGGTACGCAAGCGGATGCGGGTTGGCACGGCGATGGCGGCAAGCGCGTCGGGCAGCGCGACCGAAGCCGCGCGCGTGCCGGTCATGCGGCGCTCCAGCGCGGCCGCGAGAGGCGCGGGGGCTTCGAGCAGCACCGCCGCGTGGGCGGGGTTGTCCGCCAGTCCGTATTCAAAGTGGAGCGCGCCGGCGGCGTTCTGGCTATCGGTCTGTTCGGCATCGAGCGAAATGTCCAGCACCGAGGGCTGCGCGACACCGTGACCGGCAAGCGTGTCGAGCGGCGCTGCGAGCCACAGATTGCCGAGCGCCGCGCGACGGTCCGGGTCCGGCTCCAGGGCAATCGCCTCGAGCGCGGCGTGACGGCTCACATCGACGCAAACGCACAGCTCGCCATGCGCGCTGCCGATGCGCAGGCGCGCCGTGCGGTGAGAGGACAAGGATTGCGCCGCTGCCGGTTTCACGCCGAGGCCACCGCGCGCATCGAACAGCGCGCGCGACACGCCGGCGAGCGCCGGTGTATAGCAGCGCAACCGATCGCCGATGCTGGTGCAGCCATGAGGCATTGACATGATCTCGAACCCTTCAGATAACTGTAACTTCCACTGCGACTCGACCGCCGAGACGTGCTTCGAGGCGGGTCCTGAGCTCGTTGCTGTTGTCACAGATTAGCTGCCGCGCCCGCGCGTCCCGGCTATCGAAACGAAGAGATAGACCCCAGCCCGAAAGACTCAAATGCAGCTCGGTGCGCGGCAGAATGGCCGGGTCAAGTTCGACGGCGACGTCCCACTGGCCTGCACGTTCGACGGCGGGGTTAGTGCAAAATCCGGCCACGCGCTCCGCGAGATGCTCGGCGAGAAGATCGCCCTCCGCCGCCCTCGCACAGCGGCGGATCATCTGCATGCCGAATGACGGTTCCGCCACGGCGTGCTGCGCGTCTTGCGTGGCTTCATGCACAGATTTGCCTTGCGCGCCGCGCACGCCAGCCTTGCGCGCCGGACCTTGTGCGTGCGCCGCGGAAGTGGACGCGCGGCGATTCTCGCGAAGGGCAAGTAATGCGCCGTTCAGCGCAAGCGACGGCGGCAGCGGAGGCACGGCGGGCAGCAGGGGCAAAGGCGCATCCGTGGCGCTGATGCCCTCGGCTGCTTCCTGGTGTTGAGCGTCGCCGCCGGAGTTGTCGTCGCCGCCCTGCGCATCGTCGTCAGGCGCGGGTTCGCCGGGCGATTCCTGCTCCTGCTTTTCATCGCGCCGGGCCTCGCCGGCCTGCTGCCGCGCGGTCTCGTATAAGGTTTCGAAGCGTTGCGCGCCGGCGCCGCTCTCGCTGGTTTTGCCGCTCGTGCCCGAGGTGTGCGGCGCAGTCGGCGGCGTGATGCTGACTTCGCGCGTGGAGCGGATGCGTGTCATCGCGTGGCCTCCGCTCAGAAGGCGACGCGGCCGACAGGCTGAAGATCGACTCCATCGCCCAGTTCCTGGAACGAATAGACCTGCAGCCACTTCATCCGCTGCTCGATCATGCGGCGGAAGTAACGGCGAATGTCCATCGACGTGACGATCGCGAGGTTGGGCTGCGGCTCTGTGCCGACCAGTTCCTCGAGCGCATCGAGCAACTGTTCGATCTGTTGCGGTTCGAGCGTGAGGAAGTTGCCGGCGGGCGTCTGCTTGATCGATTGACGGATGGTCTGCTCGACCTCCACGTCCAGCACGATCGCCGGCAACTGCCCGGTGCCGCCCGTCGCCCGATGCCCGATGAAGCGGCCGAGATCGCCGCGCACGTATTCGGTGAGCAGCAGCAGGTCTTTTTCCTTGGCGCCCCAGTTCACCAGGCTTTCGAGAATCGCCCGCAAGTTGCGGATCGGCACGTGTTCTTCGAGCAGCCGCTTGAGTACATCGGCGATGCGCAGCACCGGCACCACCTTCTGCACCTCGGCGACTAGCCCCGGATACTCGGTGCCGACGCGTTCGAGAATCCACTGCGTTTCCTGCAAGCCGAGAAACAGATGTGCGTGTTCGCGCACCGCGTCGCCCACCGCATCGGCAAGAGCCTGTTCGCGGCCGCTGCGTGCAGGCGCGAGTTCGACCGGCGGCTGCGGCACGTCGTGCAGCAGTAGCTGATAGGAGGCGTCCGGCACAGCGTCCGCCGTCCATACGGCGGTGCGCGGGAACGGCAGGCCCAGTTCATTGACGAGCGCGCGGCGCGCCGCATCGAATGCGCGATTCAGTTCCGCCGTGTCGAGCTTCGCCGCGAGTTGTGGCGCGAGGCGCACCGAGAGCGGCGCGGCGAACGAAGGCGGATGCGCGCCGATGGTCGGCGGGTGTCCCTTGTGGCCGTCGGTGCGTAGCGAGGGGAGCTCCGGGCCGGCGTGCGGCGCTTTGTCCTTCAATTGCTTGCGCAGCACGTGGCCGGCGCCGAACAGTGCGACCGCGAGCACGACGAACAGCGCTGAGGGAAAGCCCGGCACCAATGCGAAACCGCCCAGCAGCGCGGCGGCGCTATACAGCGCTCGCGAACTGGTGGAAAGCTGGCGCACGATCTCGGTGCCGAGCGAACTCGGCTTGCTGTGCTCGTCGGCGACGCGGGTGATGAGAATGCCCGCCGCCACCGAAATCAGCAGCGAGGGAATCTGCGAGACCATCGCGTCGCCGATCGACAGCACGGAGAAGCGGTTGGCCGCTTCGCCCGCTGTCATGCCGTGGTAGCTCACGCCGATCACGATGCCCGCGAGAATGTTGACGAGCGTGATGACGAGGCCCGCGATCGCGTCGCCCTTGACGAACTTCATCGCGCCGTCCATGCCGCCGTGCAACTGGCTTTCGATCGCCAGCATGCCGCGGCGCTTTTGCGCATCTTCGGCAGTCATGTTGCCGGCGCGCACGTCGGCGTCGATGCTCATCTGCTTGCCCGGCATCGCGTCGAGCGTGAAGCGCGCGCCGACTTCGGCAACTCGCTCCGAGCCCTTCGCAATCACGATGAATTGCACCGTCGCGATGATCAGGAACACTACCAGGCCGACCACGAGATTGCCGCCCACCACCAGCTCGCCGAAGCTTTCGATGATGTGCCCGGCCTCCGCATGCAGCAGGATCGACTTGGTCGACGCGATGTTCAGCGATAGCCGGAACAGCGTAGTGAACAGCAGCAGCGACGGAAACGAATACAGCGCCGTCGCGTACGGTATGTACATCGTCACCATCAGCAGCACGACGCTGATCGTAATGTTGAGCCCGAGCAGCGCGTCGATCAGAAACGGCGGTAGCGGCAGGATCATCAGCGAGATCACAGCGACGATCAGCGATGCGATCGCCACCTCGCCGCCGAACTCATTGAGGCGGAGCGTCTTCAACATGGTCTTCTCCATCGGATGTCAGGGGGTTGCCTCGGTGCCGCCGCGCCGTCCGCCGATGCCTTCCACCCAGGCGAGCACCGCGGCGACCGCGTCGAACAGCGGCTCGGGAACCGCGTCGTCGAGCGCCACGCGGTAAAGCGCCCGCGCCAGCGGCGGATTGCGTGCGATTGGTATGCCGTGGCGGGTCGCTGCCTCGCGGATCACGCGTGCTTCCGCGTCCACGCCCTTGGCGATCACGCGCGGCAAGCCGGATTCGGAGGGGTCATAGCGCAGCGCGACTGCGTAGTGGGTCGGGTTCACCACGACCACATTTGCGTTCTTGATCGGCTGCTGCCGATCGGAGGAAGCGGCCTCGCGTGCGATCTTGCGGCGCTCGTTCTTGATGTGCGGATCGCCTTCTGAATTCTTGTGCTCGCGTTTGACTTCGTCCTTGCTCATGCGGTGATCGCGAATGAACAGCCAATGCTGCACGCCATAGTCCGCGGCACCGATCACGAGATAGAGCGCGCCCGAGATGCCGAACACCCGGCACAGCGTGCCCCAGGCAATGCTGTCGATGCTTCCGATCGGCTCGTACACCACGCCGACCATTAGCGGGACGAGCAGCACGAGCGTTTTCCACAACACCGCCGTGATCACGACCGCCTTGATGACAGTCTTGGTGAGATCGATCAGCGAGCGCACCGAGAAAATGCGCTTCAGGCCGGACGCGGGATTGATCGCGTCGAACTTCGGTTCGAGCGGCTTGAGCGAAATCTGCAATCCGACTTGCGCCGCGATCGCGGCGATGCCGACGAGAGCCGCGCCGAGCGCAATCGGAAAGATCAGCATCAACGCGTGCAGGCCGGCTTCGACGAGCAGGTCGTGCAGCGGCGCATCGGGCGTCTGCAAGTGGGCCACGTCGAGGCCACTGCGCAATACGAGGCGCAGTTGCTCCGCCATGCGCGGCCCGCCGACGCCGAAGCCGACCGCAGCGGCGAGCAGGATCGCCGCGAACGGGAGGTCCGTGCTCTTCACTGTCTCGCCGTCGCGGCGCGCGTCGCGCAGCTTTTTGTCGGTGGGCTGTTCGGTCTTCTCGTCAGACATCGCGAAGCCTTCTGTGGTTTGCGGCTAATTGCGGTTGATTGCGGCGGATTGTCATGGGCACGCGCCGCCCTGGCCCTCGCGCGCGGCGAAGCAATGTGTCCGGCGCCGAACCGGGCGCCGGCGGGTCGATGTGCGGCCCGCTGGCGAAGCACGCTTTTCGTTCGGCGCGCTCGCAGTTCGTCGTTACTCGCGTTCACGGGAGCCGCCTCGCGTTACGGTTCGCACACCGCCGGCCACAGCGTTGTCATCCGCCATCTCGGCAGACGCGCAGACATACGGCGTTTTGATCACCAAAGGAGTGCTCCATGTCCCTGACGAAATGCAGTAACCGGCTCGTGTCGGCATTGATCGAGGCGCTGATGTTCGGCGCGAAACATGGCCATATCGAGCAGTCGGAGCGGCTGCTCGCCGCGCTCCACGTGCTGCGTCCGAACTTCGTCGAACTGCATGCCTACGACGCGTGGATGATGATTCGCCGGCGCGACTTCGCCGAGGCCGTGCGCCTCTTGCGCCCGCTCGAGCAGCAGGCGCTGCGCGGCTCGTTCGGTCCTTACGTGGCGGCGCTGCTCGCGGTGTCGCTGTGCGGGCTCGACGATCCAGCGTGGCGCGTCTACGCCAACGAGGTTGCGAGCCGCAATGAAGACCCCGATTCCGTCGAGCTCGTGATGACGCTGATGGGCAAGCAGAGTGCAGCCGCGGCGCCGGGCGCCGAGGTGCAGATCGACCGCGGCGAGTTTCAGAAACTGATGCAGCATCGTCATCTGCGCGCCTAGTGCAAGGAGCATCGCGATGAACGTAACGATCCCACCCATCCCGCCGCTCGACGCCGCGTCCGCAGTGCGGCCCGACGAAGCCATCGGCCGTGCCGGGACCGGCGGCGCGTCGGGCTCCGGCGCGCTGCCCGAGCCTGCCTCGAGCCTCGTCGACCTGTTTCGCAGCAAGCTCGACGCCGCGCGTCTCGCACCGCCGAGCGCCTCGCACACGCATGGCCCGTCGGCGTTGTCCGAAGTCGTGACGCAGCAAGACCAGGCGGTTGCGAACTTGCGTGGCGAAGTGGACCGCTTTGCCGGCGAGGTGCCGACGATGACCATGCAGGAAGTGGCGGCACAGTCGATCAGGATGCAGCTTCAGGTGTCCGAGATGGTCGGCAAGATGTACGTCGGTGAGGCGGTCGCGCAGGGCACCAAGGGCTCCGTACAGACGCTGATGAAGAACCAGTAGTTGGCGTACGAACGACAGGACGGACTAAATGGCTTCCTATTTGAAACTGGCGCGCACGGTCGTGCTGCTGTGCTGCGTGACGGCGTTGATGACCGGCTGCAGCAAGCAGCTGTTCGCGCAACTGTCGGAGAGCGACGCGAACGACATGCTGGCCGTGCTGCTCGACGCGCGAGTGGACGTCTCCAAGCACAGCGACGACGGCGGCAAGACCTGGAGCGTGGCGGTCGAAAGCGACCAGTTCGCCCGCGCGATGGACGTGCTGCGCGCGCATGGCTTGCCTCATCAGCGCTTCCAGAATCTGGGAGACATGTTCAAGAAGGACGGACTGATCTCCACGCCGACGGAGGAGCGTGTGCGCTTTATCTACGGCGTGTCGCAGCAACTCTCCGAGGTGCTGTCGCGAATCGACGGGGTGGCGTATGCGAACGTTCAGATCGTGCTGCCGAATAACGATCCCCTCGCCGCGACGGTCAAGCCGTCGTCGGCCGCGGTGTTCATCAAATACCTGCCGGGCACCGATGTGTCGACGCTCACACCGAATCTGAAGAACCTGGTCGTGCATGCAGTCGAAGGGCTGACCTACGACAACGTTAGCGTGACGATGGTGCCGGGCACGGCGGCGCCCGAGCCGCCGCCGCCGGTTGCACCGAGTGTGCCGCAGGAGTGGTTGTGGGCCGGTGGAATCGCCGGGGCCGCCGCGCTGGTCGCCGCGCTCGCGTATCTCGCACGCCGGTTTGGCGCGAGGCTGAAGGGCGTGGGCACGCGCTTGCGTGGGCGCGCGGGTGGGGCGGCGACATGAGCGTGGGTCACGCACAGGCATCGGCGGCGGTAATGGCGAGCGGCGCCGACGTGCCGGACCCGCAGCGCCAGCTCCGGTGGCTGAATTCGTACGAAGCGCGCATTGCCGACGCTACGGCCAGGTTCAGCGAGCGGCAATGCCGGCGTTGGGGCGTGCCGTTCACCGGCAGCGCGCGCGACGCCTGGTATGCGGCGCGCGACTTATGGCTCGGCACGCCGATGCCGGTCAGCGCCTATGCGTCGCGCGCGAACCGGCTTGCGTTGCTCGACGCCGCGTCGCTGCGTCCGGTGCTGGCTGCGCGCGCGATCTATCCGTCACGCGGAACGCTGCGCCGGATCGTGTCGGGCGCGCGGCGGCGCGCGCTCGCCGATGCGCTTGGGGACCATGCGCTGGCCGCGCTCATGCAGTTTGGCGTGAACGCATCGATGGCTAATGCGCCGCTTCCCGCCGATCTGTCCGTCGATGCGCTGGTGTGCGCCGGACGCACGCTGTTCGAACGCGCCGACGCCTGGCCGCTCGCGCCGGCGCGCAGACTGATCGGCTTGACGCTGGACGATGACGCCGGGGAGACCGATCCCGCCGCTCGTGCTCGTCCACCCGAAGCGGCGACGTCCGATGCCGGGCCCGAAGCAGAGGACGAATCCGAAGCGTTTCTGTACGCAGCCTGCACGTTGTTTCCGGAGCTGACATGGTTATTTGGCTAAGAGCCCAGCAGGGCGGCATCGGCATTGAGAGCGATGTCTTGCGAGCAGCGGAACTGGCGCAGTTGATCGAACTGGATCGCGCGTCCGGCCACTTCGAACGGCGTGCCGAAGAACTGCTCGCGAGCGCGCGGCGAGAGGCTGAAAAGATACAGCGCACGGCCGATGCAGAGGCCGAACGCACGCTGCGTGCCGCCCAGACGAAATATGACAACGCCGCGCGCCTGGGTTACGAGGCCGGACGCCGTCGCGCGATTCGGGAAGCGCATGAAGCGATGCTGCACGGCGCGGCGTCCGAGCGCGACCTGCTGGTGGCGTTGCGCGAGCGGATTGCCGACATCGTCATGCGCACCGTCACGCGGGTGCTTGGCGAAGCCGATCGCGACGCGTTGTTTGCGCAGATCGCGGTGGGGCTGTCGCGCAGCCTCGAGGGCACATCCTTTCTCACCGTACGCGTCGCCGAATGCGACATCGATGAAGCGGCGCGCGCGTTTCGGCGCGTGTGCGACGAGCATCGCTGGCCGGTGAATCCCGAGGTGGTGAGCGACGCCGCGGCGGAGCCCGGCAGTTGCGTGTGCGAATGGGACCACGGCCTGATCGAAGCCGGACTGCCGATGCAGTTGCGCGCGATCGCGAGCGCCATTCGCCGTGTGACGCGCACCGACACGGAGCAGCAGACTGCTGCCGCCGTGAACATCGCCGCCGCCGAACTGCTCGACGATGCTCCGCCGCTTGACGGTCAGCATTTCGATGCCCCGCAGTTCGACAACCAGGCCATCGGAGCGCCGCAATGAACGAAGTCACCGCTTTCATCGACGCGCTGACCCAGGAGCTCGCCATGTCCGACGGGACGACGCGTCATGGCAAAGTGGTCGAGGCCGTCGGCACGTTGCTGAAAGTTGGCGGGCTCGACGCCACGCTCGGCGAGCAATGCGAGTTGCGCGACGCGCGCGGCGTGCTGCTGCAACGCGCGGAAGTGGTCGGTTTCACGCGTCAGTTCGCGCTGCTCGCGCCGTTCGGCAGCGTCGCCGGCTTGTCGCGCACGACGCGCGTTACCGGGCTCGGGCGTCCGTTGTCGGTGCCGGTCGGCGAGATGCTGCTCGGACGCGTGCTGGATGGCCTTGGCGAACCGATCGACGGCCTTGGGCCGTTGCACTGCGACGCGCCGCGCCCCGTGATGGCCGCCGCGCCCGACCCGCTGAAGCGACGCATGGTCGACACGCCGCTGCATACCGGCGTGCGGGTCATCGATGGGCTCATGACGGTGGGCGAAGGCCAGCGCGTCGGCATCTTCGCGCCGGCGGGTGTCGGCAAGAGCACGTTGCTCGGCATGCTTGCGCGCGGCGCGGCGTGCGACGTCAACGTGATCGTGCTGATCGGCGAGCGCGGCCGCGAGGTGCGTGAGTTCATCGAACTGATTCTGGGGGAGGCAGGCATGGCCCGCAGCGTGGTAGTGTGCGCGACGTCCGACCGCTCGTCGATCGAGCGCGCCAAGGCGGCCTATGTGGGCACCGCGATCGCCGAGTACTTCCGCGATTGCGGCTTGCGCGTGCTACTGATGATGGACTCGCTGACGCGCTTCGCGCGCGCCCAGCGGGAGATCGGTCTGTCGGCGGGCGAGCCGCCGACGCGGCGCGGTTTTCCGCCATCGATTTTCGCCGAACTGCCGCGGCTGCTGGAGCGCGCCGGCATGGGGGAGGAAGGCTCGATTACCGCTTTCTACACCGTGCTCGCCGAGGACGAGGAGGGCAACGATCCGATCAGCGAGGAAGTGCGCGGCATTCTCGACGGACACCTCGTGCTGTCGCGTGCGATCGCGGCGCGCAACCGCTATCCGGCCATCGACGTATTGCACAGCCTGAGCCGCGTGATGACGCTGGTCGCAAGCCCCGGGCATTGCAGCGGCGCGGGGCACGTGCGCAAGCTGCTCGCCCGTTACGATGAGGTCGAACTGCTGCTGCAGATGGGCGAATATCAGCAGGGCGCCGATCCGCTCTCCGACGAAGCGATCTCCCAGCACGAGGCCATCGAATCGTTCCTCGGCCAGAGCACCGAGGAACTGACCGAAGGTGAGGACAGCCACGCGTTCGTCTCCGGCTTCGCACAGTCATGAGGGCGATTGTGATTCGCAAGTGGCGCACCATCGTCGCCGCCAAGGTCCGGCGCTGCGAGCGCATCGAGGCCGATCTGGCACGGGAACACGAGGCGCTCGCCGAGCGCGAGGCCCAGTTCGACGACGCCGCGCACGCACATGTCGAGGCGCAGCAAAAGCGCGCGGAGCACGAAGCGCGCATCGTCGCCTTGCTCGACGGCGACGCGCGCGTCGCGACGTCCGACTATCTGTGTCACGACGCGTGGCGCGCGCCGCTGAAGGAAGCGCTGGAAGCCGCGCGCGCGGCGGAGCAAAAGCGCCGCACGGCTCTGGATCGTCAGCGGCAGAAGGTGGCCGAGGTGCAGGCGGCGCTCGCACGCGCGCAAGCCGCGGTGGACGAATGTCGCCGCAAGCTCGATACCTTGCTGCGGGCCGCCGCCACGGCCGTCGAACTCGCCGCCGACGAGGAAGCCGCGGAAAACCTGCTGGCGCGCCGTTACGCGAGGTAGCCGATGACACATGATTTTCACGCGTGGGCCGAGGCCCTGCTCGGCTTCTTCGAGGCGTATCACAACTTCATCGTCATGCTGATGCTCACGGGCATTCGCATCATGGTGACGTTCATCCTGCTGCCCGCCACCAGCGACACCGTGTTGCCCGGCACCGCGCGCAACGGCGTGGTGTACGTGCTGACGATGTTCGTCGCGGCGGGCCAGGTTCCGCAGGCGTTCGACTCGCTCAACAGCGCGGCGCTGCTGGTGCTGGCCTGCAAGGAAGCGTTTCTCGGTTTCGCGTTCGGCTATTGTGCGGCGCCGGTGTTCTGGATCGCGCAGTCCCTCGGCACCCTGATCGACGACCTCGCGGGTTTCAACAATGTGCAGATGACCAACCCGCTGCGGGGTGATCAGAGCACGCCGGTTTCGACGCTGCTGCTGCAACTCGTCGTGACGCTCTTCTATATCGGCGGCGGCATGCTGTTCGTGCTGGGCGCGCTCTTCGAGTCCTTCAAATGGTGGCCGCCGTATGTGCTGTATCCGTCGCTCTCCAATACGGCGGAGACGTTTCTGATCCAGCGCACCGACACTATCTGGACGGCGCTGGCCAAGCTCGGCACGCCGGTGATGCTGGTGCTGATACTGGTCGATCTCGGCCTCGGCATTGTCGCGCGCGCGGCTGACAAGCTCGAACCCAGCTCGCTCAGTCAACCGCTGCGCGGCGTGATCGGCGTGCTGATGCTGATCGCGCTCGTCGCGGTGTTCGCTTCACAGGTTGTCGGCGATGTGCAGCTTGGTGGTCTGTCGGCGGCATTGGCGAACGGCATGCTGTCGAAGCCGGCGCACTGAACATTGTTGTGAAGTCTCCTGCGAATTGTTGAGTTTTGTTGAGCACGATGTCTCTACCATGGTTTCCGTGCCCGGCGAATTGTCGGGACCACAGGTTCTCAGGGCGGATCGAATGGTCCGCCACATCGGTCACTCCTGGGGTGGAACCATTATGTTTTCGACAATCTATTTCGCGCTGTCGTCGGGGCTCGCGCAGAAGAACCGTTTGCCGGCGTATGCGGCCGCCATGCTCGACGGCGCATCGGAACGCGGCTATTGCCTCGTCGACGACGTGCTCGAACGCCCGTCGCACAAGCTGGATGACGCGGACGTCGCGCGTCTGGTCGCGGTAGCCGATGCATCGCTTCTACTCGGCTACGATCAGGATGCCGAAGAGATGTACCGGCGCGCTCAGAAGACGATCGTTGGCGACGATGATCGCCTGCGCATCATGTCGTGCCGCAACACCGGCTGGCAATTGATGATGCGTGACCGCTACGCGGCCACCGCCAAGTGTTTTGCGCGGATCGTCCAGGACGAGGCGGCGAGTCCCGCCGAAGTACTCGAAGCATTGATCGCCTCGGCCATGGTGCAACATCAGGTGGGACGTCAACGCGATGCGGACGACGCGCTCCTGCAAGCCGCCGAACTGGCCGACATGCATGAGGAACCCGGCTGGCGGCTCGTGATCGCGCTGCTCGCCCGCGAATTCGACGTCCAGTTGCGCATTCGCACGGCGACTACGCTGAGCGACCACGCGTTCTGGAGCTCTGCGCACGTGACGCGCGCGCAGAGTGCGAGCGACCGCGCCGACGTGACGCGCAAGCTCACCGAGACAACGGTCCTGATGTCGCCGATGCCGGCGCTTCTCGCGCAGCGCCACGAGTATCTGGAACAGCTCGCGGCGCTGGCGCGCGGCGAGCGTATTGCCGCCGCGCCGCTCTTCGACGCGGTCAGCCGGCCGCAGCATTTTCGCGGCGCCGGCCAGGCGTTCCTCGCGAAGCTGGACATCGTGCTCGCCGGACTCGCTGGCGGCCTCGACGATGTCGCCGATTCGGTGCTTGCCAAGATCAGCCGCTCCGAAGCGGATATCGGCACGCGTCGCTGCAATTTCGACTACCTGTATTGCGTATCCAAGATCGCGGTATGGCGCGGCAACCCAACCGAGGCGCTCAAGCTTTACGCCAGCTATGCGTCCGAAGCGTTGCGCTGCCTGCGCAGCGAGACGCCTGGCCTCGGCGCGATTCAATCGCCGGCGAGCCGCGCGCTGCCCGCGGACGACGTTTCGGCGCGCCTGCCCGCGAAGTATCGCCGCGCATATCGCTACATCATCGAGAATCTCGATCGCGCCGATCTGAATACCCGCGAAATCGCCTCGCAGATCGACGTCACCGAGCGCGCGCTTCAAATAGCCTTCAAGCGTTCGATCGGAATGTCGCCGGGCGGGCTGATCCGCAAGCTGCGGCTCGAAGGCATTCGTAACGACCTGTTGAACGACGAGCGCATGCAAGGCTCGATCTTCGATACGGCAAGCCGCTGGGGCGTGAAGAGCCGTTCCGCGCTCGCGAAGGGTTATCGCCGCGAGTTCAAGGAATCGCCGTCAGAGACGATGCATCGTTAAGCGGAGCCGCCATGAAAGCTATCGTTCCCGTCCGCCGCGGCGCGGCTGTCCGTGTGCGCACGCTGTGCGCGGCCCTCGTCGCAGCCGGCGCGCTGGCGTCGCCGTTGCCGGCTCATGCAGAACGTGTCGCGTGGCAGGGCACGCGCTTCGAATACGTCGCCGATCATAAAGACCTCAAGGACGTGCTGCGCGACTTCGGCGCGAGCCAGCACGTGATGACGTGGATCTCGCCGCATGTCGAAGGCACCGTGTCCGGTCGCTTCAACGCGGCGCCGCAGCGCTTTCTGGATCAGATGGCGGAGTCGTTCGGCGTGCTGTGGTACTACGACGGCTCCGTGTTGCGCATCTACGGCGCCAACGAAGCCCGCAGCGCGACGCTAGGTCTGTCCAACGCCGGCACCGAAGACTTGCGGCGCGCGCTCGCACGCCTGGAGATCGACGATCCGCGTTTCCCGGTGCGCTACGACAGCGTGTCCGGCACGGCGGTGGTATCCGGACCGCCGCGCTTCGTCGAACTGGTGACCGACGTGGCGCATCTGATCGATCACAAATCCGTGTCCGGCGCGAAGGTCGTCGTGCAACGCTTTCCGCTGCATTACGCATGGGCGACCGATCGGACCATCACGATCAACGGCCGCGGCGTGACCGTGCGAGGCGTTGCGTCATTGCTACGCACACTGTACGGCCAGGGTGTTCCCGGCGGCGACGCCAGCGGCGACGCACCGCCGGCAAGGCGCGATGCATACCGGGTGCCGAGCGTGCGCGAGATGCAGGACGACGGCATGACGACGGGTGCGATCCGAACGCAAGGCGGCTCGCGCCCGCCGCCGTTACCGACGCTGCCTGGCCTCGGTGGGAGCAAGTCGTATGCGGGCTCGGGCGATAGCGCGGTGGCGCCGCCCGTCGGGAATATCGCGGATGCCGGCATGGGGCCTGGCTCCGAGCGCGATGGCACGGGTTCGGTGTCGTCCACGGCGGGCCGCGCCAGAGAGAGTGCCGCCGCGAGCGGTGCGCCGACCATCGAGGCGGATTCGCGCAGCAATTCGATTCTGGTGCGCGACCGTGCCGAGAACATGGCCGCGTTCGGCACGCTCATCGAATCGCTCGACACGCAGCCGGGCATTCTCGAAATCGACGCGAGTATCATCGAGATCACGGATAACGCGTTGCAGGAGCTGGGAGTGGATTGGCGGCTGCATTCCGGTCACGTCGATTTCGAAACCGGCAACGGCCAGCAATCGCAGACGGGCAACCCCGGTTCGCTCAATCCGCAGGGATTCGGCAACCCGCTCGACGCGACCACCGCCGGCGTGCTGGCGACGCCGGCTGGCGGTGTGCTGACCGCGGTGATTGGCGGCGCAGGACGCTATCTGCTGACCCGCATCAGCGCGATGCAGCAGACCGACCAGGCGCGCATCACGGCGAGTCCGAAGGTCGAGACGCTCGACAATGTCGAGGCGCTCATGGACAACAAGCAGACGTTTTATGTGCAGGTGTCGGGTTACCAGTCGGCGGATCTGTATAGCGTGTCAGCCGGGGTGTCGCTGCGCGTGCTGCCCTCGATCGTGAGCGCAGGAAATGGCGAACAGATCCGCATGGACGTGCATATCGAGGACGGCAGGCTGACCGATCAGCAAGTCGGACAGTTGCCGGTGGTCAGCAACAGCACGATCGACACGCAGGCGCTCATCAAGGAAGGCGACAGTCTGCTGATCGCTGGCTATTCGGTGGATCAGGACGATCACACTGAAACGGCGGTGCCGCTGCTTTCGAAGATACCGGTGATCGGCAACCTGTTCCGCTATCGCAAACATCAGGGGCAGCGGTTCCAGCGGCTGTTTCTGCTGACGCCGCGCGTGTTGTCGGCGGCTGCAGGTGGGAGTCCGGGCGGGGCGCCGGGTGGTGCCGATGCGGTGCCTGGCGGTAACGGAGATGGTGCGGGCTTTGTACCGCCGCCGCCCTCGGGCGCGATGAATCTTCCGCGGCAGCAGGGTGTAGCCCGTATCGCGCAACTCGTTGGTTTGCCGCCGCCGCAAACGGGCGGCGCGGGCGGCGTTGGCGGCAACGTCAGCACGGTTTCGGGCGACAAGCCTTGAGACGGTGCGTTTGGCGTCTGTAATCGTGTACGACAGCGCAGTCGCTTTTTTTTTTGCGGAAAAGACCGCACACGCCAAAACGATCGTCGCCACTGACCGCTTTCGTTCCGAACAGATCGTGCAAAAATCACGATCCGGCGCGGACCAACGGCAGCCTCGGCAAGAGCCGCTAACCGAAGCCTTGGGGAGCACCACATAACCAGTAGTAACGCCGCCAGTCGTGCATGGCGCCGCCAAACGTGTCTTTCGGTTCCCCCAAATGAATACAGCCCGCACACGTGCGGGCTGTATTCCGATTACTGCTGCAAGGTTACCGCTAGAGCAAGAAAGCCAGAGTCTGAAGCCTCGCTGTCCTCAGGCAACGCGTCGCTGGTTGTCCGCAAGATAGCTGAGCAGCAGCGTATCGAGTACGCCCGGAGGCGGTCCCGCCTGCTGGGTCTTTTCATCCTTGTCCTTGTCCTTGGCGTTATCCTGCTTCTCCTTGGAGTCGGATCTGGTTTCGGTTTTCTCGTCCTGCTTGTGCCCTTCGGCGCTGCCGTTCTTCGGTGTTTCACCTTCCGCTGAACGGGTTTCATGCGAGCCTTCCACGCCGCGATGCCCGCCGCGCCGGCCGGAGCCGCCAGAGGCGGAGGCCATCGCCATGAGCGCCATCGCGTCGCCGCCCGTCGTGGTTGCGGTCTCGGCACTGCCGCCACCCAGCAGCTTGTCGCCCACTTTCTGCGCGCCCTGGCCGACTTCCATCTCGCTGACCGACTTGATGACCTTGCCTACGCCGCCGTGCATCGCGGCTGCGATCGTGTTGTCGAGCTTTTCGCTGCCGATATGCGCCGCGGCGAGCGTCGAGGCTGCGACGGTCGTCCCCAGGCCCTCGGGCGTGAGGTCGGCGGCGGCTTCGAGCGCATCCTCCCCGACCTGTGCCAGGTCGTTCATCATGCCCTTGAAATTGCCGTGCGCGAGATCCTTCACCGCGTTGACGGAACCGGATACGACGCCCTCGACGGAGGACACGAGGTCTTGGGCAGCGGCGTCGACGCCCTCGTTGACGTCTTTCTTGACCGTCTCGACTCCCTTTTCGACGCTATTCAATACCTTGTCGAAACCCTTGCCGAGATGCAATCCCTGCAAACCTTCGAGCGTGGCTTCCGCGCTTGCGGTGGCCGCGTCCGTCGCAGCCTTGCCGACGTCATCGGCCGTCTTCAGCAGGTCTTGCATGGCAAGCTTCATATTGCCCTGCATGAGTGCCTCGGTCATTGCCAGTGTGTCCTGCAGCACCTTCTTGAGATCCTTTTCCAGCACATGGGCCACATGCTCGACGCCGTGCGCGACCGATTTCGCGGCCTTCTCGATGTCGTGGCCAATATGCTGGAACGCATGCTTGATTTTCGAAAATATACTCATGGTGTGCTCCTCAATGCGCGCGGCCCACGCAAGGCGGGGCCGATCGGATGGCCTGCCAGCGGGGCCGCGCGACGATGTGGGTGGAATTGCCTCAATTCGTCGACGTTTTCTCGTTCATCGCCTTGTTGAGCATCGGCAGCAATTGCGAAAGCAGCTTGAGCAGTTCGTTGGTGAGCGTGCTCGGATCGGCCGCGCCGTTCGTGCCGTTGTTCGACCCGTCCGTGCCGTCTGTGCCGTTCGTGCTGGTGTCGCTCGGGTCGCTCGTGCTGTTCGGATCGGTGTCGCCGTTGTTCGAACCGTCGGTTTGCGACGACCCCTGGAGCTGTTGCAGCATTTGGATCACTTCGGAAAGCAAATCCTGAATCTGCGAGGCCTGATCGCCACCCTTGTTCGCACCGCCGCCGCCGGCCTGGCCGCCGCCTTGGGCGCCCTGGATCTGTTGCAGCAGCTTGAGAATATCGTCGACCATGCTCGCAGTCTGCTTGTCGAGCCCCTGGCCGCTTTGCGACGACTGCTGCAGCATTTGCAGGATCTGCTGCAACAGCGACATGATCTGGCTTTGCACGTCGGTCGAGTCGTTGCCCGGATCGACGTTGTTGTCGGTCGACGGACCTTGCGTCGAGTTCGCACCTTGCGTCGAGTTATCGCCGCCACCGCCACCGCCACCGCCGCCGGCAGACGGGTTGCCGCCTTGCGAGCTGCCGTTCACCTTCTGTTCGATGATCGCGAGGATCATTTCGAGCAGCTTCTCGATATCGTTGTTGCCGAGCTTGCCGCCGCCTTGCAGGTCCGATTCCAGTTGCTGCAGATCGGCCTGGATGGCGCTGCTGCCGGAGTCATTGGTAATCTTGCTCATGAATAGCCTCTTACAGTAAACGATGAGAGAAGCGCAGCGGCTTTTGAACACGCTGCGCATTTGAAATCCGATTGGCCGCGCGACGGTCGCAGCATGGCGATCGTCCCGTAACAAAGCGTAAGAGACTGGCTTGATTGTGTTGTTTCGTAAAACGAAACATCAGGCGTGACGGCGAATCGGCGGGAAATGGGGCGGGGAGAGAGCAGACGAAGCAGGAAGACGATGCGGCGCCGCGCGAAACGCGCGGCGCCGCCCTTACCGGCGAACCGGAAAAACCGGCAAACAACTAACGATCAGGAACGATCGGGCTCCGGCGGCGTGACCGGCCGCTCCGCGCGCAGCACGCTCAGCTGACGCGGATGGGACACCTCGGTGACGCGCTGCAGCGTTGCAAGGAAGCTCGGTCCAAGCGTGCGCGACGCGCCGTTTGTTTCCAGCGAGTACAGGAAGCGGTTATCCCAACTGTCGTCTGCCTCGAGCAGGGTGGCGATCTGCGCATTGCGCTCGTTGATCTGCGCGAGGTCGCCCTTGCCTGGCTTCGCGCCAGGTGGTACCACCGCGTCGCGCAGCTCGCGCAGAATGTTGATCTTGCTCGCCGCTTCAGGCTTCAGCCAGACACGTTCCGCAAAGAGCTGGTTGCCGCGTAGCGCGTCCTGATCCACTCGCGCGAGGTAGTCGTCGATCGGCTCGGGTTGCGCGGCGCCCGCGGGCTGCTTGTTGTAAGTGTCGTCCCACGTTGCGCGGCGGCTGTCGACGTAACGCTTGAACTTCTTCACGCTCGTGAAGGTGGTGTCGCGATAGCTGAGCGATGCGTCGATGTGGCCATCTTCCTCGGCGATGCGCCATGTGGAACCCGTCTCCGATTGAAGCACCGTGGTGCCGAAGCCGACAATCGAGACATTGGGCAGCACGACCGATTTCACGTGGCCCGTCTCGTCGGCGAAATTGCCTTGCGGCGCGAGGCCGGCGACGAGCGTAGCCGATGCTCCCGCCATGTGCGCGCTACTGCTGCCCGCGAACTCGGCTTTCAACGGACCGGTTTCCTGACGGCGCGTGCGCGTGAACCAGGTCTTCGTGCCGCCCGCCTGCACCGACGGGCCGATCTTGTATCCATCGTGTTCGTAGCGGACACCGGTCGATGCGTTGACCGTCGTCGAAAGCGATTGCGCCTTGGAGTCGAGCCAGTTCACCGACACGTCCGGATCCTTGTAGAACGAGTGAGCAATGGCGTCCCACATCGACCCCGCGTCGTGCGGCAGACCGCGGTTCGGCCCGCTCGCGGTTGCCTCGTCGATCACGCCGAGCATCTTCGCTCGCCACGGGTCGGGCTCGCCCGCGGGCTGCTGCCCGGCCGGCAGCGTGCCGGTCGGCTGAAGCCGCGCGCGCACCATCACGCCCTTCGGCTGCGACGCGTCGAAAACGGCCGGCAAGACTTGCGCCGAGCCGATCGCCTGGAAGCTCTTGTGGAACAGATTGACGCCGCCTGCCGCGCTCGCGCCCGCATGCGACGCCCAGCGTCGATCGCTGCCAATGAACAGTTGCCCGTGATTCGCCGACGAACCGCCGTTGATCATCGCGTGGCGGCCGTGGATTAACTTGATGTCGGGTCCGGCGAGCACGAACGGCAGCTTGCTCGCGCCCGGCAAGTTGAGCAGTTCGGCCACGCCGGTGTTGATGCCGAACTGTCCGCCGTCTGACAGGCGCACGTCGTAGGTCATGCGCGGTTCGGTGATGACACGCCTGAAGTTTTCAAGCACGGTCTGCGGCGTGGAGCGGTCGGGCGTTGCCTCGCCGTTGCGCTCGAGCGTCGTCAGGTTTTTCAGCGCGGCTTTGAATTGCGCAGCTTGCGACGCGGCGGGCGCGGTCTGCGTTTCTACTGCCGTGATTTCATCGGTTTCGTCCAGCTGTTCGGATGCCTGTTGCGTCGTCGGCTGAGGCGTTGCGTCGCGCGGCTCACTGGCTTCGAGGCGGTCGATCCAGCTTTCCAGCGTCGCGGTCGTGAGCCGCGAGCCGGTGCGCGATTTCAGCGCGGCATATTCCGGACTGAGCTTGACTTCCGTTTCGCTGACGCCGGTCAGTGCCGCGGCGCGTGCGGCGATCGCATGCCGCATGTGCTTCGGCACGCTGGTCTTGTCACGCCAGCCCTTGTGTGCCACGCGCTGATACCACGCTTCGAGCGTCGCGGCTTGCACGGCGTCGGCAATGCGCGAATCGGGCGGCCCGTCGCCGTGCGTTTGCGCGCGCTCCGCGAGCGCGCCGCCCAGTTGCCAGATCACATCCGCCTTGAGCAAATCGTCCTCGGGGTGGCGCAGGCTCGCGCCGCCGGTGCCAAGCGCAAGCGCGGACATCGGCGACTTGTTGAAGCCGAACATACGCCGCAGGTTCGCGAGCGTGCCCGGTTGGCTGGCACGCCGTGCGTAGCGCGACAGCTTGAAGAGTCGGTTCTGCGCATGCGCGAGCAGCGTACCGGGCCCTTCATGCGTGAAGCCGCAGCGCCACGTGAAATACGCGGACTTCAGGTGCCGCTCGGGTTCAGCCGTCGGATCATCGGCAAGCTGCACCGCGGCCAGCAGTGCCTTGGCCGGCACGCTGATATCGCCGTTCATGAGCTGCGACGGCGGCACGTTCGTGATGCCGGTCGGACGTTGATGTTCGGGGAGCGCGGCCAACGCGAGGCCGACGACTTCATCCATGCTCTGCGGCGGCGGGTGGCCTACGGGCAGCGCGGCAATCAACGTGTTGGCCGCGCGCAACGCGAGCTTCGTGGCGTCTTCGCGCATGGCGTGCTTGACCGGGTCCGCGTCGGCGCCGACGTCACCGCTCAACGTACGCAGCGTGCCGTAACCCAGCGACGATACCGCGAGCCGGTGCGCCAGTTCGAACGCGCCGCCTTTCACTTCGAGCAGCGGACCCGTGCCGCGCAAGTCCTGAAGCGCTTTGCTTGCGCGGTCGACATCGGCACCGAACGCCTGGTTCATGCGGCGCAGCACGATTTCCTGACGGGCCGCTGCCTTCAACTGGGTGTCCATGTCCCTGCCTTCGGGGGCGCCGAGACAGGTTTCCAGTTCGCTCGCGAGATCCGTCGTGGGTTTCTGCGGACCGAGCCCCGACCGATTGAAGAGCAGCGCCGCGACCGCCGCCGCACCGCCTTCGCTGACGACCCGCTCGGCGGGCGCGGTCTTATCGGTTCCCGCGAGCGTCAGTGCGACGTTGTGCTTGTGCCTCGCGACGGCCGCGGGCGGCGTCGCATTTTTATCGGGCTTGTGACGCTGATCTTCTGTCACGCCGATCTTCGCGCGTGCGGTCGTGGGACGCGCGGTCGTGACGGAGCCCAACAGCGAGTTCGAGACCGTCACCGGTCGGGGCGCGAGCGTGCGCTTAAGGTTCGACCAGAAACCGTCGCGACGGCGGCTTGCCGTGGGCCGCGTCGTTTGCGGCCCCGTTGCAGCAGAAGACGACGTGCCGGCGGTGACGTCGCCAGTCGTCACGGGCTCGTGCGTGTAGCCCGCACTGGATACTTTAGGAGGAGTCATGGGCGTTGAGATGAAGTGGACCATGGGAAGCAGGCCGCTGCGGCTTGCGCGGAGCCCAAGTGGCGCGCGAAAGCGGGCGTGCCGGGGTATCGACAGGGTAGCCGCGAGAGGCGGCGCCCCGGCTGCCGTTGCAGCGAAACACGGTGCGCGCCGGCGAACTCACTGGACTATCGCGGGGAAGATCGAAGGTTTCGTTCCGGTCGATAAGGTTTCGCCGGTTGGCCGCTCATGTCATGCGCAGTCCCGATAATCAACGGCATCGGAGGAGGAAAAATGCGGCTTACCAACATGTTGCGGAATGCGACGTCGATGCTGCGGGGAGCGCCACGCTCGTCGACGACAGTTGCCCCGGCCGCGAGTCCCATCGGGTCGACGGGGGCGGGCGTGCAACCGTCGTCGCCGGGCGCGCGGGCGGGCGCCAAGGCGAGCTTCGCGGCTACACGGGAGCGCTTCAAAAGCCTACTTGGATTGAGCCGTCCGCCGTACGCGACACCCAAGGTGCCGACGGATCGCCGGGCGCTCGTGGAAACCGAGTGGCGCATACCGTTCGTGCGCGCGAACAGGTTCGGCCGCTCTTTTCCTGCACACGCCGTGCGGATTGCGCCGCAGAAACCGGCTCGCCCACTCGATCCGTCTGGCGACTGGGGCGACGCGAGCAAGGCGGGCCCGGCGCCGGGTACGAGCGCCTCCGCCCAGCGGCGCGCGGTGAAGGCGCAGCGCATGCTGGCCAAGACGATCGGCAAGTTCACGGCGAAGCGCGCGGACCAGTCGGCGAATGCCGACGCGGCGCACGCAAATCGACCCCCGCGCGATGCGGCCGAACTCGAGCATTGGCTGGATCATCGCGAAGGGCTGGATAGCTGGGTGCGGGAGTACTTCGGCGCCCCTGGGCTTGCCGATCCAGTCACCACCCTATCCGCATTGCTGGCCCAGGCGGTGCAGTCAACCGAGTCCGTCCACGCCGCGACGGGCGACGCCATAGAGCAAGCCGGTCCGTCCGCAACGGACAGCACCCACCGATTCGCGCCTTCGCTGATGCTCGGCTACGCCGTGCTCTCCGCGCTCGGCTCGAACGAACCGGCGCGCGCGGCGGCAGCATTGCAGGCGTTACCGGAAGTGGTGAGCATTGAAGGCATCGCGCTGCGGGCAGCGGCGTTCGACCCGACCGCCGCGCGCCCCCCCGTCGCGACGACGGAACAGCAGCCACCGCTGAATCACGACCCTGTCCGGGTGAGCCATGCGGGCGGAACGTCCGCAGAGGAAATCACGTCGGAAGACGCAGGCGGAACTACACACGACCACGGCAACGTGCGCACGACCGATGCGGAAGATCACACTTCGTCTCACGCGCCGGTCAATCGGGCGCACGAAGACGCGTGGCGCATTGCCCGCTCGCTCGCGAATACTCCCCTAGGGTTCGACGTACTGAAGAGGCTCATCCATAGCGGCGCATCGGGCACCGACAATGCGGCCGCGTTCGCGGTGCTGCAAGCGTGGCATGCGTTGCCAGAGCCGCCAGCCGATCTCGATACGGCGCTTGCCGCCGCGCACGCCACGGTTGACGACAAAGGCAACCTCGCTCCACGCGTGCTGCGTGCGCTGTCGGGTTCGAGCACGCCGCGCGATGCCGCGGCGCTGTTCGCGTGGCGCCAGGAGTTCCGCAGCGATGCGCCTGGCAGCCCGTTGAAGCAGGCGCAAACCCGGCTGAATCGTTTCGTGACGCGGGGGATGTTGCGGCTCGACAAGGCCAACTGGTTTTTTCAGCGCATGTTCGGCATGAAGAAGTCCGCGTTGCGCAGCATGATGCTCGGCACGTCAAGCGCGGCGCTCGCGTCGTACACGAAAGAGGCAACCCGTTACGCCGACGCGCTCAAGGCTGCCAGCGCGACGTTGGCCGCCTCGCTGCGCAACCCGCGTCTCGCGCTCGGCGCGCCGGACGGTCCCGAGGCGCGAGCGCGCGAAGCCGCGGCAGCGGCGCTGGAGGCGATTGCCGCGCGACCTGCGGCACACATCGGCGATCTCAAATTGGACGAGGCAACCAGGGCCGCGCTGGAAAATCGCGAGCCGGTTCCGAACGTCGCGCAACGCGACGACGCCCCTCCACTGCTCGACCTCGGCGCGTTGCGCGACTGCGCGAAGCGCTTTCAGGTGCATCGCTGGCAAGACGTGAAAGCCGCGCTCGCTCACGCCGAGAAAGTCGGCGAGGCCAAGCCGCTCAAGCCCGAGCGATTGGGCCGCGAAGAAGTCAGAACCGTGCTACGTCAGTTGATCACCGATCTGCAGCAATCGACCCAGGTCGCCTTCGCGGACGGTGCGCGCTACGGCTTCAGCACGCGCGGTCTTTCGGTGTCGGCCACCAAGGGCCTGCATCACCACTTGCCGTTCGGAGGCGAACTCACGCTTGGGCATTACCGCGGCCGCCGGGCCCTCGTGACCCTGCAGCGCAATAACGTCGGCTTCGATATCTTCATCGGCACGGAACATATCAAGCGCTCGCAGCTCAAGGTGGGCGCCCGCATCGGCTACGCCAGACGTCTCGACTGGCTCTGCGGCTTGCGCCTGGGCGGCTCGCTGCGCATCGCGCCGGTCGATCGCGAGTTGCGCGAGCCGCGCGGCGTGATGATCCGCGTCGCCCGCGAGCGTCTGACCGACGAGAACCTCGACTGGGTCGCGATGAAGTACGACGATCCGCGCACCACCGAAACCGTGCTCGACATGGTCGACTTTCTGTTCGAGGAAGCGCGCGAACCGGTGCGCGAAAAGGGCGCCGAAACCTCGCTGTTCGAGCGTCTTGCCGCGCGCATCGGCGAGCGCACCGATATTTCGATCGGCTGGCAGGACGGTAAGACAAAGGCATCGCGCCAGGGCATTCAGGCAACGGGGGGCGCGTCGGTGTCCGGTCCTCAGTCGAAGGCACGCGGCGCCTTCGGGCTTGACGGCACGGTGACCGTGGACCTGAACAGCCGTAACGACGCGGCCGTCAACGAGGCAACCGGTTCGCTCCGCTACGACCGCCGCACCGTGACCTCGAGCGTGCGCGTGTCCACGCAGGGCACGGTCGGTGTCGGCCCCGCCTGGCACAAGGGCGACCTGACGGGCGGGCTGCCGGGCGCGTCGCCGCTCGGGATCGGCGGCGCGTTGCCGGAGCGGCTCGTTGCCGCGCGCGTGATGCTGCCGGAGCGCGAAGGGCGGCTCCTCAATCGCGGCTGCTACGCGGACCAGCAGTTCGCGTCGTTCAACGCCTTCGCCGCAGCGGTCAACAGCTCGCGCGAAGAATGGATCGAGATGTACCGGAACAATCACAACTGCGACTATCCGTCGGCGGTCGTCAAGCTGAACGCCGACCTCGCGATGCTGCAGAGCCATCAGCGCTCCAATCACACGTTCCTCGTGCGGCGCCGCCTGAAGCCGGAACACGCGCGGCGTGGCGACGTCTATCGCGCGCTCGAACGCATGCATGATGCCGCCGCGCAAACCGCGGGCGGCAAGGGCGAGGACTGGTCGCGACCGCTCGACGCCATGTTGCGCGAGCGCGCGTCGTGGCTGCCGGAGCGGATCGCGGTCAACGAAGTGGCGGGACGTGTGCACAGCACACCCGGCGTGATTACGCCGATCGGCGGCGTCGCTTCCGCAAGCGTGCTCGCGCAGCGTGAACTGCTGCGCTCGAAAGGGTGAAGTGTAGAAGGGCCGGATATCGATGAGTCTGCACCGGTTTCGTCGAGGTTGCGCCGGCGTTTCATCGGGTTTCGTTAGGGGATGCCATGTTTCGCTGCAACCGCGGAGGAGGGCGCCGGGTGGCGCCTAGCATGCTTTCGCGCACCACCCTGAAACTCTCTTGGAGAAAGACATGACTCGCATCAATTCGGCTCACACGTCAGCGACCGATCACAACTCGGAGGCCAGCTCGTCCGGCACCGGCGAATCCGCCGCGCGCCGCGGCGGCACATCACGCAAGCGCGGCGCAACGTCGCTAGGCGGCACGGGGAGCCCGCAGCCGTCGGCGCCCAAGCGCGCCGCAACCGGCGGTGGCGAGAGCGCCAATCCGCCGGTGCGGGCCGGTGCGGACAAGCTGCTGCGCGCTCACACCCGCTTTTTCGACGACAACAGCGTGTCGGTGCGAGGTTTCGACGTGTCTCCCGCAAGGCCTGGCGCAGCGGGGCAGAAGCGCGCGGTTTCGCAGGCTCTGCGCAGCACGCCTGAACTGTCCGCCATGCTGACCGCCACCGTCGACACCATGGCACAGCACCCGCTGGAGAATGCGCACGCGAGCCGCAACGCCACCGGCGACTGGATGTCTGATTCGCACTTCCACCCGACGAACTACGTGCAGCAGGGTATGGTGCCGCGCGAGATGTTGAAGATGATGGACGAGGTCGGCATCCACCGCAGCGTGATGTCGCCGATTCCGACCGACGTGATGCCGTGCGGCAGCCATGACGAGCACACTCACGCGCCGAACCACAACAACATTCCCGCCGAGTCGTACTACGTGCAGCAGAAGTACACCAACATCCAGCCGCATGAGTTGACGCAGGATGTAGAGAAGGAAATCACGCAGGGCGCGCACTTGATGCTGAACCAGCAGGTGGATGCCGACACCGCGTTGTTCATGCAGATCGCGCAGCTCTCTCATGCCGAGCGCGATCGCCTGGATCCGATGGTGACCGGCCTGCACCTGGGTTCACCGCTGAGTCCGCAAGCGCTGCTCCTGAAGCTCGCGACGCACCCGGGCATGTTTACCGGCGTGGGCGAAGTGACGATCCACAAGGAACTGGTGCAGCAGCAATACGAGGGATCGCGCCAGGCGAATCTCACCAACAACGTGCAGTCATTCAAGCATCTGGTGGCGACGGCCGGCGTGATCGGCATGCCGGTGGTGTTGCATTGCGACGTCGATTCGACGGCGAACCAGCGAGCCAATGGCATCGGCCAGCCGCAGTACCTGGACGACCTCAAGAAGCTGTTTGCGTCGCCGGAGACCAGCAAGACCACGCTGATCTGGGCGCATTGCGGAGGTATCGGACGCTTCGTGCGCAAGCCGATCGACCACGCGAACAATCTGCGCACGATTCTCTCCGACCCGAAGATGAGCCACATCCACATCGACATTTCGTGGTCGCGCGTGGCGCGTCAGATCGTCATGAAGACGCAGCCCGACGGCACCGAAGTGCCGGATCACGAATCCGTGCATGCGTGGGCGGCGCTCATCAACGAGTTTCCAGACCGTTTCCTGTTCGGCTCGGACGCGCTCAATCCGCAGGTCAAGGACACGTGGGCGGAAACCGGCAACATGTATAAGCCGCTGCTCGACAAACTGACGCCGGAAGCGCGCGTCGCGGTGAAGACAGGCAACTACGATCGCGTGATCACGGAGGCGCGTCCGAAGGTGCGTGCTTTCGAACAGCACGTGCTGACCCGCGATTTCGTGGAAAAGGGCTTGCGTTCGTCGGGCGACGGTCGGGTCAATGACGGTCCGCACATCAACCCGGATGCCTTGCGCGCCGCGCGTGACGAGGCGTATGCGAACGCGGGTGTCGATCTCACCGGGCGCCCGCTGGACGCCGAGGTGCACTGAGCGTTGTCTGGCTGCCGGCGCTCGCGCCGGCCAACGTGTGTGGAAAAAGCGCCCCGCGAGGCGCTTTTTCTCGTCTTGAGGTCTGCAACGATGAATGAAGCGGCGAGATTCAGCCTGCAGTCGTGTGCAGCGGCGCTTGCTCCGGCTCGCGAGCGGCGAGCGCTTCCAGTGCGCTTCGGTAGGCCGCCTGCAGTTCGAGGAGCGCGACCTTGCCGTGGGCAGTTGTCGGGTTCAGCAGTCGTTTCTTGAGGTTGTAGCGTTGCATCACGAGCTCAAGCGTCGCGTGCTCCTGCGGCACACCAAGCACCGTGTGCCACGGGCGCGCCGCGCTTGCATTGCCGGTGTGATCGGAGAGCTGCGTCGGTTGGCCCTGAGCCGCAGCTCCGCTTGCGGCGTAAGCCGCATGATAGGCATGCTCGGCGGGCCCGTAGTGATACGCGGGGGGCGTGTGCCAAGGGGCCGACGACGGCCAGACAGGCGGCGGCATCGCGTTCATGCGGCCGCTGTGCGTCGACACGAAGAACGGCCGCGACGCGCTCGGATAGAGGCCGAAGCTTAGCGTGCGAAAGCGTCCGTTGAAATGAAAACCGATGTGCATCTGTTTGCCGACGGGACCGTCGCCGGAGCCGTATGTGAAGCCGAACCGGTTGTTCGCGCCGACTACCCGGCTGTGATAGGACGGCATGCTCCAGCTTGGCTGCGGTTGCCAGTGCTGCGGTTGCGTGTAGGCGGCGTATCCGTGAGGCGAAAACGCGGATGCCGTTGCGGGATGCGTATGCTGGGCCGTCCAGTTCCAGTTCGAATAATAGGGCGCGTGGTAGGGTGCCGCCCATGGTTGCATGTGGGGTGCGTACGCATGGGACGCGTAAGACGCATAGCTCGGTCCCGGATTCGGAACGAAATACGGGACCGCATACGGATGGGCGGGGGCGCCGTGGCCGTTCTGCGGCTCATGTGAGCCGGCGCTGGTTTGCTCGGGCGCGGCATGCGTGGTCGCCGCGGTCTCCGGTCTTGTCGCGCTCGTCTCGCTTGCGATGCCGGTCTCGTTCGGCGGATTGCTTGCGCTGCCGGCCGCCGACGCCGTTGCCGGGGTCTCCACCGCAGTGTCCCCCTGCGGTGGAACCGCCGGCCGCTCCTGCACATCACGCGCGTACGTGACGCTGAAGCGCGCGGCGGGCGGTGTTTCCTGGTCCTCCTGAAAGCGGCGCGAAAAGGCGGCGACGCGATCGGTGATGTCGCTGTGCGACAGCGTGCGCCGCAACGTGCGCGGCGCGGGCGCACCCGGGGTTCTCCTCTGCAACGAAGACGCGCTTCCCGGCCCTTCCTGCAAGCCGGCGCTCAAGGCGCGCGAAGGCCGATTGCCTCGCCCGGCGGCGTGGTCCCGTGCCGGCTGGGCGTCCGGTCTATCGACGGTGGAAATGCTGGGCGAGGAAGTGATTCGATCGGGCATCGGATGCTCCTTGTGCCGCGAATGCGCACATTCGTGATGTGATGAGCGGCCGGTCTGCGGCTCGCGCGGATATCGGAGCGTAGACCCGCGCGGCCCGCGCGCCAGGCGCGCGCGGCGACACCATGGCGCCGCAAACGAAGCGCCGCGCTGACTTCGCTGCCGGCGCACCGGTTTCGCCTTCGTCCCGCACGAGCGAGGGCGGTCCTGGCTAACGTCGCGCTATCCATAGACATGCAATTCCAGCCGGATACGGCAAAGTGAGGCCCGATGACTGTAACGATCCAACCACGCGCGCAAGCGCTTGTCGACACGATTCGCGAGCGCATTGCGGAGGCGCGGCGCATGCCGGGACTGGCGGCGCGGCACGAAGCCATCTTCGATATCGTGCCCGCGATGAAGGCGCAAATCGACGAGTTGCTGGCCGACGACGCGCTCGTCGCGGACCAGGCCATGCAGTCGCTGCGCGAAGCCTTCGAAGCGTTCAAACACGATCACGCGATTCCGCGTCTGCCGTACTCGCCGCAAATAGACGCCCGCTATCCGTATCGCGACGAGTTGTCGAATCCCGTTTACATCGTCGCGTTGCGCTCGAAGCAGGGGCCGAATGCGACAGCAGACTCGCATCTCGCCGCGGTGCAGCGCTATATCGATCCGGGTCTGCATGACCGCGCGCGCGCCGATGCCTATGCAAGCGCCATGTACTGCCGCACGATCGGCCCCGCTGACCTGCGCGATGCGCGCGAGCACACGCTCATTGGCGAGCGCGGCGCGTTCGCGGCGCGGGCGATCCGCGCGGGCGAATGTCTCGGCGTCTATGGCGGCCGGCTCATGAGCGCGGCGATGTTTTTTTCCTGCGTGGAGGAATCGTTCGTGCTGAGCGCGAATTCGGACAATGCCGTCGCTTTTATCGATGGCGAGAACATTCTGGCGATGGCGAACACGTCCCTCGCGTACGACGCCGAAGGCGCGCCGGTTGCCCAGGCCGATGACGACGGCTACAACATGGAGGCGCTGACGTTCGATGCGTCGTCACGCTGCGGCCGGCACTTCTCGATCCGCGCGTTCTTTGCCCGACGCGAGATCGAACCGGGCGCCGAACTGAGGTGGAACTATCGCTATTCGCCGGAAATCGTCGAGCACGTGTTTGGTGGTGCACGCCGGCAAGCGCAGCAGGCACGCGCGAACGAGTTCTGTTCGGGCTGAGCGGCGCGGGCATGCGCGTTCGTCAATGGACGTGTTGCTGTTGCTCGCAGCGCCCCATTCCGGCGCCTGGGACGATATGAGCGCACGCGCCGAAGTCTGCGTGTGGGAAATGATGCGTCAATTGCAACAGTCGCGCTTCGCCGACTGATCAGCGATTGCGTCCTTGATGGCGACGCACAGGCGGAAGGCGACGATTTGCGCGTTGCCGGCGGCCCGCTCGATGGCGTCGGTCGGCTCGAGTTCGAGCGCGTGTTCGTATTCGCGCAACGCGGCGATGTCGTCGCCCGATGTTCCGAGGCATTGCGCCGTGCCGGTCAGCCGGCGAGCGATCGTCAGCGCGTCCGCATAGCGGCGTTCGGACAGACACAGGTCGAGTTGCGCGCAGTAGTCGCGAATCTGCCCGAAGTGCTTTTCGAGCAGCGCGACAAACTGTTCCGGCGGACAAGTGAGTGCGAGCCGGGGCACATCGCCGTCGACGTCGCGCGGGTCGCCTGCACGGGTCGAGCGCTTCAGAGATTTCATGTATCGAAGGGTATTCAGCAATTCATCATAGTTGACAGGCTGCGGATCGCAGTCGGTGAGACCCGCGGCAATCGACGTAACGATACATCGATTGGCGGAGCCGCGCAGCACGCGTGAAGCATGAACGTTCGCATCGAGGGCCAGGTTTTCGGCCTCTTGCGCTCTTTCGACGGCGTTGGCGACCTAGCATCACGGCACCGTACGTGACAGGCGAGGAATTGATGAACCCGCCAGCCCAACACGCGCCGCACCGGTCGACGCAATCACCGCAGAATGCCGCGGCTCATCGCCGCGGCGATATTGCGGCCGCCATCAAGCGCATGCGTGGTGGCGAAGCGACCAGCAAACCGTCACCCGTGCACCTGAGCAGTACCACCGGCTGCAGGCAGGTGCCAGCCGGTCAGGTCGCAACGCCGTCGCATTCCTGATCGGGGCGCCGGCTGGGCGAGTTGTTGCACGAAGAACGGCCATAAGGCCATGAGGCGTCCAATTCGAAACCTCGACAAAGATTTTGTGCATATTGAGAAGGATTGTTCACAGTGGTTAAGACGACAAGAGCAGTGTTATTGGGGTTGATTCTTTCCGTGACGGCGCTTTCCGCGCAAGCCGGCGAGACGAAAAAGGTCGATGTCCTGCTGGTGGGCGGCGGCATCATGAGTTCGACGTTGGGCGTATGGCTGCATGAGCTCCAGCCCGACTGGTCGATGATGATGATCGAGCGCCTCGACGGCGTGGCCAAGGAAAGCTCGAATGGCTGGAACAATGCGGGCACGGGACATTCCGCGTTGGCCGAACTCAACTACACGCCCGAGAAGCCGGACGGCACGATCGACATTTCGAAGGCCGTCGAAATCAACGAGGCCTTTCAGGTGTCGCGCCAGTTCTGGGCCTGGCAGGTCAGGAACGACGTGCTCAGGAATCCGCGATCGTTCATTAATTCGACTCCGCACATGAGCTTCGTCTGGAGAGACGACAACGTCCGTTTCCTCAAGAAACGCTACGATGCGCTGCAGGCGAGCCCGTTGTTCCGCGGTATGAAGTACTCGGACGATTTCGACCAGATCAGGCAGTGGGTTCCGCTGATGATGGAGGGGCGCGACCCCGCGCAGAAGGTCGCGGCGACCTGGTCCCCCGTGGGCACCGACGTGAACTTCGGCGAGATTACGCGCCAGTTCGTCGGATACCTGCAGAGCCAGCCCAATTTCACGCTTTCGCTCTCCAGTGAAGTACGAAGCATCAAACGCAATGCCGATGGTACGTGGCGAGTGTCCTACGTGAAGACCCAGACCGGTGATTCCGGGCAGGACGTGGACGCGAAGTTTGTGTTCATCGGTGCAGGCGGTGGTGCGCTGCACCTGCTGCAGGCATCGGGTATCCCGGAAGCCAAAGACTACGGTGCGTTTCCCGTCGGTGGTTCGTTCCTGGTGACGGACAAGCCGGAGATCGTGAGCCGGCACCTGGCCAAGGCTTACGGCAAGGCTTCCGTCGGTTCGCCGCCGATGTCGGTGCCGCACCTGGACACGCGCATCATCGACGGCAAGAAAATCATTCTGTTCGGACCGTTCGCGACATTCTCGACCAAATTCCTGAAGACCGGGTCGTACCTCGATCTCCTGAGCAGCACCAATGTGCATAACGTCGTGCCGATGGTGCATGTGGGCATCGACGAGTTTCCGTTGGTCGAATACCTGGCCGATCAGCTGATGTTGTCGGATGACGATCGCTTCAATGCCCTGAAGGAATACTTCCCGCAGGCGAAGAAGGAAGACTGGCGCCTGTGGCAAGCCGGTCAGCGCGTTCAGATCATCAAGCGCGACGGTGCGAAGGGCGGCGTCCTCAAGCTCGGTACGGAAATCGTGAGTTCGCAGGATGGCAGTATCGCCGGTCTGCTGGGCGCGTCGCCGGGTGCCTCGACCGCTGCGCCGATCATGCTAAGCCTGCTCGAGAAGGTGTTCAAGGACAAGGTCGCGACTCCGGCATGGCAAGAAAAGATCCGGCAGATCGTGCCGAGTTACGGAACGAGGCTCAACGACAGCCCGGCCATGGTCTACCAGGAATGGACTTATACCAGCGACGTGCTGCGGCTGACGCCGCCGCCGCAGATCGATCCCTCCGTCGCGCCGCGTTCGACCGCGGGAGCGGGTGCGTCCCGGCCGAACGAGGCTGCGGCTGACATGGCGCTATAAGCGCCATGGGCGCTCTCAAGCGTCCTGCCGCAGTACGGACGGTGAGGCGTTTGCGATAGCTGAACCGATCGGGATAGGTATGTCCCGATCCGCATTGGAACGAAGGAACACGAAGGGAACGGCGCGCGAGCCGCAGCATCCCTGTCGTGTTTCATCGCGAGTATCACAGCCAGAGAGGAACATCATGAAACGGTTAATGAAGGCGAGCGCAATGAACCTACCGAAAGGCAGGCGCGGTCTGCTTCGCGCCTTGGGTGTCGGGGCTGTCGCCGTGACTGCGGGCGCGAGCATTTCGGGGGCTCGTAGTGCTGTCGCTGCGACCACGGGAGCAAGCACTTCGGTGGATGCTGGGGTACGGGCGTTCAAGCTTTACACTGGGTCCGATAATGCATCGCATGTGCTTGAAGGCACGATAGACCAAATGGATCGCACTGATGTAGTCGCCATCCATTTTAAGGAAACGCCCGCGCACGCCTCGTACGGTTGGCACACTGCCCCGGAGTCGCAATACGTGATTACGCTGTCGGGAACGCTTGAATTCACTACCCGTGAGGGGGAGACATTCGTGGTGCGACCCGGAGATGTCCTGCTCGCCGAGGACAATATCGGCATCGGCCACAAATGGCGCCTGATCGACGATCAGCCGTGGAGGCGTGCATATGTAGTGCTGAAGCCGGGCGCCAGGGATTCCTTCGTGGCGAAGAAGGGCGGTTGAGAACTTTTCCATGAAGAACCTGGCAATTGCTTTAGTGGACCGTCCTGGTACCCTCGCGGAAATGACCGACGCTCTTGACAGAGCAGGTGTGCGCATTGAAGGTGGCGGCGTGTTTGTTGTTGACGGATGTGGCGTGGGACATTTCCTTGTTAAGGACGTATCCAGTGCCCGTCGTGCGCTTCTCGCCGCAAACATACAAGTATTGTCCGAACGAGATGTGCTCATCCCGAGACTCAATCAATCCATAGGAGGACAGTTCAGCCACTTTATGCGCAGAATGGCCGAAGCTGGTATCAATATCGAAGTCCTGTACACCGATCGACACAGCCAGGTCGTCATCGTAGTTGACGATATCGAGGCATCACTTGCAGTCAACAGGGCATGGGATATCGAACAGGACATGCTGTGGAGTCTGTTCAATGACGGACTCCACTAGACGGGCTGGATCTGGGCAACATAGTGAAGACGAGTCGATAAATCAAGCGGGGCCAATGATCATGCATTCGCGGCGCCTTACCGCCTGTGCGCGCCCAGAGGCCGATCATTGACTCGCGACCGTAGCCGTCGCGAGCGGCATCGGCATCGTGTTGTCCTCGAACGCGACCTTGGCCGCACGGATGGCATCCGCGAAGCGCTGCAACGGCCACGGCGAACCGCATACGCGCTGGCATGTCTCGCGGCCGACTCTGCATATCCGATGCGCGTCACGCGCTTTAATACGGCGATATCCACGGATGCAAATGGCTGATACGCGCGCCCTGGCCGCGTATCCATTCGAGCGCGTACTGGCTCGTGCCAGTACGCGATTCCTCGACACCGCGCGCACTGTTGCGCACGCCGTGGCCTATGGTCCGGCCATGATGGCAGAGCGCGTCGATGCGCCCGCGCGGATAGCCTTGCGCAATGCGCTCGAATGCATCGCGGTCTTGCGCAACGAGCGCCGACTGAGGCTGTTCGATCTCATGACGCGCGACTTCGGCAATCACGCGCAGCACACCGGCACGCGAAACGAAGGTGCCCGTGCGCATCACCTTGCTCATTCGCGTGCGCATCTGTTCCGGGGTCTGCCCGACGTGCACCTTGACCACACGTTCCAGCGCGCCGCGCGAGATCACTAGCGATAGCGCGGGCTCGCGCGTGACTTTGTCCCACAGTTGGCGAAGGCGGTCTTCGAGTTGTTCGCCCTGGTCGCCGCGCGCCGCGCGCTCGCGCATCTGCGTTTTGCTTCCTTCGCGCAGATGCTTCAGTGTCTGGCGATGCACCGATAGTTGCTGCCCGACATCCTCGACTTCGTCGGATACGGTCATGTGACGCGTGCTGAGCTTCGCGTAGTGCTCGAACTCCTTCTTGTGCTGTTCCGCGTATTGAAGTATCTCGCCTTGCAGACGTCCAATGCGAATTTCCAGTTGATCGATATCGCCATGGCTTGCGCCTGTTCCGACCGAAAGAGACTCACCTGTTTTCGCTTTCGGCATGCCCTCGCGCGTGAGCCTGGTGCGCTCGGCGTTCACTTCTGCAATCCTGTCCTTGTAGTAGGCGTCGAGTTTCGGCGCCACATGTTGACCCAGTGCTTCGATGTCGTCGATGTCGATGAGCTTCGCGAACTGTTTCTCCACCGCCTCGATCATGGCCTGAAACGCCGCGCGATTCGCGGTGAGCGCGGTGGTCACGGTCTCGACCTGCCCGGCCGCGCGCGCGATGTTAGGACCTATCAGGCGCACCTCGCCGAAGGTCACGCCGGACGATTGACGTTGCACGGCGGCCTGCAGATTATGCTGCGCGTTCTTGAACACCCGCAGCACCTCGCGCGTGGCGATTTGCGCGGGCGTCACACCGAGCCAGCGGCGAAACCCATTCATGTGGTCCATTGTTTTACCTTGCCGCCGCGCAACCGTCGACACGCGCAAGCTGCGGGCGAAATCCTCCACCAGCAAGCGCTCGACGACGGGGTACAACGGTTTGAGCCGGGGATGCAACACGAGCGCCATGAACGCCTGCAACGCGTCTTCCGGCTTGACTTGCGGTTCTGCGGCACCGCTTTGCACAATGTGATCGAGCGCAGTGTCGAAAGATTCCTGAAACTGACGCTCGGGATCCGGCGGACGGCGCGACAGCCGGCCTTGCACGGGCTGCAGGCCGTGCAGCCATTCGGTGACCTTGTCCGCGAGTTCGGGACTCACGTGGTCGATCATTTCGAAGGTGCTGACGTCTCCCAAAGCGCGCAGCGTATCGCGGCTCGCCACGGCTTGCACTTCGCGCGCCGCGTTGCTGCGGCTGCTCTTTAGCAGATGGACTTTCTGCCCCAATGCGGCGATACGTTGTTCGTGCGCGGCGCGCAGTTCGGCGCGGCTCGTGCCGGCTTGCGGCGGCCGTGCCGCGATGCTTGCGACCGGCGCGTCGGCGGTACGGGCTTCATGCAATTGTTCGAGGCGGCTCGACTTTTCTTCGAGCGACGCATTCAGCTTTTCGACAACCGCGCGCGCGCGTTCGCACTGTTTGCCGAGCGTATCGACGCTGCGCTGCGCGATGTCATTGCGCGCTTCGAGCCGCGCAATGACCTGCTGCACTTCGGCCTGCGACATTGGCGGGGCATCGGGCGCGTCGGATTGTGCGGGGGCCTTCAGCGCGAGTAACTGGGTCTCGATCTCACGGATTTCATCGGCGAATGCGAGTATCGCATCGATATCGCGTTGCCTTGCCCCGAGCGCGATGGCACGGTTCGCGGGTTCGGACCGTTGCTGCGGGGGGGGGGGGGGGGGGGGGGGGGGGGGGGGGGGGGGGGGGGGGGGGGGGGGTAGCTGGCGATGAGCGGGTTCGCCCCGGCGCGCAAGCTGCGTTCCCGTTGCGCGCCGGTTGGTGCTCCAGTTGCTCCGGTCGTTGCGGCTTCGTGCTCCGGCACGTCGTGAGGTCGTTGCGAGGATCGAATCGGCTGAACCATATGTTTCCTTTGGTCGGGCGGTGGCTCACCGATGCCGCCGCGCGAAACCAGAAAAATCCGCGACGTATGAGCCTATGACGAGTCGATTGTGGCCGCCGACAATACGCAAGCAACGAAGATGCGGCGAATAGGCGGCGACGAAGGCGAAACAGCGCTGTGTGTTGCCGAACAGCCGCTCGCTGCGAAACAAGCCTGCCGTTCGGGCTTCATTGAACCGGTTCGCTGAAGGAATACGGATTTCGCCGACTCTCGATCGTGTGCCGCGCGGCGCTTGCGATACTTGGCGCGTATTCAGGAGACGTCGCTTTCGTGATCCGCCTGCAAGTCCATGCGCGCGCAGCGTCACTCGCGTTGCGCGTTTGTGCCGTGGTGCGTTGTCGACCGGTTGCATCGCTGACCGGTACGCCAAACCGATCTCAGGACAGCCATGAAACGTGTCGATAGCCCCTCCGCGCCCTTCACGAGTGCCGCAGCCGATGCTGCGGAGTACGATCAATCGGGATCGACGTCGTCTGGCGCGCCGTCACGTAGACGTTCACCGCTGCGCAGCCGCGCTGCGGGACTGTTTGCGGCGCTGACGCCGTCGTCCATGCGCGCACAGCGGCATCAGCAGCAACCCCGGCAGCGTCCCCAGTTGCACGGCAACCTGCCGGCTTCGCTGCATCGACCGGGTGGCGCAGGCACAGATGCCCGCATAGCCGCCACATCAACGGGTGCACCAAGGCCCGCGACGGCAGCGGGCAGTTCGACGGCTCCCACCATGCCGGAACCAGTGGACCTCGCGGCCGAGTACGGCCTGTCGCGCCCGCCGATACCTGGAATCATCTTCGCCGTGAGCGATGCCCGACCGGACTATCCCGCACCGGTTCCGGGACGCCCATTGACATCCGATGAACGGAACGTGATGTCGAATTGGGCGAGCCGGATCGACAGAACCTTGCCTCGTAGCGCCAAGGCCGCATTCCACCACGACGTGGCGGCGCTCGGCCAGGAGATGTCCGGCGATGGCGCGCTCCTCAAGACCTGCATCGACCACATGCGCGAAGGTCTGACCGAATGCGCGGATCGCGCGCTGCTGATGTGGCAGCAGGTGCAGACCGCCCGTCAGGCGCATCATGCGAGCCGTGGCGCATTCGATGCAGGCCAATTGTTTTTGCTTGGCCGCGGCATGTACCGGCTCGGCCAGGTGGACGCCTACGCGCTCACGTCCGCAAGCGGGCGAGGGTATGGAAACGACGAAGGCGTCGAGGTCGTCTTGCGCGCTCGCGAAACGTTACGCGAAACCCTCGAGCTGCCGATTCCGCACACGGACGGCGCATCGACGCACGACGCCGGTGTCGTGATCGAAGGACTCTCGGACGACGCGTTGAAAGCAGCGTGCTCGCGGATCATCAGAGGTGAATTGCGCGACGGCGGCAAGGCGCTAGCCGAGTTCCTCGCTAGCTGGACGCCGCTCGTCACGCATCTCACGGCGACCACGCCCGAACTGGCCGATTTGCATAAGTCGATCAATCAATACCGCGATGGATTGATCGATAGCATTGAGGCGCACTGTCACGATCCAGCGTCGCAGGCGGCCGCCGGCAAGGCGCCGCTGACGAGCGCGCAATACGGCGCGCGGCTCACGCAGGGCGGTGCGCAGGTCGGCGAGTTGCGCGATGCCGCGAATCTTGCCGCCGTGCGTGGCGCATATTTCCCGGTTGAGCCAGGAGCGCTCGAATCGCAATGGCAGGGCGTCACCGCGATGCGCACGCGAACAGCGGCGAGACCTTTCGTTCAAGGCTTGCGCGATGCGGCGAGCCAAGGCACGTTCAAGGCCGGCTGGGTGCATCCGACATATCGCTGGAATCATCTGCATATCGCGGCGGCCGCGGGCGATGCGCAATTGACTCGCGCGCTGATCGAACACGGCGTGCCAGCGGATCAGGCGGACACCTCCGGGCTCGCGCCACTGCACGTCGCGGCCGCGAGTGCGAGCGCCGGTTCCGTTGCGGCCTTGATCGCTGTGCGGGCCGATGCGAATGCGCCCGACCGCGCGGGGTATCGTCCGTTGCATTGGGCCGCGCGCTCGGGCGACCGGCGCACTGTGGAAGCAATGCTGCCATCGGTGACGGAAATCGACGCCGTGCATTCCGACACGGGCACGACGGCGTTGCATCTTGCCGCGACGCTCGGCAAGCTCGACGTGGTTCGTGCGTTGCTCGCGGGCGGGGCGAATCCGTTGCTGAAAACAGCGGACGGATCGACCGTGCGCGATGCGCTGAAGCACTCGCAAGCCGCCCGTCGCGCGCCGGAATACAAGCTCACTTACGAAGCATTGAAGGCGGCTGAACGCGTGACGCTCGCCGCTGTGTCCAGCCACGCGCGGTAGGTGTCGATTTCAGGAAGCGGTCGTGCCGGACAGCATATCCGCCGCGGTGCACGACTCACGTTGCGCTGAACGCGCGCCGTATCATAGCGGCTTGCGCGCGACCACAGTCGGGAACATGCGCGCGCGGTCGTCGATGAACTCGATATCCACGAAACCGGCTTCGCGAAGTTGGCTATCGGTTTGCGCATGAGTGCGGAACGCGCTCCATTGCGCTTCGATGATGCGCACGAAGAGCAGATGCTGAAGCGCAAGCACTTCACGGTCGATCTGCGCCATGTCCCACGGCGACTCCGGCGACAGCGTGGGCGGTGGCGTCAGGAAACTCGTGACGAGCTTTCCGTCCGGCTTGAGCGCATCGAAAAACGAGCGATACAGCGCGACGACACGGCCGTCGTCGGGCTCGTAGATGTTCAGGCCGTTGCTCGTCAATACGTCGAAGCCGCGATGGACGCCCAACGACCATGCGTCCTTGCGATGCAGCGATACGCGCACGGAGAGGTCTCGTTCACCGGCGAGCGCGGCCGCGTGATCCAGCGCGGCCTGATCCAGATCTACGCCGACGAGTTCGATGTCTTCCAGCCCCGTGTAGTCGAGCAGTAGCAATTCGCCCATCACGCCGCACGGAACCGATGCGAGCACCATCCCCGGCGCCAGCAGTGCCTGCAGCGTACGACGGAAAATGCCGAAGCGTTCGCGTGTCGCGAGCACCGCCGGCAGCGTGTCGAAAATCCGCGATTCCAGCGCGGTCATTGCGACGGGCGCAGCCGCGCCGGCTTGATACGTGACCAGCCGATGCGTCCAGTCAGCATTCAAGCCGCGATGCTCGAGCAGAAACCTGCCGAGTTCGAAGCCGGACAACTCGTTCGCGAGCGCGATCTGTTGCTCGACGGTGGCGCCGGGTATGTCTCCCGCGCCGCGCAATCTCTCGACGATGGTCCGCAGCCGGTCTTCATACCCGGTCTTCGCGTTGCCGCCGTGAGAAATCAATCGGTCATCGGCGTTGGCTTCAATTGCGGCTTGATCTGTTTTCGTCATTACCGGTCCTCTAGGGAAACGCTGATTAATGAAGCTCGGCGGTCATCGCGAACGTAGCCGAGGAC